>JBBRMZ010000001.1:0-70763 GCA_038230555.1 Chitinophagales bacterium
GCCCTTTTTGAATTTTTTCAACCCATTATTCGCATGAGTTATGAGTTATTTTTTATAACTCGTGGATCTTCGGATAAAAAACTCTTGAGACAGAAAGACCGGGAACGGCACGTCTTTTTATTTTTTCTTAAAAAATAAAAAGACGTGCCGGCCACCCTTCAGCGCTTTTTACAATCTATTCCTCAAACTGACCCTATGCCCCGATATTTTACCCGTTTGGTTCTGGCTTTTCTGATTTGTTCGGGCGGTTTTATTCAAAACAACGCAAGGGCTGCGGCTAAGTTTACGCTTTCACCGGGCGCGCTAACCGCTTACCGGCATATTATGGCGCTCCGGTTTGACGACGCCAAATTAGATATTGGGCAACTTAAAGCGTCGGAACCGGATAATTACCTGAGCTATTATTTAGAAAATTATATCCTTACGTTGAAAATATTCATCGACGAGGATGAGGGCGAGCTCAAACAGAATTCAGGAAAAGAAGACGATTATCTCCGTTTATTACAAAAAGGCGACCCGCAGTCGCCTTATTTTTTATATACCCAGGCGCAAACGCGGCTTTTGTGGGCAATGAACCACGCCAAATTTGGCGCTTATTTTTCGGCGTTCAACGAGGCGGGCGAAGCCTACGACGAACTACAGAAAAACCAAAAGAAATTCCCTTCGTTTGTTGCCAATAAGCTAGGGCTGGGCGTTTTGCACTCCATCGTCGGATCCATTCCGGGAGAATATAAATGGGGCGTAAAATTGTTGAGCGGCATGGACGGAACCGTTCAGCAGGGCCAAAATGAGATCGAAAGCGCTTTGGAATACGCCAAAACCCATGACTTTGCTTTTGAACAGGAAGCGTCGGTCATGTACGCTTTTTTGATGCTGCACCTCAAAAATGACAATGACAATGCCTGGAACGTCATCGCCAACAGCAAACTCCGCCCGCAAGAAAGCGTGCTGGCGTGTTTTGCAGTGGCCAACGTCGCCATGCGCACCGGCAGAAACGATAAAGCGATCGAAACGCTGGAACGCCGACCTGCGGACGCCGCTTATTATCCGATGGTTTACTTGGAATATATGCTGGGACAGGCCAAAATGAGCCGGGGCGACGCCGACGCGGAAACCCATATCCGCCATTATATCGACGCGTTTAAAGGCCGGAATTATATCAAGGAAGCCTGGCAGCGGCTGGGCTGGATCGCCATCCTGAAAGGCGACGAGGCCGGATACCGGCGCTGCATGGAAAAGTGTAAAACGCAAGGCTACGCTTCTGTCGGCGGCGATAAGAACGCGCTGAAGGAAGCCAAAAACGGGATTCCGCCCGACCCCCTGTTGTTGCGGGCGCGGTTGCTATTCGACGGAGGCTATTATCAGAAAGCATACGAACTACTGAAACCCAAAAGAGCAGCCGATTTTAATACCGACGCGCTGCAGCTCGAATATACTTACCGGACAGGCCGCATTCTCCAACTGATCGCGCACCCCAACGAAGCCATCGCCGCGTATTTGCAAACCATCGACTTGGGTCGCGATAAAAAGTTTTATTACGCCTGCAACGCGGCGCTTCAGCTCGGCCTTATTTATGAACAGTACGGCAATACCGCAAAAGCCAGGGAATATTATACTTATTGCCTTCGCCTCAAACCCGACGATTATGCCGACGCGCTGCATACAAAAGCAAAAGCGGGGCTAAGCCGGGTGAAATGAGCTATCAGCTTACATTTACAGTAACCTTTTTTATATACCTTCGTTAAAATGGCACAATCTTTTTGATTTTACGTCAATTTGATTTTACTTTGCACTTCTTTAGGAAAAATAATCGGTATTAGAAAAATTGATCCTTTTAATATTTATGCGCTCCATTTTTTTAATTTGTACAATGGTTTGATTATGAACATTGTATAACAAATTCATTATTCATAATTTATAATTATTTTAAGGATGGCTTTAATTCAAAAAATTCGCTCTAAAGGCGTGTTGATCCTGGTTTTGATGGTGTTGGCGATTGCCGGCTTTTTAGCGATGGATATTATGAAAAGCGGCAACCGCAGCGGTTCGAACCGCGTAACCTCCAACGTGATGGGCCAAGTGGACGGGAAGACGTTTACGTATGAAGATTTTCAACAAATAGAGGACGTCATGTACACGAATGCTAAAGGCGACGTTCGGACGCAGAATCATATTTTTGACGAATTTGTGGACGGGGCCCTTGTAAACCAAGAAGCCGATAAATTGGGCATGGGTGTTTGCAAAGACGAATTGCTAGGGTTGGAATTTGGCCCAAATTTTAGTCCTGAAGTCAGTCAAAATCCGGTGATGTCCAATACGCAAACCGGACAAATTGATCCCGACAAAGTAAAACAGGTCAGGGAGGCTTTTTTACAGAAAAATCAGCAACTGGAAACTCCGGAGTTTAAAGGATACTGGAGCGAGTTCGAACGCCGCGTAATCAAGACGCGTTTACAGGAAAAACTCGTCGCCCTTGTTTCTAAAGGCGTTTATTCGCCTACCTGGATGGTCGACGCCGCTTACGCAGACCTAACCCAGCCGGTCGATATTCTATTCGTCAAAGCACCGTTCGACGCCGTCAAAGACGACGAAGTTAAATTGACCGACGCCGATTACCAGGCCTACCTCGACCAGCATAAAGGAAAATATAACCAGGACGAGGAAACCCGCAAAATGGACTTTGTAACATTTACCGTTACGCCAACATCCGAGGATTCTAATAAAATTGACAACCAGATCAAAACGCTAATCCCCGATTTCCAAAAGAGCGTGAAAGATTCGGCATTTGCGACGTTGAACGGAGGTCTGGCTCCAGACCAATGGCTAAACAGTCTGACGCAGGGAATTTCCGAGCCGATGAAAAAAGCGCTGTTTAGCGCGCCGGTAGCCGTCGGCGCCGTCATTGGGCCATATATCGACCAAAAATCTTACTGGCTGGCGAAAATTATAGATAAAAGAAACGGCCCCGACTCCGTCAAGGCGCGCCATATATTATTGCAGCCCAAAGCGCAGACTGACAAGATCGTCGACCTGGAAAAAATGGCCGACAGCTTCCGGCTGGCGCTTGAAACGGGCAAAGCCAACTGGGACTCGCTTAATTTAAAATATAGCTCTGATAAAGTCGCTCAGGCGGCAAAAGGCGAATTAGGCATGGTAGCCAACGGGGCAATGGTGCCGAAATTTAACGATCTGATCTTTTATAAAGCGGCCCCCGGCAAATATTATACTGTAACCACACAATTTGGCGTACATATTGTACAGGTTACCGGTCAGAGCGCTAAACGCGAGGACCGGCTAAAAGTAGCATTCATTCGCAAACCAATTGTGCCGGGCGCGGAAACTTTGAAAAGGGTGGAAGACCAGGCGAACGCTTTCCTTGCGGCTAACCGAACGCTGGAAGCGCTGGATAAAAACGCGCAGACAGCAGGCGGACAACTGCAAACTACCCAGCCCCTCCGGGCATACGATTATAGCCTCGGCACGGCGGGCGGCGGCGCTCCGGCGCGCGACGCTATAAAATGGGCTTATAAAGAAGGATCGGTTGGAGAAGTTGCCCCTTCAGTATATGCGTTCAGCGACCAGGGCGACAGTTATATCAGCCGCTACGTGGTGGCCGCCTTAAAATCCATACAACCTAAAGGGACTCCGACAGTCGCCAATATAAAAGACGACCTTACGCCGTTTGTAAAGAATATGAAAAGAGGGGAGATCCTGAAAAATAAGATTACCGGAAACGACCTGAATGCTATTGCCGCTACTTACCAGACTAAAATAGATACGGCAATGCAGCTTACTTTTAACGCGATTTATATCCCTAAAGTTGGACAGGAGCCGGAAGTGATCGCCGCAGCGTTTAGTACTCCCGTGAACAGCGTCACGAAACCGATCATTGGGCAGTCGGGAGTTTATGTAGTCAAAGTGATCTCTAAAAATCCGATTGTCAACAGCCCGGTTGATAAAAACGCGCTTAGGCAGCAGGCCAGCGCGCCGTTAAAAAATCTGATCCGCGGCAAATTGTTAGCCGATCTGAAGAAAAACGCGAGCATTACCGATAATCGCTCCAGCTTTTTTTAATAGAATAAAAAATGGCCCTTCCCAACAACAGATTGAAGAGGCCACTCATATAAAAACATATGCCTGAACTCCCTTGACTGTTTTTTATTAAAACGGAGGGAGTTTTTTATTTATAAGGCATAAGTATCGATTATGAAACTTAGTAGCTTTGCATCCGACTTTTTTACAAACTTAAATTAATAAGATCATGAACATTACCGTCGTTGGAACTGGATACGTAGGGCTGGTCACCGGAACTTGTTTTGCAGAAACCGGCAATCACGTCATTTGCGTTGATATTAACGCTCAAAAGATCGAGCGTATGAAACAGGGAGAAATTCCTATTTTTGAACCGGGACTGGACCTCCTGTTCGAGCGGAACACCCGTCAGGGCCGCCTGCACTTTTCGACCGACCTGGCCGCTTCTATCAAAGACGCCCAGATTATTTTCCTGGCGCTGCCCACGCCTCCGGGCGAAGACGGTTCCGCCGATCTTTCTTATATTCTGGGCGTCGCTAAAGATCTGTCTCATATTATTACCGATTATAAGGTCATTGTCGATAAAAGCACTGTTCCGGTTGGCACTTCAGAAAAAGTGCACGCCGTTATAGCGCAAAACCTGAACGAAGAGCTGTTCGACGTGGTATCCAATCCGGAGTTCCTGCGCGAGGGCGTGGCGGTGGACGATTTTATGAAACCCGACCGCGTAGTGGTGGGGACGGACTCGGAAAAAGCGCAAAAACTAATGAAGCAGCTCTATGAACCGTTTGTTCGTCAGGGCAATCCCGTCTATTTTATGGACAAAAGAAGTTCGGAAATGACCAAATATGCCGCCAATGCATACCTGGCGGCCCGAATTTCTTTTATGAACGAAATTGCGAATATCTGCGAGCGCGTGGGCGCCAACGTCGATATGGTGCGTA
Source organism: Chitinophagales bacterium (assembly GCA_038230555.1). Taxonomy (GTDB): domain Bacteria; phylum Bacteroidota; class Bacteroidia; order Chitinophagales; family Saprospiraceae; genus JAAFJT01. The sequence goes on from JBBRMZ010000001.1 coordinate 4,977, forward strand.
TGGGCATGGGCAGCGATAACCGGATCGGCAAACGCTTTTTGTTTCCCGGCATTGGTTACGGCGGCAGTTGTTTCCCCAAAGACGTGCAGGCGCTTTACAAAACCGCTGAAGAATATGATTATGATTTCCGCATCCTGACGGCGGTAATGAAGGTCAACGAGATTCAGAAAAAAGTATTGGTTAAAAAAATACTAAAATATTTCCACCACCAGTTGGACGGCAAAACTTTCGCGATCTGGGGGCTGGCTTTCAAACCCAACACCGACGATATTCGCGAAGCGCCCGCGCTGGAGATCATTGAAGCGCTGCTTCATGCCAACGCTGCCGTTCGCGTTTTTGACCCGGAGGCAATGGAACACGTGAAAAAAATGTTTGGCGATAAACTATATTACGCGAGCGACGAGTACGACGCCGTCGAAGGCGCCGACGCCCTGGTCATCGCCACTGAATGGAGTCTGTTCCGCACGCCGGAATTTGATAAACTAAAAAAGTTGAAAGCTAGAGCTATCTTTGACGGTCGCAATCTCTACGATATTAAAGAAATGGAAAACAAGGGCTTCCATTACGAAAGCATCGGCAGGAATACGGTCGTTCTTGAAACGCCTGAAACGGTTCCTTCTAATAATCAAGTCGCGCATTGAAGAAAGCTTTCAGCTATCAGCCGTCAGCTATCAGCTTTAGAGGCCGTTAAAATTTTTAGCGCTACTTTTTCTGGCTGGCGGCGGAAAATGCAGTATAATAATACCGACGGGGAGAATTTTTCTTTTTCTAACTTCGGCGCTTTAATACCTTTATAAATATGAACATTTATAAAGGTATTTTTTATATTTGCCCAATTAAGTTCACCTGTTTTTATCAAAAAATATTATGAAAAGCATCGCTGTTTATTGCGGTTCGATGACCGGCGACCGGCCTGAATACGCGCAAAAGGCGGCGGAACTGGGCATGCTGCTGGCCAGCCAGGGCATCTGCCTCATTTACGGCGGCGGAAAATTGGGTCTGATGGGCGTTTTAGGAACGGCGGTGGTCGAAAACGGCGGCGTGATGACGGGCGTGGCGCCCCACTTTCTATCCGAACGCGAAGTTCTGCACCACCAGTTAACGACTAAAATACTGGTGCGCACCATGGCGCAGCGCCGGACAAAAATGATCGCTCTTTCCGACGGATTCATCGCCATGCCGGGCGGCTACGGCACGCTGGACGAAATTTCCGAAATCCTGATGCTCAACATCCTGGGCAATAAACGGCAACAGCATAAGCCGGTTGGTTTCCTAAACGTGAGCGGTTTTTTTGATCCGTTGCAACAACAGTTGGACCGGATGACGGAAGACGGGTTTTTGCAGCCGCAATACCGGCAAAGCGCGCTGTTTGCTTCCGAACCCGCCGAATTATTGGAAAAAATGAAAGCCTACGCGCCTTCCGGTTATTCTAAATTCGAGAGCGGCGATATATTTAAGTAGCTGAAACAGGAATTATGCGCTTTACCCTTCTCTTTGTTTTTCTGACGCTGGGCGAATTGCTTGCGGTGACGGTTTTCCGGGAAACGCCGCTCATAGCCTATATTTTCAAACCTTCGCTGATGATCGCGCTGGGTCTTTGGTATGCGCGGTTTTCGCGGGAGAACGGGATGAAATTCAATCAATTCCTGGGAGGCGCTATTTTCTTTAGTTTGTTGGGGGACTTTTTTCTATTGAACCCGGATAATTTTCTCGCGGGTTTGGGCGCGTTCCTGATCGCTCATATTTTATACATTCTCGCTTTTTACAGGGACAATGCCTATCCCGTATTTTTCCAGCGCGACCGGCTGCCCTGGGCGCTGGTCATTGGTATTTACGGCGCGTTCCTGCTGGCTGTGCTGACTCCGGGCATGGGTAAATTCCAGACGCCCATCCTGATTTATGCCGTCGCTATCCTGACGATGCTGCTGACGCTGCTGAACCGGTGGAAGTATGTGCCGTCCAAAAGTTTTTGGTCGGTGATGGCGGGCGGGTGTTTATTTGTCCTGTCCGACAGCCTGCTGGCCGTCAATAAATTTGTCGCGCCCATTGCCTGGTCGGGCCTTTGGATCATGGCGACCTATGCGGCCGGGCAGTTCCTGATTGTGACGGGCGCGGTTGGTAGAAGATAGAGAGCGCCTGAACGAAAAAGCTGACGGCTGAATGCTGATAGCTAACGGCTCTTTTTTACACTTCTGCGTAATACGTATACCGAATGATCTCCTCGGTTTCTCCCCGGTTTTTGAACACGTCGAAGGTTTTCCCCTGGGTGCGCATGGCGCCAAAAGTATTGGCATAATAGGTCGCATGAATAAAATCGTTGGACTTTTTGACCAGCCCGAACGCCAGTCCGCCGCCGAAGGAATCGCCGCAGCCGGTGGTGTCGACGACCGTGTCGACATGAACGGAATGCACCAGTTGTTGTTGCATCGCGCCTTTCGCGTCGTTATAGAAAACAAGGCATCCTGCGGAATCGACGGTAATAATCACTGATTTGACGCCCAGCGACAAGGCGTGCGCGGCTAGTTTGGGCAAATGGCTCCGGTCGTGGCCCAGGTCGCGCACCTCCCCCCGCTCAAACCAGCAGCAGGTGGATTCTTCAAGATTCATTTTCAGAACGTCGATGTATGGAAGCCACTGATCGCGGTCGATCCAGAATTTCAGCAGGCGGTCGCCTGTTTTGGTCAGCGTATTGGTCGGCCCGTGGGCGTCGAAAATAATGACCCCTGCGCTGCGGGCTTTGATATAGCGCAGCGTGTCGAGGCTAATTTCAAAATCGGTGATGGGTAAAAACACAAAAGCGGCGCAGTCCATCAGTCCTTCCAGGTCGGCGGGAACAACCGGGCGCATAAAGCCGGTTTGTTTCTCGAGGCGATTGTTCTGGTCGGTGAACCTAAGTTGAATAACGTCTCCCTGGTCTGCTTCGTCGCTGATATAATCGGTATTAATATGATCGTAGGGCTGGAAAAGTTCTAATATATGGGGCTTGTCCTGCTTTCGCACGTTGGCAACCGGGATGATCTCCATCTCGCCGTCGCTGATTTTCGACAGGGCAATAACGGGATGAGTGATACAGCCATATTTTTCAATATGTTCGTTCCGGTGGGTAATAATATGATCCTTTGGAATAGGACCGATCACGGCGATTCTGGTTCTCATAGCGCTCCTGGTTGGGTCTTTTTAAAAAGAAGTAACAAGTTAGTAGTTTAAAAACAATAATTTGTCTTATAAAACCTGTAACTAAAAAAAACAAATTATTGTTTTCGCTGCATTAGTTAAAATCCGGCGTTTTGGCTGCTTGTTTGGTTATAATTACTTTAATACAAAACTAAGGAAATATTCGCTATTTAATATGGTATAGATCGCCGAATTTAAAAAAATATTTCCTGCGCCGATTTGAAGGTATGCGCGTGGGCGTCCACGATGGTCGCCAGCCGCTCGGAATAACCGCCGCCCAAACTGACGGATAAAGGAATATTGTTTTGTTTGCACAATTTCATCACGATCCGGTCGCGTTCGCGGCAGCCTTCCATTGAAAGCGACAACCTGCCCAGCCGGTCGGTCGCTAAAACGTCCACGCCTGCGTTGAAAAATACAAAATCCGGAGCGACATCGTCGAACAAACGGGGCAGGACGTCTCGCAGGGCACGGAGATATTCAGCGTCGCCTGTTCCGTCGGGCAGACCAATATCAAGATGCGACGCTTCTTTATGATGCGGAAAGTTTTTCTCCCCGTGCATGCTGAAAGTAAACACGCGGTCGGATCCCTGGAACAGGCTCGCCGTTCCGTTGCCCTGATGCACGTCCAAATCGACCACCAGGATTTTACGGGCAAGGCCGCGGTTAAGCAGGTAGTTGGCGCCGATGGCGACGTCGTTGAGCATACAAAATCCCTCTCCGCGGTTGCTAAATGAATGATGCGTACCGCCGGCGCCGTTCATGGCGACGCCGTATTGTTGAGCGTAGAGCGCGCATTGCACCGTGCCGCCAGAAATTACGCTGGTCCGTTCGACCAGTTTGGGCGACATCGGAAAGCCGATCTTACGAATTTCTTTAGGGGAGATGGTCTGATCTTTCAGGCTGTTCCAATAACCGGCTTCATGGGTTTCGAGGATGACCTCGTCGGTCAGCGGAGCCGGATGGAAAAAATTTTCTGCTTCCACCACCCCTTCATATAGTAATTGTTCCTGGATGAGTTCGTATTTTAGCATCGGGAAACGGTGCGTCGGGGCGAGATCATATTTGTAGACAGGCGAAAAAGCAATTTTTAGCATATCTGAAGGCGAAGGGGGTTAAATAATGGTAAATGATGAATGATGAATGATGAATGATTCATAATCAGACAAATAAATAAATTCGGTTCTTTGACAATTTTTGTGACGTCAAATATTAAATGGTTGAATCAACCTAAATCATGCACACTTTCTGCGATAGAAAATCCTGGAAAGGGATAACGGTTAGTTTTGTTTAACTACTAAAATATTGAGGAGTAAGATTTAAAAGGGAATTCATAAAAACAGTCTTCCGGCGGTGAAAGTTTTAAGCATATTTCTTAAAAAATATTGCTCGCATTTAAATTCTGCGACGCTTTTTATCAACAATTCATACCGAAAGATGTTATATTTGCGTCAGAATTAATAGACTAAATCTAAATAAGGGAAGTTTTAAAAGATATTCCGTCAAATTTCTATGAATACTGTTTATTTTTGATCGCCTAAGCAACTAAAAGCGACTGTATCCATCTACTCCATATATATTATGCAAAATCCACAACGGCTCATTTATTTAGATAATAACGCGACCACTCCCTGCGATCCGCGCGTAGTGGAAGCGATGGTTCCTTTCTTTACGACCCATTTTGGCAACGCCGCCAGCCGCAACCATCCTTTCGGATGGGTAGCTGAAGAGGCTGTCGATTACGCCCGCGAGCAGATCGCCAAACTAATCGGCGTGGAGGATAAAGAAATTATTTTTACTTCCGGCGCGACCGAAGCCATCAACCTGGCCATTAAAGGGGTCTACGAAATGTACAGCCGCAAAGGCAATCATATTATTACCGTCAAAACGGAGCATAAAGCGGTGCTGGACACCTGCAAACACCTCGAAAAACTAGGCGCGGAAGTGACCTATCTCGACGTGGCGTACAATGGCCGCCTGGATTTGGACGCCCTGGAGGCTGCCATCAAACCGTCGACCATTCTCGTTAGCGTAATGTGGGCCAATAACGAAACAGGCGTCATCCAGGATATGAAACGCATCGGCGAGATCTGCGCCAAACACGGCGTGTTGTTTATGAGCGATATTACGCAGGCGGTCGGAAAAATTCCGACGCTGGTCAAAGAAACGGGTATTCACCTCGCCACGTTCACCGCGCATAAAATGTACGGCCCGAAAGGGGTAGGCGCATTGTTCGTCAACCGCCTGAAGCCCCGCGTCAAAGTAACCGCCCAAATGGACGGCGGCGGACATGAAAGAGGCATGCGCAGCGGCACGCTGAACGTCCCCGGCATAGTTGGTTTTGGCAAAGCGGCAGAGATCGCTTTAAAAGAAATGAACCAGGACGCCGAGCGGCTGTCCGGTTTGCGCGATAAATTGGAAAACGCTTTCAAAGCCAATCTTGAAGAAGTTTATGTGAACGGCGACGTCAACAACCGGATGCCGCACGTGACCAATATTTCTTTTAAACACGTCGAAGGCGAAGGCCTGATGATGACGTTCAACCAGATTATTGGTCTGTCTTCCGGTTCCGCCTGTACGTCGGCCAGTTTAGAGCCTTCTTATGTGTTGGTGGCTTTGGGTCTCGGCGACGATCTCGCGCATTCCTCCCTCCGGTTCAGCCTCGGCAGGTTCACTACCGAAGAGGAGATCGATTATACGATCAAAGCGGTTGGCGACGGCGTTACGCACATGCGCGACCTCAGCCCGATCTGGGAAATGTATAAAGAAGGGGTCGACCTAAGCAAAGTGCAGTGGAGCGAACACTAAGTTTTTTAATGATGAGTGATGAATGATGAATTATTCATGGTATAGACTATTCGGCTATTTTATAAAATTCAATTTCTTTATTCGACTTATTCATTCCGCTCATGCTGGAACTTCAAACTTATACAAATCGTTGTATAGTAAAGATTATAAAGCGTAATTACGCGCCATTCATAACTTATCATTCATCACTCATAATTAAAGAAACATGGCTTATTCAGATAAAGTAATGGATCATTTCCATCATCCGAAAAATGTTGGAACTTTAGATAAAAGCAAAAAAACGGTCGGTACGGGTCTGGTGGGCGCTCCTGAATGCGGCGACGTCATGCGTTTACAGATTGAGGTGGACGAGACTACGCATACCATCATTGACGCTAAATTCAAAACATTTGGCTGCGGCTCCGCAATTGCTTCTTCTTCCCTCGCCACCGAATGGCTGAAAGGCAAATCCATCGACGAAGCCCTCGCCATTGACAATATGGCCATTGTGGAAGAACTGGCTTTGCCGCCCGTTAAAATTCACTGCTCTGTATTAGCGGAAGACGCTATCAAAGCGGCCATCAAGGACTACCAGAATAAAAATGCCGTCTCCAGCCCTGAGGCTGCCATGGCTCATTAATCCGGTAATTTCTAAATTATATGAGTCAATGAGGTAAGAAACGCGATTTTCTATTAAAAATAGGCAAGTCGCGCAATTCATCATTCATCGTTCATAACTCATCATTAATTGACATGATCTTTGTAGCAGACAGCGCGAAAGAAAAAATTACGGATATTCTGAGTAAGGAAAAGCTTAAACAAGATTATTTTGTCCGCGTGTCCGTGGTGAGCGGGGGCTGCTCCGGTCTTTCCTACAAAATGGATTTTGACAATCAAAGCCGGCCTAACGACCAGGTGTTCGAGCATAACGGCGTAAAAGTGGTGTGCGACCTGAAAAGTTTTTTGTACCTGTTTAATACGACGCTGGAATTTTCCGGCGGCCTGGACGGTAAAGGATTTAGCTTCAACAATCCCAATGCTTCCAGAACCTGCGGCTGCGGCGAGAGTTTTTCCGTCTGATCTCGCTTTTTAAAGCGCAAGAGCGGAGGGTATAGTTCAGTTGACTACCTTCCGCTCTTTTTTTGCCCAATGCTATTTTTTGTTCGCCTTACTAAAAACGGACAATTTAGCGGCTGCCTGGTCGGTCTCCTTCAAAAGTTGACCTACATTTTTTGAAGTGAGTCGTCCCGACAACGTGTTTCGTATATCGTCCCAGATCTGCAAAATGGGTGAATACATATCTTCGCCTTTTTGGGTCGGGGCGATAAAAGAGTATTTGCCTTCATGCCGACGCTTGACGATATTCCGCTTTTCCAGTTTCTCCACCATCCGGGTAATGGTGGAAGGGGCCAGTTGGATTTTCTCGCTGATCTCCGTCGGCTGAATATTAGGCTTCTCATTGACGCACATGATCAGGTAAGCGTCCGACGGAGTCAGACCCAGATCAATAAAAGCGGCGTCGGCAACCGCCGCTATCTGGCGGTGGAGGGAGTTGACGGTATAAAAGAGGTTGCCCTCGTAGTAAATAGCATTAGTTTCCATGAAATTATAACCTATATGGATTATAAAAATACAAATATACGATAAATATTTGTATAAGGAAACAATTAAAGCGACAATTACTAATATAATTAGTTAAAATATGTCAGACCGACCATTCTGATTTCAACGGGCGGGACAATTGTTTGTTAGCAGCCTCGTCGTTGATGAATTTTTCCTTTGCCGGATCCCATTGCAGCGGTCTTCTTAGTTTGTAAGCAATATTTCCCAGATTGCAGATACTCGCGGTGCGGTGTCCAATTTCCACGTCGGCGATGGGTTTTTGGCGCGAGCGGATCGAGTTCAGAAAATCCATATAGTGATCGGCGCTTTGGTAGACGTGTTTTTCTTCCGCCGTGATCTTATGATCTTTTAATTCTTCCGGCGTAGTTTTCAGTTTTCCCCGCGCGACCCATACCTCCCCTTTTGTCCCGATGAAATGACAAAATTTATCCCCCTCGGCAGGCGTATGGATCATTTCGATCCCATTGGCATATTTGTAAACGAGCCCTTTATCTTCAACGCCCGTCGGAGGCGTGAGCTCCACCGGACCGCTTCCGTCCATATCCAGCCCCCATTGGGCAATATCGAACATGTGGGCGCCCCAGTCCGCCATATCTCCGCCGGCAAAATCTTTAAAGTAGCGCCAGTGCGGCCAGATTTTGGGCTCGTATTCGAGGCTCGGCGCCAGATCGGGATGATAGGGCCGGTCCACTACGTTAGGCCCCAGCCACATTTCCCAGTTCATACCCGCCGGAACCGGCTGCCCTTCCAAATTAAAAACGACCGGCGGTCCGCCGACGTTTACCTTGACGGTTTTGACCTCTCCAATATACCCGTTGCGAACCAGTTCGACGGCCTGCCGGAATTCTTTCCAGGAGCGCTGCATGCTGCCGGTTTGGAACACGCGGTTGTGTTTGCGGACGGCGTCAACCACGGCGCGCCCTTCATGGATGGTCGGCGTGAGCGGTTTTTCGCAATATACGTCCTTGCCCGCTTTGCAAGCTCTGATGGCGATTGGCGCGTGCCAGTGGTCGGGCGTGGCTATGACGACGGCGTCAATATCTTTACGATCGAGTATTTTTCTAAAATCATCATACGCTTCGCAACTTTTATAGGTTCCGACGCCTTTTTTCTCCGCGTAAAAAGCGTTCACTTTCTGCGTCGTCCGGTCAACCTTCGCTTTAAAAACGTCGGCGGCGGCGACAATCTGCGCCTGTCCGGTTGTCAGAAAACTATGGCGCAAAGATTCGCCTTGTTTGCCGCAGCCGATAGACCCGAGCGTAATCATATCGCTCGGCGCTATGAAACCCCTCCCTAAAACATGGCGGGGAACGATCATAAAAGTAGAGGCGACCAGCGCCTGCCCCATAAAGGCGCGCCGACTTGATATGCTAGGATGTAATAGTTTCATCAGTTATGCCTCAAATTAAAATTTATGGTCGTTAAAAATGCATCGTTATATTTTAACTAATTTAATTTTTTCAACTTGATTATCTATTTTTATAAAAATAATATAGACTCCTGGTACAATTTTTGATACATCAAACTCTTCCGAAATATTATCATTTGATTCTACTGATATACCTTCTTTTAAAGTTAATATTTTATTCCCAACAATATCAAATAATGAAATATTTATAGCTGAATTTTCATTACTGTAATAAGTTATAATTATTTTATCATTTGCAGGATTTGGTTTTACATTTACTATGTTTTGTAACTCTAAGTTATTATAACTTGAATCATTAGAAGAATTGTTTTTAATTCGACGCGGTCCGACACAAGTTGACGCTGATTGCAAAAAAGTAGAGATTTGTAATGTTTGTGTACCATAAGACTGTAGAGCAAGATTATCTTGTCGCAAATAGATAGTGTAAGTATCTGAAAAACTAGGTTTAAAAGTTCTACTTCCTCCGTAAGTAAAATTTTCCCATATACCATTAGATCTTTGAATGTGCCAAGTATATGTAGAACTACAATCCTGATTACTAGCATATAAATTATAACCTGCTGTATATCCAAAACATGTAATAGGGGTAATACTAATGGAAGGTGTATTAACAGCCCAAGCCTGTTTAATTGCATTTTGGACTAAAGGATGTTCGTAAAGCCTATATATAAGCGCGGTACCTGATTCTCCACAAGTCGAACTACGTTGTGAGAAAATCAAACCCGGTGCTTGTAAATACCCCATTCCGCTATCAAATTTTCGTAAATAACATATATAATTTTGCATCCAAGCTGCTTGACAAGCGTCATTTAATTGATAAAACCATCGTGCATCATCATACCCCCCAAACATAATCAGCGCCTCCCGAATTATTTATATTTGGAATTCCAAGCTGACAATTCGGATTTATTCCAGCTCCAAAATCAAAATATACAGAATATGGTACAATTGGATAATTACAACCAAGCGGACTCAATCCACCTCCACTTTTCCCAAAAAGCAATGGAGAATTTCTTGTACTATTAAAATCACTTCCTAACACAGCTGTAACAGCATTTTGCTGTCCATTACAAGCACTAAATTGAGAATTAGTAACTCCTTTCGGTCTTAAAGCACTGGCTGAATAATCAAAAATTAATCTTTCATCATAAGGATTTACATAATTTTCATTTTCTACACTTTCAGCTGTTATAAATACAAAACTTCCTTTTGAATTAGCATAATTTCTAATCAAATTCATCAAATCAGAAATTTTAGTATACAAATCAGGATTCGAACCAGTTCCTAATTCTCCCCAATAATGAACTTGTCCCATATGCAAAGATGTATAACCTCTGTCAATATAAAATTTTGCTTGCATATATAGCCACATTCTTGCTTCAATATATCGGTAAGCTGCGGGACAATTTCCTATTCCTGGATTATAACTTATTCTATTAAAATTAAATGTTAACCCTTGTTTGGGAACCATTTGACCGTTATAAGAAGGGGTAAAATAATAGTTAAACTCTGAATTATAAGTTGATCCTAGTTCATTAGCAAATGCCGAAATTACATCTGTTGGTATGGCGACATTATTAACATCTGTAGTAATGTATTCGTAAATTCCTGCTTGAATAATTGGCCTCCTCAATCCGGCACAATCATAAGCATTCGTAACTCTGCTAAATATAGTATTAATATCACTATTAAAATATATTCCATTTTGAGTAGTACTCTGAAAGCGAGACTCAATACCATAAGTCCCTACGCAACGCACAAGCAAAGTAGCTTGTAAATCCACGCAAGTATTTATCATATTAGCTATTCTTTGATCCGGGTTAGTACCCGGTACAGATCTTCCTAATTCATCATTTAAATATTCAATATCAATTGCCCGTGCTAAATATTCTTGTACACCTGCAAAACAACCATTATTATTAAAAGGATTGCCTACGGGTGGGCATTGGCTAAACGAGTAATTTATTGAAAGCTTAGGCAATAAAAGTATAAGGATAAAAATAAACGTTAATTTTTTCATAAAATATGATTTAAGTTTAATTGGATAAAGTGAACTATTTATATAAATCTTATATTAATTCAACCAAAAGCACCTACTTAAAGCATCCCAAAAGAAGGTAGAATTTTCACCATTCGGTTCTACTTGGAAATTATAAAAGTAACTAACCATCCGTATATTCACAAATACAAATATAGTCACTATTATTATATTAGCATAAAAAAACCATCTATATTTAATTTTAAATATCTTTTGAAGATAATAAGCTATTCCAAATGCCAATAATGGATAAAAATCAATAAAACTTCTATATCCATAAGCACCCCCAAACCACCATAACGCCCAACAAGAAAGTATATAAGCGATTATTAAAAATATAGAAAAAATTAATCGACCATTGAGCTCATTTTTCAATGATAACATAACGATTCCAATTACTCCAAATAACATTATTGGGTTATAAACTAAAAACCCGTTACATAAGCTAAAAAAAATTTGAAACATATGGGGTTGTCTCCAATTAAAGTGTTGATCAAAAATTTCTGAATAAATATTAATTATCCATTTACCAGATATATAATGCCAATAATAAACTTGAGGCAAGGCTATTAATAATCCTATTAAAGGAATGAATGCTAATTTTTTACTGTTGTTTAAAACTTTTTTTATTCTTTCTTTTAAATCTATTGTAGATTGAACATTATAAAAAAAAACGAGTAAAATAAAAATAACATTTGTTGGTCTAATTAGAATAATCAAACTTAAAATAAATCCTATATTAATGTAATTAATTAAAATATTTTTTTCATAAAAATCTCTTAGATAATATAAAAGAGCGCACACTAAAAAGAATGTGTATATATGGGACATACCAGCTTGTCGAGATGTATAATACAAAATGTTAGTTCCAAAAAACAAAATAATAAGTGTTGATACAGCCAGCTTTGTATCCTTATAACAACTAATCAAAACGTTATATAAAAAATAAAAACCAAGAGTTAAATAAAAACACGCAGCAGTTAAAATACTAATAGAATATACCTCTGCGTAAGGGTCATCTTTTGAATTCATAAATAAAAACTGATAAGCGCGTGCTATGAGGAAAAAAGGTAGTTCTAGAAAAGCAACTCCATATGTAAATCGAGTAGCAACTTTATTGGTTCCAGGAAAAGGTTTATACTCGTATTTAGTTCGTACTGGCATATTTTCAAATCCCCCATTGATAAATATCGCCGGTAAATAAATGTAATACCCTTCTTCATCTGACCACATGTAAGAATAATGATAAGTGTGCCCTACTATACTAGCACTACACCAATATATTAAAATAAATATAATTAACCAATATTTGAATTTTGATCTCATGTTTCTTGTAAAAATGCTTTAATAATTTAAACTCTGTTTATGCAATTTCAAGCAAATAGATTAATAATTTCCATACCTTTTTAACATTGCCCTCATTAATACTGTTTCTCAGGCTGAAAATAGAGGTATTGCTTAAATTAAAGCAAATAATTATGACAAAAATAGTTTTTGTAAACTAATACCCCGTATTTGGAAGCTCAAACTAAATTTGTTTAATTATTTTGTTGATTTTCAAGCCTTCTTTAAGGTATTTCATGTCGACAGGAAACGCATTTCCTGCCCGTATGGAATTTTATAAAGGCAGGAAAACGATTTCCTGCCCGTATGGCTTTTCATAAAGGTATTTCTGAACGCGAAGAAAGGAAATAAGTATTAAATTTTTCCAATTATCTAGCTGCTTCCGGAAGTCTAAATCGGATGTATTTAATTTTTCTAGCGCTTTGGAGATGTTTCTTTTCGTAATAGGTAGAGATGGCCATGGCGGGCAAAGGAAGCGTATTAGCGTAAATATCGTCGTCGGCATACAACAGGGCAGCGCCCGTTTGCTTAATCGTCTCCAGCGTAAAATGGTACAAAGTTTCGTCGTCCGTTTTCAGGTTGATCTCGCCGCCGGGTTTCAGAAATTGGGCGTATCGTTTCAGGAAGGGCGGGGAAGTAAGCCGACGGTTTTCCTTGCTCTCTCTTAAAAACGGATCCGGGAAGGTGATCCAGATTTCATCCGCTTCGTTTTTATCAAAGAATAGTTCGATCTGCTCGATGCGGGTGCGCAAAAATGCCGCGTTCGTTAGGCCTTCGGTCAGCGCGATTTGCGCGCCCTGCCAGATGCGCGCGCCTTTAATATCGACCCCGATAAAATTTCTTTCCGGGAACAGTCGCGCCAGCCCGAGCGTATATTCCCCGCGCCCGCAGGCTAGTTCCAACACGATCGGCCGGTCATTTTTAAAATGGTTTTTCCCCCATCCCCCTTTCAGCCCGACCGGCTCGCCCAGAAAATTGGTCAGCCCGGGTTTTTGGGGGTCGCGGTTTTCATACACATTCGGAAAAGAAGACAGTTCGTGGAATTTACGCAGTTTTTCGCGGCCCATTGTTAAGCTTTCAGCTATCAGCAATCAGCCGTCAGCTATATTTTATTAGACGTCAATGTTTTATAAAATTCATCATTTATAATTCTTTGTGCCGCTCCCAGTAATTTGTATCTTTCACTTCGTCCATTAGCTGTAAATAATGGTCGTACCGCGTAGGGCTAACTTCGCCGTTTTCCAGCGCTTCTTTGACCGCGCAATCCGGTTCGTTGAGGTGCAGACAGGCTCCGCCAAAGCGACAATGCACTGAGAGGACGAAAAACTCGCGGAAATTATGAGCAATATCCATTAATTCCAGATTGTTGAAGGCGAGGGTTTTAATGCCCGGCGTGTCAATGATGGAGCCGCCGAACGCCAGCGGGTGCATTTCGGCGAAGGTAGTCGTATGCTGCCCTTTTCCGGACCAGCCCGACAATTCGCCTATTTTGATCTCCAGGCCGGGTTGCAATGCATTGACCGCCGTCGATTTGCCGACGCCCGACTGTCCGCTGACGAGCGTAATTTTGTCTTTCAGGAAATTGGTTAGTTCTTCCCGGCCCTCGCCGGTAACGGAAGAAAACAATTGGGCCTCGTATCCAATGCCGGTATAGACCGCCCGGACACTTTCATAAACTTCCAGGGCGTCGGGCGTATAGAGATCGGATTTGTTGAAAACAATCCGCACCGGGACGTCGTGCGGCTCGGTGGTCAGCAAAAACCGGTCGATAAAACCGGGTTTGAGCATCGGTTCCACGACGGTGACGAAAAGCAGCGCCTGATCGATGTTGGCCGCCATTAAATGCAGGTGGTGCAATTGCCTCGGCGATTGCCGGACAACGTAGTTGCGGCGCGGTAATATTTTTTTAATGACGCCCTGTCCGGCGCCTTCTTTTTGCCATTCCACTTCGTCCCCCACCCCGACCGGGTTGGTTAAGATCATTTTGTTCAACCGGAACTTCCCCACGATCCGGCATTGCGTCACGACGCCGTCCGCTCCCCGGACGTTATACCAGCTCCCTGTGGATTTGACGACTGTGCCTTTGTTTATTTTACCGTGTGATTCCATGAATGGACAAAGGTAGGGAGATTTTTAGATCAATTCCTCTAAGTGTTTATAATTCGATCTGACCGTATTCATCACCTCCTCCATTTTCCCGCCCAGCATCAGTTTGGTCATTGCCAGGCCCATGCCTTTCATCATTTTCACTTCTACTTTGGGCGGCATGGCCAAAGCGTTCGGGTCGGTCATGACATTAATCAGAACCGGACCTTTTAAAGAAAAGGCTTCCTTCAGCCCGGCGGATAATTGCTCGGGATCGTGAATGGCGATTCCCTTAATACCCATCGCTTCGGCGACCATCGCAAAATCGGGATTAACCATATCGGTTTCGTTATCCGGCAGACCGGCCACTTCCATTTCCAATTTGACCATGCCCAGCGAGCGGTTGTTGAAAACAACCACTTTAATGGGCAGGTTATATTGTTTGATCGTCGCTAGGTCGCCCAGCAGCATCGACAGCCCGCCGTCGCCGCAGAGCGCGACAATCTGCGTATCCGGGCAGGCCAGCGCCGCGCCGATGGCCTGCGGCATGGCGTTGGCCATGGTGCCGTGCTTGAAAGAGCCGATCATTTTGCGCTTTCCGTTCGCCGTTATAGAGCGGGCGCCCCAGACGCAACACATCCCGGTATCCACTGTAAAAATAGCGTCGTCGGCAGCAATTTTGTCGATTTCGGCGGCAACCGCTTCGGGGTGAATTGCGCCGGTTTTGCCTTTTTCGTCGACATAGATTTGCAAATGTTTCTTTACTTTTTCGTAAAAATGTAGCTGATCTTTTAAAAAATGGTCGTCTTCGCGGGTTTTTATCAAGGGAATCAGCGCCTGGAGCGTCGCTTTGACGTCGCCCTGCAACCCCAGGGTCAGTTTCGCGCGCCTTCCGAGGTTCTCGCCTTTGGCGTCCACCTGGATCAGTATTTTGTCCTGCGGAATGAAAGGCACGTACGGAAAATCCGTTCCCAGCAGCAAAATAACGTCGCTTTCGTGCATACTGTGGTAGGCGGAAGGCAAACCGAGCAAACCGGTCATGCCCACTTCGTACGGATTATCATATTGGATCTCCATTTTGGCGCGGTAGGAATATCCCACCGGCGCTTTCAGCATTCCGGCCAGTTGGATTACCTCTTCGCGGGCGGGCGAGGCGCCGATCCCGCAAAATATGCAGATTTTCTTGCCCTGGTTCAGCAGGTCTGCCAAACCGATCAGGTCGCGCTGCGCGGGCAAAATGGTTCCTTTAGAAAAATAGGTGTTATCGGAAGTCATATTTTCTACGGCGTCCATGCTCGTTATGTCGCCCGGCAAACCCAAAACAGCTACCCCGCCCCGATGGACGGCATGCTGCAGCGCCGCCTGCGTCATCCGGGGAAGCTGTGCGGGCGTGGTCGCAATCTGGTTATAACAACTGCAATCGTCGAACAGCTTGGTCGTATTGGTTTCCTGAAAATAATCCGTTCCAAACTCCGCCGTCGCTATGGTGGAAGCGATGGCCAGCACGGACGCGCCCGACCGGTGGGCGTCGTAGAGTCCGTTGATCAGGTGCACATGACCAGGCCCGCTGGAACCCGCGCAACAGGCCAGACCCGTCAACTGCGCTTCGGCGGACGCCGCAAAAGCGCCCGCTTCTTCGTTCCGGACGTGAATCCACTGGATATGCGGATTGCGCCGCACGGCGTCGTTTACTTCATTAAGGCTATCGCCGGTGACGGCGTAAATTCTTTTGATTCCCGCCGCTACCAACATGTCGATTAGCTGTTCCGCTACTTTCTTTGCCATTTTTTAGAGAGTTATTAGCATTTAGCTATTAGCATTTTGATTTTCATTAAACTATGGCGCTCCCCATTCTTCGGACAAAATCAGGATAAAAATAAGGTGAAAACCGTTTAAATAAAGGTACTCATTTCTATTGATTAAACACTACATACGGCGTTTGATAATTCAGCGCCTGACGTCGGCGCCGGTAGCAGTGAACCCGACGAACTTTTCTTTCCATTTTTGACGGAATGTAGACGATGAGAGGCAAACTTTTTCATCTGAACTACCTGTCCGAATTTTTGGAGCATTATATATCTCAAAAGTAAATGGAATTTTGTATGCGTGAAAATTAGACCATATGACTAAGCCTAAATAGTTATTGTTCCTTTTTTTTGTCGGGTATAAATTTATTTTCATCTACATCTTTCAAAAAAGCAACCAGGTTAGTAAAATAATTTTGCTGGTCGTCATACATACTCAGGTGACTTCCATTGGGGCATAAATAAGTTCGGCTGTTGGGTATCATTTGTCCTTCTTTTTTTATATCAACCGGATTCATTTCATCATACACCCCACCCAGTACAAGCGTGGGTACTTTAATATTGGGTAGCCTGTCCCACATTTCCCAGTCTTTAGAATTGCCCGTAATATGAAATTGATCTACGCCCTGCATGTGTGTATAAATAGAGTGGTTTGCTTTTTTGAATGCCCTCATTAATGGCTCTGGCCATTGCTCAACAGGTATTTTACATCCATTTTTAGTATATAATTTATTCATTAATAAATCCTGATATTGAGGAGAATCGTAAAGTTTAAGTTTATCTAAAGAATCAAAAGTGGCTAATTCCTGTTTGGTCAGGAACTCATTTTTTTGCACGGTACTGTAATTAATATAGCTTTTCATACCAGCAGTCATGTTTGATAGTACGGCAGCTTTTACATGACTTTGATATTTGTCTAAATATTCCATGGCCAGCATACTTCCCCAGGATTGGCCGTATAAGTAAAAGTTTTCCAGGCCCAGACCTTTTCTCACTTGCTCTACTTCTTCAACATATCTGGGTATATTCCAAAGAGAAGTGTCTGTGGGAATATCGGAATTACCTACGCCCAATTGGTCGTAATAATAAAATTCAATACCTTCTTTAGGCAAAAAATCTTCAAAGCATTCAAAATAATCATGGGTAAAACCTGGTCCACCATGTAACAGCAAGACCTTTATTTTTCCATCGCCAATTTTTTTTGTCCAAACATTGTACTTACCGTCAACCTGTATCATTTTACTTCCACCTGTTTTTACCAAATAGTTTGTGTTTTTTGTATTCGCCTTTGAGGTATTGTCTACAGCTTTAGGCGATTGATTACATGAACAAATGCAGCATGCAATTAAAAGTGTACTGATTAAGTATCTCATCATATCTTATGGTTTTATTTTGAGTGTATTGCCATCCCCATACTCAGGACAAAAAGAGGTAAAATAAGGAGAACCCCATTGAATAAAGGTAATCATTTCTTTTAATTAAACACCACATACGGCGTTTGATAATTCAGCGCTTGACGTCAGCGTTTATAGCAACGTACCCAACGAACTTTTCTTTCCATTTTTGACGGAATGTAGATGATTAATCATATAACACAAGAATACACTTAGTTAAACGATCGTCTGAATTCCAGTGGAGATAGGTTGGTCTTCGTTTTGAATAGCTTACTGAAAGATTGTGGATGTTCAAACCCCAGTTCGTAGGCAACTTCGCTTACAGATAAGCTGGTGGTAGATAATTTCTCTTTCGCTTTTTCTATTAGTTTGATGTGTATATGTTGCTGTGTATTTTGACCCGTAAGGGAACGCAGTAGATCGCTTAAATAGCTGGGTGATACATTTAAGCGCTCCGAAATATATTGTACGGTTGCGAGTCCTTGATTTAAAGCCCGTTCGTCGTCAAAATATCCATCCAAAATCGCTTCCAGCTTTTGTAATAAATCATTATTTGCCGCCTTACGGGTGATGAATTGTCGCTTATAAAAACGGTTGCTATAGTTCAGCAATAATTCAATCTGAGAGATGATGAGGTCCTGACTAAAATCATCCAATCTGCTTTTTAATTCCTGATCAATTATTTTAAAAATTGAAATAATGGTTTCTTTTTCCTGATCGGAGAGATGTAATGCTTCGTTTGCAGCATAAGAGAAGAAACCATAGGGTTTGATCTTTTTTGCTAAAGGATAATTCCATAAAAAATCCGGGTGTATCAACAAAGTATATTGGGAACAAAGCTGACTATTTATAACCTAACTGAGGCATGTTGTAGTCAAAACGAAAAAACCAACTAAGGTCGTTATTTTATTTTTGTTTAAATTTAATATCTGCCAATAATACATTTCTTGGATCGATGATGATAAATGAGGGCGGCTCGCTAATTGGGAAACTAAAACTAGCGTCTTTATCGTGTAAATTATATCGCATGGAAATTGGCGTATTATCCCCTGATTTATAGATAGCCAGCTCAACCGGCGTTTCAAATACAAAATTGGATGATTGCGTTTGACGGAGGTTGAATTTTATTTCCTTGGTTTTATGATCATAAGTCCAAGATCCGTCAATTTTTAATATATATGGGTTGTTAAGCCACTGTTTAAAAAAGGGTTTTAAGTTTTCACTGGCCGCTTTTTCCATTTCCACTATAAAATCATCGGTGGTGGCATTACCATTCATATACTTTTTATAGTAAGCCTGAATCGCTTTTTTAAAATTTTCATTTCCTATCCTGTCTCTTAACATATGTAATACCCATGCGCCTTTTTGATAGGTGATAACGCTTGTGACAGGACCGGTTTCAGCAGTTCTATTATCTATGATACTAAAAGTAGAGTCCTTTTTATAATTATCCAACACCCTTTTTCTTGCTTTTTTAATACCCTCCATATAGGCTTCATGACCATATTCGCTTTCTTGAAAAAGTAAAGTAAAATAAGTCGCGAAGCCCTCGCTTAACCAGGCGTCATCCCAACTGGTTTCAGTAACGGCATTGCCAAACCATTGATGCGCGATTTCATGGATGACCACGTCCCTCAATCGCTCGCTCATTTTGCCGGTGATTAAATTTTCTGCATAAAAAATAGCCGAAGCCGTTTCCATGCCGCCGCTTACGCTTGGCGATTCAATATTTGCTAATTTCTCGTATGCGTATGGTCCCGCATAATCGCTATAAAATTCTAATACTCTTTTACTTGGGCTCGAAAAATCTGTAAACCCGATTTCTCTGTCTTTTGGATACACCCAGGTTTGAATAGCTTTACCTCTAAAATTGTCCGCTTCTTGTACGGCAAACGTTGCTACTCCCAAAACAAATAACCAGCTGGCGATTGGAACGCTTTGTTTCCAATGAGTAAGCGTATTTTCCGAATCAATTTTTGATTCCTCTATAAGCAGCCCGTTAGAAACTACCTTATATTTAGAGGGCGCTAATACTATAAATTCGCAAGTTGCTTTATCATATGGATGATCGATTGCGGGTAGCCAATGTCTGGTATTGTTTGGCCAATTCTCGTTAAAAAAACATCTTTCGCCGTACTTATTAGGTCCTATTTTTAGCCCTCCCGCAGGAATCCCTCTATATTTAATGATAAAACTAAATATTTGGTCTTTTTCGCTTGCTTGATTAAGGTAAATGAATAAAGCGTCATTTTCGTGTTTAAAGGCAGTTTTTAACCCGTTGCAATACGCCGATTCAACTTCCATGCCTTTACCGTTTTTCGCAACTGATTTATTGACCAGATCTAAACGAAATTCCATGATTCCGTCCTTTTTGAATTTAATATCTATGGTCGTAGTCCCAATAATTTCATCAGAAGAATCGGAAACCTTCAGTTCAAATCTATAATGTTGTACGTCAATGTTGTAATTGCGGGGATAGTTATCCGCAAATACGTTTGCCGGGCGCAGGCTTAAAAAAAAGATAGAAATAAGTATTATATACTTCATGGAGAATCAAATTATTTATTGAATGGTTACTTTTTTTAAATAAAAACCGCCTGGGTCGATCATAGGCGGTAAAACGCTCATTACTTTAATACCCGCTTTGCCAACCGTCATTTTTTCAATTTTCCCGTTAATTAAAATATCGATTGGTAAATCCATAAAGTAATTAGTTATATTGATTTGATATTGTTGATAGTTGAGTTCTTTAACGCTTACTTCAACAACATTAGTAGTCCGTAAATAAAAGTCAAAAAACGGTTTCAAAGAATGGCCTGCGGCATTGCTAAATAAATTTTCAACGTCAGTAGAAGTTACAAAATTATCATACGTATAGGCAGGGTCGGTAGCTAATTTTTTTAAGGTCGGAAAGAAAATAGAATCCCCGATAAGGTATCGTAAACTATGCATAAAAAAAGAGCCTTTTGTATAAATGTCATTACCGGCGTATGTTTCGTCTTCTGAAAGTTCTTCGCCTCCTACCATGGGTTTTTTGAACTTAATGCTTTTTTTATGCCCGGCAATAATTTTATTGTAAGCTTCTTGTCCGCCTAATTCATAATGGCACAGTGCTTCCGCATAAGTTGCAATACCCTCTTGAATCCACATATGAGCCCAATCTTTATTGGTGACCTTATTGGCCCACCATTCATGAGCATATTCATGAAATAAGTTGTCAGAATAATCGCTTCCTCCAATTTTTCTATATTCAAACTTATTATTAACCGTAATCATCGTTTGATGCTCCATTCCGGAATTTGGAACTTCGGCGACGCCTATTTTTTCTTTATACCATGGATACTCTCCAAAATATTTTTCTAAGATTTTAGTATCTCTGATTTTAATGGCTATTACCTTTTTTGCTTGCGCGCTATCTTCTTCCAATACATAAAATTCAATTGGAACAATATGTCCGTTAATGGTTGTATAATTATCTTTTGCAACATAATACTTTCCAATATTAAATACGATACAATAATTACTGATCGTATAATTGGTTTTCCAGGAATAAGTAGTCTTATTATTCTTGGTGGTTACTTTTTGTAAAAGCCCGGGACCCGCTACAGATAATCCTTTAGGTACGGTAATATTCATATCTACGCCTTCATTGGGCTCGTCGCTTGGATGGTCTTTGCAGGGGAAATATAAACGGCCCCCTTCTTTTTGGCAGTTAATGGAAACCCAATCATTCCCGCTTCGGTCTTTTGACCAGGTAAAACCGCCGAGCCACGGCGGTTTTACAGCTATAGGCGGGCGCCCGCCATAAGTAATATCAACCAATTGTTTGCCTTCTTTAAAACCTGCCTGATTGATAATATAGATCTGATCGTCTTTTTGTTCAAAAGCCGCCGGCTTATCGTTTACTGTTACTTTTTTTACGATTAATAAATGAACTAAATCAAGTAAAATGGTATCGGTTGTTTTTGATAAATTCATGGTAACGATCGCGTTACCTTCAATGGTTTTATGTTGAATATCGACGTCCAAATTTAAGGTATAATGCCTTATATCCATCAACGCTTGCAGCGGTTTTAACTTGCCGCCAGACGATAAGTAACCAATATCTAAATTTTGCGCATTCGCAGTAGGAGCAAAAAGCCCCAAACAAAGACAAAGAGTAATTATTTTATTTATCATATTAGATTTGTTCTTAAATAATTTATTTATGAGCTGGAAGCCCCATAAGGGCGACATTTTTGTAGAAAAATCATTAAAAAACCTTCTCAGAGCGCCGTAGGTGCGGCATTTTTATTTAATTCCGAACAAGTCTATTATAATTTAATTTTTAAAATTCTTTAAAGGCCCTTGTCATTTGGCAAGGGTTTTTCAATTAAAAGCCCAACCCCTGACTGCTAATTTTCATCGTAAGCCGTCTTCAAAATTATTCCGTATCCGATTATGGCGCTTCCCATTTTTCGGATAAAATCAGGATAAAAATAAGGTGAAAACCGATTGATTAAAGGTAATTATTTCTTTTGATTAAACGCAACGTGCGGCGTTTAATAATTCAACACCTGACGTTTGGTTCTGTAAATGTTTTTCTCCAATTCCATTCCCTAAATCCGACGCTTAATTTGTCCGATTTCTGGTTTTAATGAGAGCAATTCAAAAAAGATTTAGATTAAACCCATTTATTAAATAAAATCATAAAAGATTCCTTATAAGCCTCGCTTACAGGAATCATCTTATCGGCGATGCTCAAGGAATTTTTGGTAATTGCCGTAATCTTATCCACCGCTACGATGAACGATTTATGAACCCTCATAAATTGGTTTGGCGGTAACTTTTCTTCAATCAATCTTAAGGTAATTAACGACAGGATAGGCTTTTCTTCATGGGCGAGATGAATTTTTGCATAGTCCTTCAGACCTTCAACATAGAGAATTCGGTTGCAGGCTATTTTAACGATCTGAAAGTCAACCTTTAAATATAGAAAAGTAACGATGGGCAAAATTGAGTCGCCCATATTTTCTGATTTGACCAATAAAGCTTTTTTTGAGGCCCTTAAAAAGTCCTCGTAGGTATAAGGCTTTAGCAAATAGTCAAGGATATTTAGCCGGTATCCCTCGATAGCAAATTGGTTAAAAGCAGTAGTAAAAATGATTTTAGTGGCTGACTGCGGATTTCGCCTGTTTAAGATTCCGGCTAGCTCTATGCCCGTAATATCAGACATCTGAATGTCTAAAAATATTAAGTCGACAGGGTGTTCTGTAATATATTTTAATGCTTCAATGCCATTGTCAAATGCTCCTTTTAAAGCCAAAAAAGTAGTCTGACCAATAAACATCGTCAACAATTTTAAGGCAGGCGGCTCATCGTCAACCCCTATACAAGTAATAATCATTTTATAAAAAGTTTTAGCGTTGCTTCATATTCATAATTTGCATTGATTCCAGTAGATAAAGCATATTTGCCTGGATACAACAAATCTAGCCGGCGTTGAGTATTTGCTAAGCCTATTCCATTACTGGTTTCGACGTTTTGCCTTTGTTTGCCGAAAATCGTATTTCTCACTGATA
Source organism: Chitinophagales bacterium (assembly GCA_038230555.1). Lineage (GTDB taxonomy): Bacteria > Bacteroidota > Bacteroidia > Chitinophagales > Saprospiraceae > JAAFJT01. The sequence goes on from JBBRMZ010000001.1 coordinate 28,217, forward strand.
ATTCGATCTCATTTTCCCATTGTTGTAATTTAACAGTAATGAACCCATGTTCCACATTGCTGGTCCCATGCTTGAAAGCATTTTCAACAAACGGCAAGAATAGCATGGGCGAAAGAATGAGCTCATTTATCTGTTCGGGAAATTCATATTTAACCAATGTCTTTTCTGTCAGACGTAATTTCATCAATTCAATATAGTCGTTTAAAAACTTTAGTTCTTTGCTCAAAAAAACCTGACCGTTTTGTGAATCGTATAAAACGTAGCGCATCATTTTTGAAAGATTAGTGATCGCCGTTCTTGCAATGTCGCTGTCTGTAAGCGTATAAGAGTAGATATTATTTAAAGTATTAAAAAAAAAATGAGGATTGATCTGCGCTTTTAAAAATAGAAGTTCGGTAGAAACCTTTTCCTGCTCGTATTTTTGCCGTAACATGACCTCTGTCTGCCACTTGCGGATAAAACTGATAGTTGTTCCAAAGCCGATTAATAGTAATATGAGAGTTGGTATAAATGTTTCAAACGGAAATCCTACAGTTTTTCGATTCGGTTGGATGGCCGCTAATTCCCTCGTCGCCATTACATTGTTTATCCCAAAAACTTTATTTGAAAGGCTGTTCAGCGCGGTCGCTGCAACGACTAATATCAATATTGCTCCGATATAAAAAATGCGGTTGTTTCTTTTTTCTAATAGAACAGGGATCAGGAAATTGATATTGAAATAAAAGACAGCTATCATGATCCCTAATAAAAAAACTTGTTTAAGCCAAAATTTTAACGGAAGTTCGATACCCCAGGTGATTGGGTGATAATAAAGCACGATAAAAGCCAGCAGTATCCAGGCAATAATATGAACCAAGAGGTTGGCATTTTTAAGAAACAGGGATATGGCCATATAGAGAGTAAAGATTTTAATCAATATTACGAATTCTGAAAATTTAAACGGATATAAATCGACCATGCTAATAATATTTAACGACCATCCCGCTGTCTTTCTCGACACAGTGGAATTTCATTCCAAAGGATAGTGATCTTGCAACATGATCTTTTAGTATCTTGAAATGGTCGATTTTTATCGGAAAATGGTCGATTTGCTTGCTTTAATTTATTTGAAGTCTGTTTATTTGATTAAAGTTCGTTGAGATTATACACTTAAGTTGATTATTCAACACTAAAAATAATTAAACAAAAATAAATATGAAAAGCCTCAAAGTGATAGTATTGGCGCCGATTTTCCATTTTTTTTTTATAATTTGCTGTGTTGCTCAAAAAGAAGGCCCCGGCAAAAAACAAATATTATTAATGAACAGGATCGGACCTTCGGCGTCCGCGCTTTTTATTGCGAATGCCGATGGCACAGGCGAACGTCCCCTTTTGTCGAAAACGGGTCTTGATTATCATGCCTCTTACTCGGCAAATGGGCAATGGATATCTTTCACTTCTGAAAGGAATGGTTTAGGGCAAGCTGATATTTATCGGGTACATCCGGATGGTACCGGACTGGAAAGATTAACAGATAGCCCGGCATTGGATGATCAATCGTCTTTATCGCCTGATGCATCCAGGGTGGCGTTTGTTTCAACAAGACTAAGTCACACGACAAACATCTGGATATTAGATTTTAAGAGTAAAAAACTTGTTAACCTGACGGGCAAATCTGCCATACAGGGCGACTCGACAAAACCGGACGGTTTTTTTCACCCCTCGTGGTCGCCTGATGGTAAATGGATTGCGTTTTCCTCAGATCGTAATACCGAATGGCTGGGGCACGGTAACGGTTCGGGCTGGGAGCATGTGCAGGAGTTAAGTATTTATATGATTCATCCCGACGGCTCCGGTTTCCGGCGGCTTACAAAAACGGGGTTATGCGACGGCGCTCCGAAATGGTCGCCTGATGGTAAAAAAATTATATATTATGAAATTCCAGTTGAAGAAACATGGGCAGCCCGGAGACCAAATTTAGCTACGAAGGCAACCTCCCAGATTTTCTCAGTGGATATTGACTCCGGAGAAAAGATTGCACTTACTTATGGCCCGGGTTTAAAAATACTTCCGCAATATTTAACCAATAAAAAAATAGGTTATCTGATAAAAGCTGGACCGAATGCGGGACTTGCCTACATTGGCGGTGGAACGCTTGTTAAGGGTACCATGCGTTCGCCTTGCTGGTCGCCGGACGGTAAGGAAGTAATTTATGAAAAAGTTGATTTTACGCACAGAACGCAAAATTTGCCATTATATAGCTGGGATGCGAACTATGACTACCGGTATACGGATGTGTTCCCGAATTTTTCAAAAGATGGCAAATTGGTTGTTACAGATAAAGATTTCGATTCAGGTATTTCGATAATGGATCCGGACGGTTCAGACAAACAGAAAGTGTTTACTCCTACCGATGGCGGCGCAGCTTTTATGCCAACATGGTCGCCTGACGGGCAATGGATTGCTTTTGGTTATGGCGGCTTCCTACAATCACGCAAAACAAGTCCTGCAAAGATCATAATGATCAGAAGGGACGGCAGCGGCCTTAAAGCCCTGACGGAAGGTATGCCCAATGCTGGTTTTCCAAGCTTTTCTCCGGATGGCAAGAAAATCGTTTACCGATCCTGGGGCGCCGAAAATGACGGGCTAAGGATACTTGACCTCGACGAAAATTCGGTAAAGATTTTAACAACCGAATATGATAACCTTCCGTTCTGGTCGCCGGACGGGAAGCTGATTTCCTTTACCAGAAAGCATGACGGCAGCAACTTCGATATTTATACAATAAAACCAGATGGGACAGATTTACGCCGGCTCACCACCTCCCCCGCAAATGACGCGCACGCTTTATGGACGGCAGACAGCAAACATTTAATGTGGAGCAGTGGAATATACGGCTTCAAAGATGAAGTGGCGCTTTATGATAACACCTTCCAGCCCTATGGCACTATTTTCATAATGAAGGCGGATGGAACAAATAAAAGACAATTAACCGATAGCCCATGGGAAGATTCTATGCCTGTCTTTGCGCCGGTAAATTATAGGAAATAGTCAACCATATTCCCGAACCAGCACACCATCCAACGGGCGCAAATTTCTATACATGTAAAAAAACTATGGCGTTCTACAAAAATCCACCGGCCTTCGACAATGATTTTATATATTAACTCTTGCAAACCCAACTGTGTCCCTGTAAAGCTGAGGCGAAACGTCTGAATTGGTTTTGAAGAATCTGCTAAAATAATGTTCGTCTTCATAGCCCAATTCATAAGCAATTTCTTTTACCGTTTTATTGGTTAAGTAAAGTTCCCTTTTAGCTTCAATAATAATTTTTTCAGCAATTAACCCTGTCAGGGTTTTATGGAAATGTGTCTTGGTAATTTTTGCTAAAGCTTTAGGGGTAATGTTCAATAATGAAGCGTAATCGCTCGCCGTGTGCTTTGTCTTATAATGTTGGTCTATGGCGTCTTTTAGCGTTTGTAAAATGAAGGGTTCTTTTGTATTGGCAAAGTCTTGTTTTGCCTGCGGGGTTCGACTTACTTTTAGCCGGGAAGCAGTTATCAAAAATATTTTAAGATAAGAAAGCAATAGCTCGTACTGTGCCAATGCGAGGTTTTGCATTTCTGTCCTCATTTGCTCGATTAAAGCAAGAAAATTACCCCCCTCTGTATGTTCCAGTAAAATAAAGGGCGGTTTGTAAATATTATTGAACAACACGCCATTGCAAGCCACTTCTTTTTGATGCAGATGGATGCAGAAAAAGTCCGGGTGGAAGTTTATGACGGCGCCTTTTAAATCGTTTTCACTTTCGATCATAAAAGGCTGATACGGTGAAAAACAAAGCATAGTGTTCTTTGTAAGATCATATTCTGCAAAGTCGGCTCTTAGTTTGCCCTGCCCTTCTGTAATCAAAATGATTGAGTAATAATTAAGCCTTTGCAAATGGTCGAACAGGCTATTGTCTTCAAAAGAAAAAACCTTGAAAGCCAGGTTTCCGTTCTGAGGGTTCACTAAAGTAAAAGCTTTCTGAGCGCTCATTCTGCAAAAGATTATTTTATTTTTAAGTCTGTTTCATCTATCGCCAGATCATTAATGCTGGCAAAACGTTTTTGCATCAAACCGTTTTCATCAAACTCCCATAATTCGTTTCCATAACTACGGAACCATTGTCCGCTGTGGTCGTGCCATTCATACTCAAATCGTACAGCCATTCGGTTTTCCCGAAAACCCCATAGTTCTTTTTTGAGTTTATAATGGAGCTCCTTTTCCCATTTGCGCTGCAGAAAAGCTTTTACTGCTTCCCTGCCGTTTATAAATTCAGCGCGGTTTCTCCATTCTGTATCGGGGGTATAAGCCAGGCAAACCTTTTCAGGGTCTTTTGTATTCCAGGCGTCTTCAGCCATTTGCACTTTTTGCAGGGCAGTTTCTATTGAAAAAGGAGGTGTCGGGTATCTTATACTTTCCATCATTTTGATTGTTTAAAATAATAAAACAAAGGTATTGTAGCAGAATACCTTTGTCCTGTTGATATGTTTTAGATGGCTTTAGCAATAGGAAAGTCTATTTCAACCTTCGTAATGGCGTGCAGGTAATTCATTGCAGATTTTTCTGCAACCAGCATGACCAATTCAACCAGCTGCCCTTTGGCGTAGCCTGCGCTTAAAAAAGCGCTCAGAGAAGATTCGGAAATGAAGCCTCTCTTTGCGGTAATTTCTTTGGCTAATGCTGCCAGGGCGTCTAATTTATGGTCAAAGGAAGCGCCGCCCTTTCTGATTTCAACGGTTTGCTCTTCCGAAAGCCCGTTCATTTTGCCAAGCAGCGTATGGGCCGACTGGCAGTATAAACATTCGTTCACCTCGCTTACGACTAAGTTTACAGTTTGTTTTTCCTTATTGGAAAAAGTCGTTTTTGCATTTTGAAAAGAAAGATAATTACCCAAGGCCGTATCAGAAAGAGCCATTACCGCATAAAGATTTGGAACCATTCCAAGTCCTTTTTTAATGTTGTCAAAAAGCTCCTGGTTGGCGGGCGCTACTTGTTCTCTTGTTGGAACATTAAATACTGTTTGCATTTTTTTATTCTTTAAATTATTTGTCGTTATTGACAATGCAAAGATGCGACAGTCAGCGTCCTTAAAAAATGGATAAAGGGCGCCATGTAATGGACAATTTTCCCAGTCGCCGACCTGGTTGATATGCAGGCTATAATGATCCGCAATTTGCGACGATGTTTTTTGCTCTTTCAGCGACTATTAATCGACTTTCGTTTTAAAACCAGGCGTATTGACGAACTTTTCTTTCCATTTTTGGCGGAATGCAGAGGATTAAAGATAAACTTTTTCACCTGAACTACCTGTCCGAATTTTGGGGAGCGTCATAAAGCCTGTGCCGTCGAAACTCGCGGCCAGCCTGTCGCCCGGCACGCGGTTAACGGCCAACAGATTTTCCGACCGGGCCGTCTGGAACAGCGTTTTAAAAGACGCCTGTAATAAATCGTAGTTCACGCCGTCCAGACATTCGCGTAAACCCGTATCTTCGGGAATCTTTTCCAGGCCGGAGACGGTCTTCATATTGGCGCTTCGCGCCGGATATTAGTCGCCAAAAGCCGGTAAAGAAGGGTCTTTTTAGTGAAAAAGGACAAATCTGGTCATTAAAGTATCCGCTAAGGCGTGGCGGCAATTTTTAGAACGATGATCAAATAAAGCGGCAAGATCTTTGCGCAGCAGCAAAATAAGTCCGTCAACAGTTATAGCGAATCTTTTATGCAAAAATCGCTATCCTGTATCAAAACCAATAACCCAAAAACACAATAATATTTTTTATATAAATCCTGTTCCAAACCGAGAATCGCTGAAATTCTATCTATTTTAGTTAAATTATTACCCTTGATCCTTTATCACAATGTCGGATACCATTACCTATCAATACAACAAATCGTCTACTCTAAACAAGTCTGATTCGTTGGACGAATTGTTTTTGGCAAAATACAGCGAGGTGCAAAAGAAAAATGCGCCCTGCTTTTTCTGGGGCCGATTAACCGACCCATATACAACGGCGCGATGCCTGCTGACCCTGTCAAATGTTGTGCAATCCAGTTTCAATTTGTCCCCTTTTCAACTTGCCCTCTTAAAAGACCCGATTGTTACTGCCGGCAATGAAAAAATTAGATTTGAGGGTTTTTCCCACTGTGCCGGCGTTTATGCGCGGGTAGATATTCTAAGTGGGGGACACGACGGCGAATTTTTGGAGTGCGGCACAACTAATGTGGATTTTAATCAGCCGATGCTTTCAGCCTTAAGCAGCGTCCGTAAAAACGAAAAAGTGGTTCTTTCTATCGGACAAAAAGAGGTTGGTTTATACCTGAAAAACGAAAAAATAATAGAGCGGAAAGTTCCCCTGCCTGTTAAATGGATAAAAGGGCTAACCTCGGTACAAATGTTTCTTTCTGAATCTGAAAAGGTTCATTCGTTTAATCGCCTCCAGGCGCTGCAGCTCTTTAAAACCATACCAACCGGTAAAACCAGGACAGACTATTATTTATTGATCAGAGGGGGGAAGCCGATGTTTTCTCCGGTAAAGTCCAACGATGCAATAACCATCGGCGGTATTCACCGCTTAAAATTAATTGAACCTTTATTGGCAATGGCCGACGAGTTGCGAGTTTTTCCGCACGCTACAATGCAGGCAACTACCTGGCAGGTGTATATGGGTGCGGTGAGATTTACTTTGTCGTTGTCAAGGGATGCATGGCGCGGATTTTCTGGCGAGGGCGCTGCATTGGAATCATTGATTGAAGACGTTCCGGATCAGTGGGTGGAACTTGTAGACAATTACAGTTACGCCAATCAGGAATTTAATGCCGCCTTACTTGCTGTTACGGAAGGTGTGGACTTGCAAAAGGTAGAAAACATAACAGGCAGGCTTTCGGCAATCGGTTTATTAGGATATGATCTTGACGAAAATAACTTTTTCTACAGAAGGCTTCCCTTTAAGTTAAGTCGGATCATGAGTCTTAACCCAAGATTGAAAGATGCTGAAAAACTGCTGTTAGAGGGCAAAGTAAAGATTATTTTTAACAAAGATAATAAAGTGGAAGCGCAGGTGGAAGGCAGCGGAGTGAAACATGTTGTTATCCTAAACGGGGATAAAGAACAATGCACGTGCGCCTGGTTTAGTAAAAACCAAGGCGAGCGAGGCGTCTGCAAACATATTCTAGCGGTAAAAAAATTAATTATAAACTAAGCTGCGATGACGGTTATCGAAGAGTTTACCAACATTTTAGAAAATGAAAGGGAAGCGGAGTTAATTCCATTTTTAAAGGGGCTGGATAAAGTTGAAAAGAAAGAACTGGCGCCGGCTCTAAAAAAGCTTTATAATGTATACGCTGCCTTTAGTCAAAAAGCAGGAACATCTACTTATCGGCCAAAATGGCCAAACCTGCAACATAGAATCTTGGGCGTCGCGGGTTTTATTTGTCACACACAAAAGGATTTTGAGCAAGTAAGCTCAGGCGTTATTAACAAAGAAACTTTAGACGTCATTTTACCCTGGTATTGCCCGGATTGGTTTAGTGATTTTATAAATAATTATGGCAGACAAGGCTTTACGCCATACTTCTTATTAAGTTACGATTGGTATATGGAGCTGGTGGAACAGCAATATGTAAGCGAGAGTCCTCAATTAATTGCCAATATATTACCAAAATATATTTTCAAGTCTTTACATAAAGGACAAGAGTATGTTCCTGAAAATTTGCTAAAACGAGCAATAACGTTAAATGAACATATCTGGCACATCTTTGACCATGAGTCGGGAATTAATTGGAGCGACCGATATATCAATTTACCTGATGAAAGCAAAGATGGGCTATGGATAGATACTTTTAAAAAATATGCGGGCGAAAATAGGATCGACCGCAAACGCCTGTTAAAAGAATCGCTTAAAGCAAGTAATAATAATTTTAATCAGACTTTGTCTGGTTGGTTTATGGAACTATTCATCAAACTTGAACCAACAAAGGCTGAAACGATGGAACTACAGCAAGGATTGTTTCAATTACTGGGTTCTCCACACAGTAAGGTGGTAAATACGTCGTCCAAATATTTAAAGAATTTAGCAAATGAACAGGGATTTCTAATGGATGCGTATATTGACTATGCTCCCTCAATGTTGACGTCAGAATCCAAAGCAATTGTTACCGGCGCATTAATGACATTGGATAAGTTGGCTAAGAAATATCTGGACCGGCGGGAGCAAATCTGTATAATCGCTTGTCAAGCCTTAATACATCAGGATAATAATTTACAGCTTAGAGCGGCTAAGTTAGTTCAGAAATATGGGGATGTAAACTCCCAGCCGGTGAAGGAGTCTATTCAAGCTTATTATGAATCTTTGTTTTCTGAAGCGCGGGATATCTTGTCAGATTTTTCAACCGGTTTTGTAAATTACGAAGCCTTCATAGAAGATGACCTTTCGAAATACGGTTCGACGCTTGTTGAAATTCGAATGCCTGAAGACTTTGATGAACTGGTCTTTCTAACCAGCCAATCGTTTGATCAAAACAAGACTTTTCACTTTGACTTGTTACCCGCAGCAATATTGAAATTTCAGAACGAGATGACAGCGGAAAACATTCTGAAATTGACGCCTGCTTTTCAGCGCGCTTATAAAATGATCGCCAGCGACTGGACCCATTCAATGGGATATTTAGATGACATGCTGGCTAATTTTTTCACAAGCTATGGCCAACTATTGGTTAAATTTTATCCTGTGGCCGCCGAACCAATTAGGATAATGCATCAATCATTCGTAAAGTTAGAGAATGAAAAGAAAGCCAAATGGATTGGTTATCAAAGTAGGCTTGAGGGCATAAAACCTTGGGATATATATACGCATTCATCAGGATATAAGCCTCATAAACATATTTTGCTGAATGCTTTTTCTATGCTGGAAAAAAAGATCAGTCTGCCATTGCTGTCTACGCCCACACATGAGCCTTGCTGGGTTTCTTCAATTGCGCTAATTGAACGTTTGAGCCGCTACCAGGAAGCTAATGTAATTCCGGGAGATATGGACTTTCAGATTGCCATAGCGCGTTGCATTAAAGGGGAGCCATTACAAGCTATCAAATTGGCCGATAAAAGTCTGAACGGCGAATACCGGGAATTGATGGGTTTTGTTCTCGGCGAAGATCAACCTCCTAAAGATAGTTACAAGTTAAAGTCAGCCTGGTTGGTAGCGGCAGCTACCAGATTTTCACTAAACGTCGACCCGAAATGGTCGTCGTTTTCAAGCTTATCCGATACCTATCTTACAGGCGAGTTTGATTGGGATTTACAAGTGGAAGGTTATAGTTGGCGTCAGTATGATTACAAATTGCGAAAGAACATAGACGTTCCAGCCAAAAGAAAAACAATCAGAATCAAATTCGGCGACAAACAAAAAAAGACGTCTGCCTTTAAAACAGTATTAAATAAAATACTGTCGACTCGAAATGAAATTGAACCTTCGGTTTACGATTGTATAGAACTTAAATTTAAATGGCTCTCCGCAGAATGCAATGATATAAAGCGCCTGCTTTACTTAAACCCATTCCAACCGCAAATTCTGCTCGCCCATATCATCAACAAAGGTTTAAAACACATTGATTTTTCAGAAGCGAATGACAAGAAATTGATCATTTACACGCTTCAAACGCTCTTAACTTTAAATTTTCGTTACGGCGCTATTTCTAATTTATTCATCGCGTCATGTATGATCACCAGCGATAAAACGGTACGGACTTATGCTGCTGAATTATGGATAAAAGGGGTAACAGAAGGAAATATGGATAGCGGCTCCATTGGCGAGATTATTGGCAAGCACGAACGAATAGAGCTTGCCCCTTTGAAACGCTTTACAGATCTCGTTATTTCAAATATGTTTCAAATATCGCAGAAGCATAACAGGGAATTGGAAAGACTGTTGGACGCGTGTATCGGACAAATGAACGATGCTCCCATTAACGGTTGTAAAAAGCTTTTGGAAATTTACACGGAGGTTTTATCTGTCAATAAAAATAAAGTTCAAAATGAAAATGTTATCCGGCGTTTGAATGCTTGGGAAACTACAGAAACATTAAAAAAGATAATTCAAAAGTTGCAAAATGCGTGATGGTATCATACATTCAATTTCTTCATCTACAGACGCCTTATAGCCCTCCCCATTCTTCGGACAAAATCAGGCAAACTTCTTCACCTTAACACCTGCCTGTCCGAATTTGAGGAGCATTATTGTCCGTTCACCCTTAATAACCCTCCGTTATTCGAAAACCCCTCGAGTCACATATAAGGCACATATAAGGCACATATAAGTCAGGTATAAGTCACGTCTGACCCACCCCCTCGGAATGTACTCGGTTTGGGAGAAGATCAAACTAAAAGGCGCCTCAAAAACGCCGTATTCATCATGGTGTATAGTTGGATATCCGCAAAAGATAGCCCGGCGTCAAACCGTTAATGCTGGTTTTTAACCCATTATTCGCATGATTGGAATTATATGAAACAATGGGTGGATTAATGCAAGCCGCCAATCATGATTAGGACCACATCAAGGTATATAGCAAGAAAGGCTCCCTTTCTATGCAGGGTTCTTTGAAAAAGCAAAAACCATACGGAACGATGAAAGATTTGAAAGCGGCGTCGGCGAAAAACGATCCAGGGCTTTGAAGTTTCTTCTAAAATTGTTTTTTAGGATAGTCGGCGTTTATTCAACATTCTTTAAAGCGTCGGGCGTCATCAGCAAAAATGGGATACTTTTTTCATACTGCACGGTATAATAATTTGCGCCCAATTGAAGATTTTTATAATAAACTGCCCTGTTATCCCAATAATTTTTTTCCGAAGTGATAAACCAGGCTTTACCGCCAAGTTTTTTTGCCAAAAACCATTTTTCAAGGAGCCGGGTGGCTCTGCCGTTCCCGTCCACAAAAGGATGGATGTTGACAAACGCTAAATGCAGGTAGGCAGCGTAATAAAAAACCTCTTCCGCGGTTAAATCGGCGGCAAGTAAAAGATCAACGTCCTGTAGCGCCTTTTCGAGCTCTTTTTTTACGAGTTCCGGTTCGACGGCTAAATAAATAAGCCAGCCTTCGCTTCTGACCCCCACCTGAACGCTGCGTATTTTGCCCCGTTCTTTTTTTAGCAGAATAGAGGCAGTCATGATCTCATGGGCTTTCAATATGTTTTTAAGCGTCAGCTCGTTCTCTTTCGCAAACTGATACGCTTTGATCAGGTCTTCAATTTCTTTTATTTCTTTCGTTTTGAGATGCAAATGATGTTCGCTGGCTTTCAAATAAGTATCAAAACTGACCGTATTGCCTTCAATATTTGAAGAATGCACGGCAGCGCTGGCCAAGTGGAATTTAAAATCTTCCCGGGTTTCAGGCTTGTCTAACAATTGCCTGAACGCTTCGTTGAGGTCGAAATCCAGACGATCTTTATAAGCGGTAAAAAAATCCCGGCTAAGTAAATTCATAGGCGTCATGGAATTATTCGGTTTCTTTTTATTGCGGATATTGTTTATCCGCCCATTTTGTCCGGAAGAAACGGCAGCCGCGTTGCGGTATATGGATATACTAAATACAGTAAAAGCGCTTTCTCAATGGTGCGAAGCGCTTCGCCTGCTTCCCGGCTTCCGTATTTGAACTGGCCAAAATACTGAAATTAGATTCAGTTCCAATTATATATAAACCTGATTTGTCACAAAGTGAGGGCAATTATAAGATATTTTTGTCACAAAAAGGGGGCAATTTTAGAGTTTTTTGTCACAAAGTGAGGGTAAGTTTAGCCGTTATTTGTAATAGAAAGAGGGTAAGCCTTTTGTTTTTATTTGAATAATATGCTTCTAACAATTGGGAGATGCAGAACGGATGGAAAAAGAGGAAAAGGATAATAACTTTTTTGGCTAAATGTATTACCCTTTAGTCAAAAAGAGGGTTTCTTTAAAAACCATAAATTTGCAATGCTTTTGTTCAATTCAATTTAAAAGCGGTATTTTTGTAAAAATCAATCAGCATGGCTAAATCGGCTTCGGAAAAAATCAACTGGATCGAGGGGTTGATCGTCAAAACGTTCGGATTAACCCGTGTATATGAAAATTTTACCATACTCGAAGAGTGGTTGACTGTTACGAATAACCTGACAACGTCAGACGTCGCGGAATTAGAATATCGCCGCCAGCAATTAATTCGCCGGGTCAATTCATGGAACGAGGAAACGTTGAAAATGAGGTTCATCGCTTTCCTGCTTGATATGGTTCGTTATGACGAAACGGATTTTGAAGGCGTCTTTGACGTTGAACTGACCGGCGTTGTTCAAAATGAAAAACTTCATGTAATAGCCGATTATACGCTTGCAAAAGTAACAATTGATCTGATCGAGCAGCCTTATTTTTATTTTCACGAGTATAAGCAAAGCAAAAAATCAAAAGATCCGGTTGCGCAAATTTTACTGGCCATGCTGATTGCTCAGGGAAAAAACAGTAAGCTGCTTCCGCTTTACGGCTGCGCGGTGGTTGGTGAAAACTGGTATTTTATGGTATTGGACGGCAAAGAGTATTCTGTCAGCACGCCTTTTATTTCTTCAAGCGCTATGGGCTTGCAAAATATCCTGCTTATTCTCCGCAAATTTAAACACATCCTTTTAACGGAATTGGCAGTTTAGTTTTTAATAAGGTAAACTTTAGCACAGCGTTTCCTTTAGCAATCTAAAATAATCCGCCGCTTTCAACAACCGGCTCCCATACCACGAAAACAGCTCCCCGTCCGCCAGAACGACTTTCGCAGCCGGGCAAATCTGCCGGACGGCGTTCAGGTGTTTTTCTTTAAACGGATAGGGTTCTGAGGAAAGCAAAACAACGTCCGGCGCTGCGGCCGATAACCCTTCCGCGCTGATCTCCGGGTAGCGGGTAAGATCGCTAAACACATTTTGGAATCCAGCGCGGCAAAGCAGATCGTTGATGAACGTCCCGCCGCCCGCCGCCATATACGGGTTTTGCCAGATCAGGTAAGCAGTCCGTTTTGGCCGTTCAATAAGCGGGAGCGCGTCAAATTCCGATTGAATGCATTGGGTTAAACCGGCGGCGGCCATTTCCGAACCCGTCAAAACGCCCAAGTGACGAATCATTTCCAGCGCGCCCGCCAGCGTTTGGACGTCGCTCATGTAAACGGGAAACCGTCGCGCCAATGCTTCTACCTCTGTCTGCGTGTTTTCTTCTTTGGCGCCAACGATCAGACCGGGCTGCAAAGCAATAATTCTGGACAGATTCAACTTTTTCGTGCCGCCGATCTTAATTTTTCCGGCTACACCCTCTGCGGGATGGATACAAAACTTCGTAACGCCAATGACCGAATCCCCGGCGCCCAGATCAAACAGCGTCTCCGTGATGGACGGAACCAGCGAAACGATCCGGCAGGGCGGAAAAGCGATTTCTATTGTTCGTCCCATTTGATCGGTCAATGCGCGGGTACTCATTCAGGTATTTTTGGTTGTATTTACTCCGCTAAAATAACCGCGCTCAGCGCCGGGACTGCAAATTGCACCCCGCCGACCGGCTTTATCCCTTTTTGGTCGATCCGGTTGCCGTCGGAGATCAGTTTCCAGCCGCCTTGCGGAAGGTCGATATTGACCGGCGTCCGGTTGGCATTATATGCGACGACGATCTTTTTCCAGGCGTCTCCGTTGGCGTGGTCCGAGATCATAAAAGCGACCAGTCCCCCGCCGGAAACCGGCAAAAACTGTAAATGTTGGCGGATCTGTTCCGCCTCGCTCATGCGGAAAGCGGGATGTTTTTTTCTAAGATGGATCAGTTCCTTAAAATACCGGTTAACAGAACGGAAGTTCGTTTTGCGCGACCAGTCGATCTGGTTGACGGCGTCGGGCGAGTTATAACTATTTTCCACGCCGTTCTTTGAGCGCAGCATTTCAGTTCCCGACAATAAAAAAGGAATACCCTGCGAGGTCAGCACAATCGTTTCCGCCAGCCGGTGCATCCGGACGCGCGTCGCTACCGCGTCCTGCGGGTTGGAATTATGGAGGCGATCCCATAAAGTATGGTTGTCGTGGCAGGAGACATAATTGACGCATTGCGTCGGCTGCGCCGCCCAGGGCGCTTTAGAATAATTTACTTTTGAATAGTCGACCTGCGGATGTTGGGTGGCCGCGACGATGCCAAACTTTACGCTTTCTTCCATACCGGCCTTCCCGCTGACAAATCCGCGGTCTTTGGCGTCAAACACGCTGCCTTTCACGGCGTCGCGGAGGTCGTCGCCAAAAGCGGCAACCCCTGGAATCTGGCCGATGTGCGCTTTTGTTGATCGCTGCGCCTCCGGAAGCGGCGTATCGCCCGCCGTCCAGCCTTCGCCGTAAAGGATGATATCCGGCTTTGAAAAATGGAGCGCAGTGGAGATCGCGTTCATGGTTTCAATATCGTGCAAACCCATGAGGTCAAATCGAAAACCGTCGATGTGATATTCCTGCGCCCAGAACAACACGCTTTCCACCAGGAATTTCCGCATCATCGGCTGTTCGGACGCCGTCTCGTTGCCGCAGCTCGCTCCGTTGGAGAATTTCCCGTCCGCCCGATGACGGTAATAATAATCAGGAACCAACTGGTTGAAATTGGAATTCTCGCCCAACATCGTGTGATTATAGACGACGTCCATTACCACGCCGATCCCGGCTGCGTGGAGCGCCTGGATCAGGCTTTTGAACTCGCGGATGCGGGTCGCGCCGTCGTAAGCGTCGGAACTGTAGGAGCCTTCCGGCGTATTGTAATTGAGCGGGTCGTAGCCCCAGTTGTATTGCGCGTTGTTTTGCACGGTTTCGTTCACCGAGTAATAATCGAAAACCGGCAGCAGGTGAACGTGCGTGACGCCCAGTTCCTTCAGATGGTCGATCCCGGTAGTTAGCCCTTCGCGGTTTTTTGTTCCTGTCTCGGCAACGCCCGCAAATTTTCCTTTGCGGCGGACGCCCGAATTGGCGGCAATGGTAAAATCGCGGACGTGCATTTCATACAAAATCGCGTCGGTGGGGTGCGGCAATGCCGGGCTTCGGTCTGCGTCCCAGCCGGCCGGGTTGGTTTGAGCCAGATCGACGACCATCCCGCGCAAACCGTTGACCCCGACCGCTTTGGCGTAAGGGTCGGGAACTTCTTTGGAGACTCCGGCTTCAGTTTCGACCTGGAAGGTGTAAAATTGTCCTTTCCGGTCGCCGTCGGTGCTTGTCGTCCAAACGCCGTCTCCGGATTTTTCCATACCGATGGCGGCAATTAAATCAGCGTTTTGTGCGTTCGGAAGCCCGGTTTTGTAGAGACGCAAGGTTGCCTTTTGAGCCGTCGGCGCCCAGATTTTAAAAACGGAGGCTTGTGGATGCCAGGTTAGCCCGAGATCCGCGCCCTGGTAGACCGGGTAAGTGCTTTGGGCTTACGCCATTTGTGTTTCGGAGGCAATAAAAAACATAGCGAAGAAGATTAAATAAAACTTCATTTTGGTTGCAGAATAAAAGCGGTAGAGTAAAACTGGTTGAAAAAACGGGATAAATATAGGCGTTTACCGGAAATCTTCGCCAGGAATAATAGCCGGCCGCTGCAATGCGGACGTCGCCGGGACGGTATCTGGTTATTTAATTTTATCCAATTTTAAAAACGAACGGAACAGACTTTTTTTCTTAGTTTTGTAGAACGTAAAACCAACAAATATATTCGCCGGCTTTAACGATCACTTTTAGAAAATAAGAAGCCATGAAAATCGTCAATCTCTCCCGCCGCCGGGTTGTCCGTGAACTTTCCGCCGGCATGGCCCTCGGCCTCGGCGCCTTAGGCATGGTGCCGCTTATGAAAAAGTCAACGCCGGCAAACCTCGTCGCGGCGGAAGCGCAGCCAGTCGCCGGCAAACGCATCCATCATTCCGTTTGCCGCGGAACCTATAACGATATACCGCTCGACGTTTTTTGCGAAGCCTGCAAAAAGATCGGTATGGAAGCCATCGACCTGCTGGGGCCAAAAGATTTTGACGCCGTCAAAAAATACGGTCTGACGGTTGGCATGGTCTACGATCAGCCGGAAGGCTACGGCCTGCCCCGAGGCTTCAACCATTTGGAACACCACGACGCGCTCGTCGCCCATTACGAAAAAGCGATTCCCGTCGCGGCGGCGGCGGGCATGAAAAACCTGATCTGTTTTTCTGGCAACCGCGCTGGCCTGTCTGACGAAGCGGGTATGAAAAATTGCGCTGCCGGTATAAAAAAGCTGGCGCCCCTGGCAGAAAAATACAACGTCACGCTGGCCATGGAACTCCTCAACAGTAAAATTGACCATAAAGATTACCAGTGCGACCACACTAACTGGGGTGTTGCGCTCTGCAAAATGGTCGGCTCCGACCGCTTCAAATTGCTCTACGATATTTATCACATGCAGATACAGGAAGGCGACGTCATCCGCACCATTCGTGAGAATGCCGCTTATATTTGCCATTTCCACACCGGCGGCGTCCCCGGTCGGCACGAAATCGACGATACCCAGGAATTGTACTACCCCGCCGTGATGCGCGCCATCGCCGACACGGGGTTTCAGGGTTTTGTCGCGCAGGAGTTTTCCCCGGTCAATAAAGATAAGCTCTTTTCGCTGCGGCAGGCGATCAGGATTTGCGACGTCTGAAAAATGATTTTAACTAAATTTCGTGAATACGTTCTCCAAATTCATGCTTTTTTGGGGAATACGTTCGCTAAATTATTCTGTCCGCGAAATCATTTTAAAATAAGGATTGAGTTTGGAGGAATAGAAAAACAATACTATATTTACGAATTCTTACCCGCGCTTGTTGCTACCACAATCTTTAAACGCTAAAATATAAGTTCCCAATCAAACGGTTTGGCTCTAACACATTATGCCTGCGTTTACCTAAAATATAACACTGTTATTTTATTTCATTACCTTTTTAAAAACTCGTTAATATGAAAACCTTATTTCTCCCTGTCCTGGCAGTTCTTCTTTTTTCCAGTTGCAACAGCGACAAAAGCGCCGACAAAAAAGACGTCATGGTCCCCGAAAAAATGGTCTTCGACCTTGCTCCCGTCCGGATGGCTATTACCGCCGCCAACCAAATGTGGAGCGACGCCGTCGTGAAAAATGACAAGGCCCTTTTTACTTCCCTCTATACTAAAGACGGCTGCCTGATGCCTGCGGGCGGGCCAAAACTTTGCGGCGCCGAAGGGGTCGGCGGTTTCTATGATATGGCTAAAAAGAATATGGCGCTGAGCGACGCAAAAATCACGACTGAAGAGGTAATGGGCGGCCCGGACGTGGTGGTCGAAACAGGCGTCTATGAATTATTTGGAGCAAAACATAGTTCTCTGGATCATGGAAAATACCTGGTCGCCTGGAAACAGGAAGACGGGAAATGGAAAATGCACCGCGATATTTTTACGTCGAGTGTGGAGCCTCCGATGCCGAAAAAATAACGCTTTGCCAATTAACCGTGCAAATTGAAAATAAAATTTTCAATTTGCACGGTTAATTAGTATATTTGCGGGATGATACAGCGTTTAATCACTCAAGCCGTCCTCAGAGATTTAAATTGGTCGCCGATTGTCGGTCTGGTCGGTCCGCGCCAGGTTGGCAAAACAACGCTTGCGCGGTATGTGCAAACACAAATTTTGAAATCCTCCGTTTATTTGGATTTAGAACTGACGGAAGACTGGTTTAAATTGGAAGACGCGCAATCTTTTCTCAAAGGATATGAAAACGATTGCGTAGTAATCGATGAAATTCAAATTCGTCCGGAACTATTTGCTTTGCTACGAGCCCTGACCGACCAAAAGCGCGTACCGGCGCGGTTTATTTTACTGGGCTCGGCCTCGCCGCATATTGTCAAACTCAACACAGAAACTTTAGCCGGCCGCATCGCTTACCACGAATTAGCCCCTTTTTCTTATTCCGAGATCAAACCCCTTTATTCGCTGGAAGAACATTGGATAAAAGGAGGTTTTCCCGGCGCGCTTTTGCCGACGGAACCCGTTATCAGCCGTAAATGGATGGACGATTTTGTGGAAACGTTCATTCACAGAGATTTAGCCCGTTTAGGGTTTGCCGTTTCGGCGGTCATGGTCAGAAACCTGTTTTCCATGCTGGCTCATCAGCACGGCGGCCAACTCAATGCCAGCGCCTTAGCCAATTCGCTGGGCGTAACGCACCCGACAGTCAACAAATATTTAGAACTGTTAGAAGGAAGTTTTTTAATTCGCCGGCTGTCGCCCTATTTTAGAAATGTCGGCAAGCGGTTGACCAAATCTCCTAAAATATACATCCGGGATAGCGGTTTATTGCATTATATGCTCCGTATTTTTACAATAGACCAATTACGCGGCAACCCGATTATTGGGGCTTCGTGGGAAGGCTACGCGATCGAACAAATCATGAACGAAGCGCCTGAATTTTCTGAATTCTATTATTACCGGACAAGCCACGGCGCCGAAGTGGATTTGATTGTCATAACGCCGAGTGGAAAAATGGTTTGTATTGAGATTAAATTTTCCGTAGCGCCAAACATTTCAAAAGGCTTTTATCAATCCGTTGAAGACCTGCAACCAGATTTTAAATATGTAATCACCCCTGCCGGCGACCGTTTTGACCGCGCCGACGGCCTGCGGATTTGCCCGCTCCCTGTTTTCCTGGAGCAGGAACTTCCAGCCTTAGATGAAAGAAAATAAAGAAGGGGCTCTATGCGGTTTATTTTTTAACAAACTCAATTCGTTTATAAATTTCTGCCAGCGGAATATTGACGCCCAACGAGCGAATATGAAGCGCTTGATTTAATTCGGTAAAGCGATTGATTTTCCAGGTTTCTTCGTCCTGCTTAAACCACGATTCCACGCCCGGCTTATTTTGTTCAATCGTAATATACTCCTTAAAAGACGGAATGAGTTTATATAAAGAAAATTTATCTTTTAAATCATATTTTCGGGTACTTCTCGATAAAACTTCCACTATAACGACGGGATTGGTAATCAGGTCGGTCCGTCCCTGCCAAAATTCCGGTTGCTCGCTGATGACTAAAGCGTCGGGATAAAGCGCCGTATTCTCGGCTTCAATGTATACTTTTTGATCGCTGTGGAGTACTTCAAAATAAGTCGCTAAACCGGAAATTGCTTTATCTATTGCAATAATAGTATTGAGCGATATTCTATTATGCGCATATTTTGAACCGGGCATGGGGATTATTTGGCCATCATAAAATTCGTTTTTGGAAACGCTGCGCTCTTCCTTCAAAAGGTATGCTTCTAAGGTATAAACTTTTGGCGGAGTTATTTTTTTTTGGACATCCTGTATAGCGTTCATCGGCGGGTAATTTTGACAAAAGTAAGAATTTTTATCCTAAATTAAAAATTATGACCGTCAGGTTTACTCGCCGTTGTTTTTGGGTATATGTTTATTAAACAAAGCCACAATAAATGATTTGTTCGGCGAAGAGATTTGCGGCGGAACAAAATCAGCGCGCTTCATCACCTCAAAAATGCGGCGGATGCCTTCGCCCAGTTCCCGGATATAGCCGTATTCTCTTAAAACGCGGGCAACGTAAGTATTGCGGGTTTCATGGGCGCCCTTCAATTCTTCGAGGTCGGCAATGGTCAATTTGGACAATAATTTTCCGGGGCTTAACACTTCCAGCCGGTCGGTAAAGATCCGGATTTCGATTCCGCGGCCTTCGGCGCTGTAATCCCGGTGGGTAATAGCGTTGACCAGCGCCTCCCGGCAGGCGTCTTCAGGATAAATGGTTTGGGTTTTAAATAAACCGTCCTCAGAATAGCGTGTTTCATTCAGCGCAGGCCGGAGCGCTTCCCACCCGTGTTCGAGCAGTTGAAAAATATTGCCGTCGACGTCGGCCATTTCCGTGACATTATAATCAGGCGCGGATCTTTCCTCCGCTCCGTTAATTTTCAGAATGCGTATCCTTGACCGGGGGTGCCATTTATTCGGATTTTTAGCAAAAAGCAGTAGCGCGGCTTTTCGTAGCCTCAATCTGTCGCCGTCAAACTCGGCCAATTCCATAAGCTGCAAAAACTTTTCCGGCGAAATGGTTTTAATGTGCGTGATTTCGCGGCCAACAGTTGCAACTAGGGCCAGATCTAAATCCGTCACGTTGGCCAGGTCGTTGAATTGCCGGTCGTACTCTAAAGAAAAAACTTCCTCTCGCGCATATCGGACGCCGTCTGCATAAGCCGGAACGCTTTCGCGGTCTTTTCTGACAAAACACTCGCCTTTAGAAGTCTGACAAACGTATTTCGAGCCTTTATCCACCGAAAAAAGAATAACTTTTTTGCCATCGTAGTCAATGACGTTCTTTCTTTTGATCGGCGCGGGCGTTTCTGCAAGAATATAGTTTTCCGGAGCGTGCAGTATGGCGTCCAACTTTTCGCCAGTATAAGGAACGCCCGTCATCGTGTTATCGTCTTCAATCCCGACAAACAATTCCCCGCCGTCGGCGTTCGCGAACGCTACCAAAGTTTTTGCAATGTCGTAAAATATATCTTTTAGCTCGCGCGGTTTTTTAGCGTCGGGCGGCCCTACCCAAGCGCTTTTAAACTCGCGATAGTAACTTTCGCCCAGTTCTACCGCTATTTCGCCCCGTTCTTTCAGGCGCAAAAGATTATCTGTGTTTTCTATCATTATTTTCCGGCAAGCGATTAAACGCTTTTTACGCAAATATACAAGTTATCCGTCCCGCCGCCGCCGGATAATTCGTTTTTTTAGCCGAACTTTGGCGCTTTTCAAAGAAGTCTGCAATCGACCCGGCGAGCCGGCGTAACAAATCAAATATTTCATAACCAGATTATACCCGCTTATGCAAGATTTTTTAGCTCAACTCGGCTTAACCAAAGAAAACAAAGGAACCAGTACCGGCCTGACCGATTTTGCGTCGGCAGAATATCTGAAATCCGTCTCCCCGGTGGACGGCGAGACGATCGGTTTTGTCGGCGTTACGACCCGCGCGCAATACGAAGAAATTATTCAGACCGCCCAAACCGCTTTTCTGACCTGGCGCAACATCCCGGCGCCCAAAAGGGGCGAGGTCGTCCGGCAATACGGCGAAGCGCTACGCAAAAATAAGGACGCGCTGGGCCGGCTCGTTTCTTACGAAATGGGCAAAAGCCTTCAGGAGGGCTGGGGAGAAGTCCAGGAAATGATTGATATTTGCGATTTTGCCGTCGGGCTGTCGCGACAATTATACGGCCTGACAATGCAATCCGAGCGCCCGGATCACCGGATGTACGAACAATGGCGCCCGTTGGGCGTGGTGGGGATTATTTCGGCGTTCAATTTCCCGGTGGCCGTCTGGTCCTGGAACGCCATGATTGCAATGGTTTGTGGCGACGTGTGCATCTGGAAACCGTCGGAGAAAACGCCGCTTTGCGCAATCGCCTGCCAGAATATCCTGAAAGCGGTGCTGAAAGAAAACAATGTCCCGGAGGGAGTCAGTTGCATGATCAATGGCGATTATGAAATCGGCGAATTTTTGACCCGCGACCCGCGCGTCGCTTTGATCTCCGCCACCGGCAGCACCCGGATGGGCAAGATCGTGGCCCAGACCGTCGCCGTGCGTCTCGGACGCTCCATTTTAGAACTCGGCGGCAACAACGCGATCATCATTACCCCCAGCGCGGATTTGGATAACGTGCTGATCGGCGCCATTTTTGGCGCCGTTGGAACCTGCGGACAGCGCTGCACTTCCACCCGCCGCCTCATCATTCACGAAAGTATTTACGATGCCGTAAAGCAAAAACTGCAAAAAGCATATAGCCAACTTAAAATTGGCGATCCTTTAGATTCCGCCAATCACGTCGGCCCGCTCATTGATCACCTGGCTGTCCAAAATTATTTGTCGGGAATAGAGGCCGTCAAAGCCCAGGGCGGAACTTTTCTGGTAGAAGGAGGCGTATTGCAAGGCGACGCTTACAAAAGCGGAACCTACGTCCGGCCCTGCATTGCGGAGGTCGAAAACCATTTCCCGATCGTGCAACACGAAACGTTCGCGCCGATTTTGTACCTGATCAAATATAAAACCCTCGAAGGCGCCGTCAGCCTGCAAAACGACGTGCCGCAGGGACTTTCTTCCGCCATCATGACCGACAGCGTCCGCGAGGCGGAATATTTCCTTTCGGCGTCCGGTTCCGACTGCGGCATCGCCAACGTTAACATCGGCACCAGCGGCGCGGAGATCGGCGGCGCGTTTGGCGGCGAAAAAGAAACCGGCGGAGGCCGCGAAAGCGGTTCGGATGCCTGGAAAGGCTATATGCGCCGCCAGACAAACACAATTAATTATGGAGCTAAAATGTCGTTGGCGCAGGGAATTGAGTTTGCGGTGTGAATTAAAAACAGGTATTTTTTAATTTAATGCCTGTCAGGGGACGCCATCCGTCAAAAAATGACGTTCTTATCATTCCATGACGCTAACTCCCTTTTTTATCGGCCTCGACGTCGGCACTACCTCCGTCAAAGCAGTCGCGTTCGACGACGTCGGATTCCAGATCTGCGCGCGGAGCACCGGCTATCTCACGCAGCGGCCGCAGGAAGATTGGGCAGAGCAGGACCCGGAGCAAATAGTTGCCGCTACCCTACAGGCGCTTTTGGAAGTTTACAGCGCCTGCAAAGATGCCGGCCCGCTAACCGGAGTTAGTTTTTCGGCGGCCATGCACACGCTGATCGCGGTCGATGAATACGGCGCCGCGATTTCCCCTTGCATCATTTGGGCGGACAACCGCGCGTCAGAAATTGCCCGCGAACTCCGCGAAACCCGGCAGGATTTATTCCACCTGACCGGTACTCCCCTGCACGCCATGTCGCCCTTGTCGAAACTGATCTGGATGCGCCGGTTTCAACCAGACGTTTTCAACCGCGCGGCGCGCTTTGTCGGGATCAAAGAATATATTCTTTTCCGTTTTTTTGGCGTCTGGGCTTGCGACCATTCGACGGCCTCGGCGACCGGCCTGATGAATATCTGCTCGCTGCAATGGGAACCTGCGGCGCTACAACTTGCCGGGCTAACCCCGGACCGTCTGCCCGGACTGGTCGCCCCGCAGCATATTTTCTATTGGGGCGAAAACGGCTTTCCGGTCAATAAAGAGGAAAAAAAAATACTTCCCGAAGGAACGCCCGTAATCATCGGCGCCAGCGACGGCTGCCTGGCCAACCTCGGTTCCGACGCGACCCGCGCGGGCGACCTAACGTTGACCATCGGCACCAGCGGCGCCGTCCGCGCTTTCATACCGGAAATCCATACCGACCCGGAAATGCGTACATTTTGCTATCTGCTGGACGCCGCTCGTCCGGTGGCGGGCGGGGGGGCCAATGCGGGCGGTTTTATTTTGCAGTGGCTGAAAGAACAATTGTTGCAAAGCCCGCTTTCCTATACAGATTTTTACGCTTCGGCTGGGCTCGCCACGGCGGGATCGGACGGGTTGCTGATGGCGCCCTACTTATTGGGCGAACGGTCGCCGCTTTGGGACGAAAATATCCGGGGCGCCTTCGTGGGGATCGGCGCGCGCCATGGGACGGCGCATTTTATCCGCGCCGCCATGGAAGGCGTCGTGTACCATTTGTATTCAATCGCGCGGGTGTTGAACGAACGGACGCCCGTCCGTCGCATACTGGCGGGCGGCGGTTTTGCGCAAAGCCCGCTCTGGCTGCAGATCGCGGCGGACGTTTTTCAGATTCCCGTGGTCGTAGGCGACTCCGTCGGGGCGTCCGCGCGCGGAGCGGTTATGATGGGCCGGGAGGCGCTGAGGATGGCTCCCTTTCCGCCCATGACGGAGACGGCGGTTTTTGAGCCAAATCCGGCCAATAAAACCGTCTATGAAGATCAAATGCGACGATTTGAAAAGATGCAGGCATTTTTAAAAACCATGGAGTAAGGTTTTGAAAGCTCCGTCCCTTGAATTGTTGATATATTCTATATAATTTGCGCCCTGAATGTTAATACGACTTTTTTTATGCCTGGTTTTCGCCGGGGCGTTGAGCCGAACAAGCGCTCAGACGACCTTGAACCCTTCGACCTACGTAATCATTAATAAAATTACCATCGAAGGAAATGTTAAAACCAAATCCCGGATCATCACCCGCGAACTTACTTTTAGCGTAGGCGATACCATTCTGCTCCAGAATTTTTCCGACGCCCTCGAAACAAACCGAAAGCGGCTGGCCAGCACCGGATTATTTACGCTGGTAGTGATGAACGTCAAAGACTGGTCGCCGGATAACCACGCGACCGTAGCCATCAAACTGGTCGAAACCTGGTATCTTTATCCAATCCCAATCTTTTCTCTCGCCGACCGTAATTTTAACGTCTGGTGGAACGAAAAACATCATGCGCTCAACCGCGTCAACTACGGCCTGCAACTTTTATATTATAATTTTACCGGCAACCGCGACCCGCTCGGCGTCACTATACAGGGCGGCTATACGCCAAAAATTGCGCTTAGCTATGGGCTTCCGTTTATTAACAGAGCGCAAACTCTGGGTTTTGCGGCTAATTTCAACTATAGTCAGAACAAAGAGGTCAATTACGCCACCTTCCATAACAAACAATTGTTTGTAGTGGATAGCGTTAATTTGTCGCCTTTGCTCAAACAATATAACATTGACGCCAGCCTCATTTACAGGCCCGGATTGTTCACGACCCAGGAAATTAATCTTAGTTACCATGACCGCCGTATCCAGGATACCATCGCTGCCTCCTATAACCCGGAATATTTTTTAGATGCCCGTAGCCGACAGCGATATTGGTCGCTGGCCTACGGAATTGCCATCGACCGGCGCGATTTGAAGTTTTATCCTAAAAAAGGCTATGTTTTCAATGCCTACGCAGTCAAGGACGGTTTTTTGCCGACCGATAATGTCGACGACCTGCTGGTAGGCGTCCGGGCGGGAAAATATTTTACCCTCGCCGACCGGTGGAGTTTTGAAACTGTGGAGCATGTGCAGACCGACCTCGTCCGCGGGACCCGTCCCTACAATTTGAACAAAGCGCTGGGCTATGGAACCGACTATTTGCGCGGCTATGAATACTACGTGGTGGACGGCATTGATTTTGGCCTGACCAAAAATACCCTGCGCTACGAGTTTTACCGGTCGTTGCTCGACCTCGGCAGATACATGCCCGTAAAAGCGTTTCGCATATTGCCGTTTTCAGCCTACGCGACCCTTGATGGCGACCTCGGGGGAGCCAACAATCCGTACAACAATCCCGCCGTCAATTCTTTTGCCAACCGGTTATTGTATAGTTACGGCGCCGGGCTAAATCTCGTGTTCGCTTACGATATTGTATTTAAAATAGAATACAGCGTCAACCATCTGAACGAAAAAGGACTTTATATACATTATAGCGCTACTTTTTAATATGCAGATAGCCGTCTACTCCAAAGTTTTACACGATTCCGATGTTCCGTATGTGCAGTCGCTCATGGACGCCCTGCATCGGGAAGGAGTAAATATATATATTTACGGCCCCTACCTGGAACAACTAAAAAATAAAGTAACGTTCCAGCGCGACGTGGCGACCATCGAAAATCACCTTGATTTTAAAACCCATGTCTTCGATTTCGTAATCTGCCTGGGCGGCGACGGAACCATCCTGGACGCCATTTTGCTGGTGCGCGACAGCGGCGTCCCCATCATGGGAATTAACCTCGGCAGGCTCGGATTTTTGGCCAGCATCGGCAAATTGCGGATCGAATCGGCGCTAGGCGCGCTCGCCAAAGGCCAGTTCGTCGTAGAAACCCGCAAACTGCTTTATTTAGAATCCAACCTGCCCATTTTTGGAGATACTCGCTTCGCCCTCAACGACTGTACCCTGCTGAAACGGGATACCTCGTCGATGATCACGATCCATACTTTTCTCAACGGCGCTTACCTCAATTCCTACTGGGCGGACGGCCTGATCGTTGCCACGCCCACCGGTTCTACCGGCTATTCGCTCAGTTGCGGAGGACCCATTATTTTCCCCAACTCCGGCAATTTTGTGATCACGCCCGTCGCGCCCCACAACCTCAACGTGCGCCCCGTCGTGATTTCCGATACGTCGGTGTTATCTTTTGAAATAGAAGGCCGCGCCGAGAATTTTCTTTGCACCCTTGACTCGCGCTCCGAAACCATCAATTCTGAATATCAGCTCGCCGTGCGGAGTTGCGATTTTTCTGTTCGCCTCGTCCAGTTGCAGGACGAAAGTTTTGTCAAAACCCTTCGGGAAAAATTGAACTGGGGAGTGGATCCGCGGAATCATTAATTGAATTTAATAAATAATGCGAATAATGGGTTAAAAAAATCCAAAAAAGCCTCCGGGACGATAGACCCCGAAGATCGGAAGTCCGTACAACGGGAGCATGGTCTCTTTCCTCCCGTAAATTCCGACCCGGACGTCCGTTCATCCTTATTATTCGTTAACCCCTTGAGTCATATATAAGCCGTACATAAGCCGTACATAAGCCGTACATAAGCCGTATATGATTCACATATAAGCCGTATATGAGTCATGTATAACCGCTCCCTCAGACTGTGCTCAATCTGAGGAAGGGTCGAACTAAAAGGTAACCCAGAAACGCTGTATCCACAATGGCTTATAGTTAAATATCCGCAAAAGGCAGCTCGGTATTTAACCGCTATTGTTACTTTTCAACCCATTATTCGCATAAACAACTTCTATCTTCAATTGCCCCGGTTATTAAGTTTTATTAATTGAAGCGCCTTGTTATAGTGGCGCATTATTTTCTCAAACTTTATACAGCGCCGAAGACGAAATTTATTATCTGACCCTAAATATTTGTTTATATTTGTAGAAAGAGAAACGCCATGAAAAAAAATACCCTTTATATTGCATCCCTTTTAACCGGTTTTTTTGGGCTGACGGCCGCTTTATCGCCGACTTCGCCCGTGCCTAAAACCGCCGATCCGGCCGTTTCCCGGGCCGCTTACGGCAAAATAATGACCGTCCTCCGCAGCCCGCGCTGTATGAACTGCCATCCTTCGGACGATTTCCCCCGCCAGGGCGACGACCGCCACGTGCATTTGTTCAACGTGCAGCGCGGAAAAGACGATCACGGCCTGCCCGCTATGCGCTGCAACACTTGCCACCAGACAGAAAATAATGCTTATTCCGGCGTTCCCGGCGCCCCCAAATGGGGATTGGCGCCCCGCAGCATGGCCTGGCAGGGATTATCGGACGGCGGAATTGGCCGCGTCATGCTGGACCGTTCGCGCAACGGCGGCAAAAATCTAGCGGAGTTGGTGCGTCACCTGACGCAGGATTCGCTCGTCCTCTGGGGCTGGAATCCCGGCGCCAACCGAGCGCTCCCGCCGCTGGATCAACCGACCTTTGCCAAATACGTCCGCGAATGGGCCGACAACGGCGCCGTTTTGCCGAAAGACTAGTTCCGGCGTTTATTTTGTATGTCATTGATTAATAGTCAAAAAAACGTAGCTGACGGCTGATAGCTGAAAGCTGACAGCCAAACATGGAAATACATTTTGAACTCAACGGCGCCGCCCAAACGGTTGAAGCGCCGGAGCAAACGCCCCTGCTCTGGATCATCCGCGATTATCTCGGTCTGAAAGGAACAAAATTTGGCTGCGGGACGGCGATGTGCGGCGCCTGCACGGTTCACGTCGGCGACGACCCTGTTCGCTCCTGTTCTTTTGCCGTCAAATTTGCCGAAGGCAAAAAGATAACGACCATTGAAGGGCTGGCTCAGGGCGACGCGCTGCACCCCGTCCAACAGGCCTGGATTGAAGAGGTCGTTCCGCAATGCGGCTATTGCCAGCCTGGATTTATGATGTCCGCCGCCGCCCTCCTGAAACATATTCCTCAACCCACGGACGAAGATATTAATAACAACGTCGCTAATATTTGCCGTTGCGGGACGTATTTCCGGATACGGAAAGCCATTCACCGCGCCGCCGCGCTAGCCGGCCAAACCGCGCCTCATAAAATATAAGCCATGGAAAATAAGTGGAAACTCTCCCGGCGCAAATTTTTGATCCGCGCCGGAACGGTCGGCGGGATTGCTTTGGGCGTCACGTTGGTTGAATGCGGTCCGCTGCGCCGCAAGCTCGGCCAAATGGCCAACGACGGCAAACTACAAAGTTATAAAAATCATTACGCGCCGGATATATGGTTCGAGATCGCGCCCGACGGGACGATCACGCTCCATTCGCCAAAAGTAGAAATGGGGCAGGGCGTCTTTACCGCCCTGGGTCAGATCGCTGCGGAAGAATTGGAAACGGACTGGAAAAATATACGCGTGGTTCACGCCCATTCCGCGCGCGGCCCCGTCGATCCCACGGTGACGGGAGGCAGCGATTCGGTCGCTAATTTATATGACGTCGTTCGAAACCTGGCCGCGCAGATGCGGGAAATGCTGAAAAACAACGCCGCTGCGCTATTGAACGTCCCGGCTAGCAGTTTGCGCGCGGATAAAGGAATCATCACAGGCGGCGGTAAATCTATTAGCTACGGCGAAGTCGCCGCTAAGTCTACTCATTGGGAAATCCCGAAAGATAAACCTAAATTGAAAGAAATAGCGGATTTCAAAATCATAGGCCAACCCCTGCCGCGCGTGGACCTGGTCGCCAAAGTAAAAGGCGAACCCCTGTTTGGGATTGACGCGACCATGCCCGGGATGCTTTACGGGGCTGTCGCCCGCCCGCCTTTCATCGGCGCGGTTTTTAAAAGCGCGAAAACGGGCAAGGCCGAAACTATGCCCGGCGTGGTAAAAGTGGTCGTCGCTAAAGAATTTGTAGGCGTGGTCGCCGCCACGCGGACGCAGGCGCTGGACGCAAAGCAGGCGTTGGAAATCAACTGGGAAAAGCCCTCAAAAACCTGGAATCAGCCGGATATTGAAGCGCTGATCGAAGTCGGAAAAGGCGTCCGCAACGTGATACAAATTAAAGGAGATTCTGATAAATATCTGGGCGGCGAAGGCGTGCTGACGGGTTCTTTTCATACGCCTATCGGGGCCCACGCTCAAATGGAACCCAACGGCGCCCTCGTGGACGCGCAGGAAAAAAAAGCGACCATCAAAATGAGCACCCAGGTGGTACAATTGACGCGCGGCGAGGTGGCCAAAGCCCTCAGCCTCAGCGACGACGCCGTCGACGTGCAGCCCGCCTATTTGGGAGGCGGATTTGGTCGACGGCTCCACACGCCTCATGCAAAAGAGGCCGCCATTCTTTCAAAAGCTGTCGGCAAACCCGTCCATTGTTTTTTTGAACGAAGCGAGGAATTTCAAAACTCTTATTTGCGTCCGCCGACCGCCCATTTGCTGAAAGCAAAACTCGGCGCTGACGGAACCATCCAGGCGCTGGAACACAACACGTCGAGCGGCGACGTGGCGTTTGGTTCCGCGCTATTGCCCAGTTTTGCGCCCGCCGTTTTTGGGGCCGACTTTGGCGCCTGGCGCGGCGGCATGATTCAATATTCGGCCATCCCGAACGTCAAAACCATTTTCTGGCGCTGTTTGCTTCCGTTCGCCACAAGCTGGTGGCGCGGGCTAGGTCTGCTGGCCAACACCTTTGCCATCGAAAGTTTCATGGACGACCTGGCGCGCGCCGCTAAAGCAGACCCGCTGGAGTTCCGGCTCAAACACATTGCCGACGACGAGGCGGGCGTCCGGCTGAAAGGCGTCCTGAAAGCCGCCGCCGAAAAGGCGGGCTGGGGAAAACCCCTCGCGCCGGGCCGCGCGCACGGGATCGCCTGCTGCACAGACGTCCACACGCCCGTCGCCCAGGTCGTTGAAGCCGGGATGGTCAATGGGAAAATCAAAGTTTTCAAAGTAACCTGCGCGATCGATCCGGGACTAATCATTAACCCCGATGGCGTCCGCGCCCAATGCGAAGGCGCCATTCACATGGGCATGAGCGCCGCGCTGACCGAAGAAATTTTGATTGTAGACGGAAAAGTTACGCCTAATAAACTGGGCTATTATAATATCTTGCTCCTGCGAGATTCGCCCGAGGTGGAAGTGGTTTTATTATCGACCGGCCCGCCGCGTGGCGTGGGCGAACCGCCGATTGGCCCGATCGCCGCCGCGATCGGCAACGCGGTGCTGGCGCTAACGGGAAAGCGATTGAGCCGGATTCCGCTGAACGGAAAAATGAACTCTATATAGAGACGGCATGCTTGCCGTCTCTGCCGTGCGGTTTACAATTTTTTATCTCTAAAATTTAACGTATCAAAACATACGCGTTTCTATTTTTAGCATAATTAACTCAAAAGATGCGCTTTTCGCTTATCAAATTCTATTTCGTTGATCACTCCTTTTTCCTTAAGATTGTGAAGTTTTTCTAATTCGTCAGATACTTCAATTTTACCAACATTTTTATGCCCGTCGCTAAATTGATTATTGACAATATGGACTGGCGTAGAAACAACTGTGCTGCTTACAACAGCAGCATTTTTATAGGCTCCTAATAATAAAGCATTAGTATTATAAACTAGATCAAACTTCTCGTCGCTCATAGTAAAAAAGATTATTGCCTCTATAAATGCAATAATTGAAGGAATAAATGTCCAACAAAAAACAAGATATAGAATTCCAACCCCAGTTTTCCTTAAATAAAATTTATGAGCTCCTATTCCTCCTAAAAAAAGCGCTAATAAAGCAGCGGTTGTTCGATTTTTCATAACTTTCTGTTTAATACTGATTATTTAATAAATATTATTCTTATAAATCTTGAAGGTAAAGGTATATTGTTGCGTCTAATAATAAAAATATTTTTATTAATATTTTTATTATACTTTAATATTATTGTTTTATGCTTAGATTCAAATTGCAGACGCATTAGAAGTGGAACTTACATTTGTCCAATCCATCAAATCTACGCTGGTAAAAAGCGGTCGGTTAACAGAGTAAAGGTTTACTGAATGTACACAAAAAAACCGGCTATCGTAAACGCTTACGATAGCCGGTTTTTTTATGTCTCTTCGCAAAAAAAGCCTATTTCAGATGATACGTCGAAGGCTGCGCTGAAGGAGCAGCTTTCTGATACGGAATTTCAGACCGCTCGCCAATGCCGGTGTTCGGATGCGACTTGCGGTATTGGGATCCGAGGATGGGCGCGATGATCAGACCGATCAGGCAGGAAAGTTTGATGAGGATATTCATCGAAGGACCGGAAGTATCCTTGAAAGGGTCGCCAACGGTGTCGCCGGTGACGGCCGCTTTGTGGGCGTCCGAACCTTTGAAAGTTTTTACGCCGTTGATCAAAACGCCTTTTTCAAACGATTTCTTGGCGTTGTCCCAGGCGCCGCCCGCGTTGGACTGGAAAATAGCCCATAGCACGCCGCTCACCGTAACGCCCGCCATATAACCGCCCAGAGCTTCGGGGCCCATAATGAAACCGATCAGCAAAGGGGTGATAATGGTGATGGCGCCCGGCATGATCATTTCGCGCAGCGCAGCTTTTGTTGATATATCTACACATTTGGCATAATCCGGCGTTCCGGTGCCTTCCATGATGCCCGGAATTTCCCGGAACTGACGCCGTACTTCGTTGACCATGTCCATGGCAGCGCGTCCGACGGCGTTCATGGCGAGGGCGGAAAACACGACGGGGATCATGCCGCCGACAAACAGCGCCGCTAAAACGTCGGCTTTAAAAATATCGATGCCAGGAATGCCGGTGAAACGGACGTAGGCGGCGAAAAGCGCCAGGGCAGTCAGCGCTGCGGAAGCGATTGCAAATCCTTTTCCGATGGCGGCAGTGGTGTTTCCTACGGCGTCCAGCACGTCGGTGCGCTCGCGGACTTCCTTAGGGAGTTCGGACATTTCGGCGATGCCGCCGGCGTTATCTGCTATGGGGCCGAAGGCGTCGATGGCCAACTGCATGGCCGTGGTCGCCATCATAGCGGAAGCGGCGATCGCTACGCCGTAAAAACCGGCACAGGAGTAAGCGCCGTAAATGGCGCCTGCAAATAGTAAAACGGGATAAGCGGTGGACATCATCCCGACGCCCAGACCGGCGATGACGTTGGTGCCTGCGCCGGTGGCGGAACTTTGAATAATATCGTTGACCGGCTTTTTGCCCATGCCTGTATAATACTCGGTAAGCGCCGCGATGGCGCCGCCGACGACCAGGCCGATGATCACCGCCTCAAATAAATTAAGGGAAGTAACAACCGTATCTACGCTGTGAAGCTTCATATTAAAAGAATCGGGCATCATCCACTGGATCAAAAAATAAGCGGCGACGGCGGTCAGGGCGATGGAAATCCAGTTTCCGCGATTGAGGGCGCCCTGGACGGCGTTGTTGCTGACGTCCGCGTCGGTGATGCGAACGAACTGCATCCCGATAATCGAAAATATGATCCCGAGGCCCGCCATGAACATAGGCAATACGATGGGCGCTATACCGCCGAATTTGAAATTAAGACCCGCGTTATCGCCAATGAGGTAATTGCCCAACACCATAGACGCCAAAACGGTCGCCACATAAGAACCAAAAAGGTCGGCGCCCATGCCGGCCACGTCGCCCACGTTGTCGCCTACGTTGTCGGCGATGGTCGCAGGGTTGCGGGGGTCGTCTTCGGGAATACCGGCTTCGACTTTACCGACAAGGTCGGCGCCGACGTCCGCAGCCTTCGTATAGATGCCGCCGCCTACGCGGGCAAACAAAGCGATGGACTCCGCGCCCAGGGAAAATCCCGAAAGCACTTCGAGGGTTTGCTCCATCATTCGGACGCTGGTCATCTGGCCGCCCATGAAACGGTTATAGAAAATAATAAATAACAGGCTTAAACCCAGCACGGCAAGTCCCGCTACGCCAAGTCCCATCACAGAGCCGCCGTTAAAAGAAACTTTGAGCGCCTGCGCCATACTGGTGCGCGCGGCGTGCGTGGTGCGGACGTTGGCTTTGGTGGCTACCCGCATTCCAATATTCCCGGCGGTGGCCGAAAAAATGGCCCCAATGACAAAAGCGACCATAATCAGGAGACTCGCGTCTTCATACTGTGCCAGGAAACCCAATCCGACGGCGGCGGCCAAAACGAACACGCCCAAAACGCGGTATTCGGCGTTGAGGAACGCGAGGGCTCCGTCGGCGATAGCAGAGGCGATGCTTTGCATTTTATCGTTGCCGGCGTCCTGTTTATTGACCCAGAGCCATAAAAAAACCATGTAAATTAAACTCAATACCCCAAACAGCGGTATGAAGTTGACCAAAGAAGACATATCCATCCTTTTTTATTAATGTTGGTTTGAAAATTAATTGGGAACGATCTCCGCCAAACGGCGCCGCATCGGCGTGCGCCTGCTCTTTTAAAAGCGCAAAAGTATATTTATTTTGACGTTTGGCTATTAATCCTGTGATAAATAAATGTTAACCCTTACAAATAAAAGGCCAAAATGGGCGGCGGTTTGGAATTTTTTTTGACGGAAAGACGGATTAGGTAAGAATGCGTTAACAAATTTAGTTTTTAATAATAAAAGCGCAAGCTAAAATTTAATCCGAAAGCAGGGAACTATTAGCCAATTATTTTCGTATTTATTTTAATCGAATTAATTTCATAAACATATTAAATATACATCCAATGGATAAGTTTTTGGCTTTAGCGGTGGCCGGTCTTGCCCTGGCCGCTATCTTGGGCGGCGTTAATTTCAGATATTATTTATATACCCTCATCGACGCCAGAAGAAATTTTAAGGACTACCGCGACGATCACCTGTACGATCAGATCCGTTTTGAATATTTGGGATATATACTGCCTTACGTCATTGGCGAGAATGCGCGCGACGACGACCAAACCAAGGATCTGATCCATTACCATAATTTTTGGGCGCGGTTTTTCTGGGTTTCAATGGTTTCTGCAGTCGCCCTGACGCTGATCGTAGCATACCAGACAAAAATTATTGCCTAAAGGGACGGTTTTGATTTTTATATGACTTCCTCGATTGGGAAAGACGAATTTAGCTCGTCTTTCCCTTTTTTTTGGCTCCGCTGCAAGAATTATGCCTCTATATAAAAAATTATTTTTTACTTTGAATGTTAATCCTCCTGAATTCGGATGATATAGCTATATTGTATTATATCGTAAGGTTCTTTTGCGCAAATTTTGAAGGGTTCAAAAAAACCGATAAATAATTCATATATATTTAGTAAATTACGGCCCTGAAATCCGCGCTATAGCGCCGTAATTTATTCTGTCTTGTTTTACCCCTATTTTTGACCAGACCATGGATTCAAATGTGATCATCAGCGAAAGTTATATTGAGAAAGGGCAGTGCGCGCTTTTTTTAGGGCCTCGGTTTGCGATGGACAAAGACGGAAAAAAAATACACGAACAGCTCAAAGACCACCTGGCTACCACCGCTTTCAAACTCGATAACCGCTTCGACAACCTGTTTATTTTTACCGAACCCAAACCTTCGGGTATTACGCGGCTGAGGTTCAATATGGAACTGTCCGATTTTTATAAGAGCGCCCAACCCCATGCCGTTTACGACCTGATCGCGCAAATTCCATTCAAAGCAATCGTCAGTTGTTCGCCGGATACTTATTTAAAGGAGGCCTTCGACCGGCGGGGCGTGAAAGTTGATTTTCAGTATTTTTCGCACAAAGGGAATACCGACGAGCCGACGCCCGGACCGATCGTTTATAACCTCTATGGAAATATTGGGAACGAGGATTCGCTGATCACCACGTTCGACCAGTTTTATACCTTCGTTTTTTCGCTCCTGGGAGACGACCAGAAAATCCCGCTCCGGCTGAAAAGCGCTTTGGCGGACGCTAAAGTGCTGCTGTTCTTTGGGTTCGACCTCGCCAAATGGTATATTCCGCTAATCCTCCGCAGGCTCAACAATTACGCCGACATGAACCAGGACGGCCTGATCTCCGCATTGATCAGTAAAGAAATTGAATATAACCAGGACGAGATCCGGCTTCATTTTAACCAGATCGACCTGGTTTTTATGGAAGAAGAAACGCTGCCTTTTTTAAACGATCTGTATGAAGCGGTGAAATCGAAAGGCGCCCTGATCCCGACGTCGGCGATGACGGCGACCCCGGCAGACGTGCGGGGAATGATCGGCGCCGATAAAACGCAGGAAGCGCTCCAGGCGCTGACGGACGCCTTTCAGCGGCTCCGGCTCAACGTCAATGACGTCGTGGCCGTCAGCGGTCGTTTTGCAAATTTGACGCGCAACGTGGCCGCCAAAACCATTTCGCAGGAAAATGCGGGATTGGAAATTGCGCAAATAAGGAGCGCCTTATTATCTTTTTGCGACCAAATGGAGCGCCCGGTTCCTGTATAATTTAAAAAATAGTTTGGATGGATACGACCGCCGCTTTACCCGTCTTCAAAGAAATACTTAACCGCTATCCCGGTTCGGTTCCGTTCACCCGCGAATATAAAGACGTGTTCTTTGGCCGGGACGCGGAGGTGGAAGAGTTGTATAAATACCTGAACGTCAATAAACTAACGGTGTTGTACGGCAAATCGGGCCTGGGCAAGTCGTCGCTCCTGAACGCCGGGATCATCCCCAAGATGGAACGCGACGACGGTTTTTTGGCGCTGACCGTCCGGTTCGGGTCGTTCATCAAAGATTTCCCTACCACGCCTAAAGCGCTCTTTGCCGCCCGCCTGGACGAAGCGGCGGGCAAAAACGTTTTTTTGGCGGATATTGAAGAGGACGCCATGCAATTCACCTTGTGGCGCCGCTATAAAGCGTTGGAATGGAAAATTAGCCAGGCCAGCGCGCCCGAGGACCGGTCGGCCCTCAAAAAGGGTATTCTACTCATCTTCGATCAGTTTGAAGAATTATTTAGTTATCCGACGGGCGTCGAAGAGTTTGCCCGGGAATTTGCGGACGTGC
Organism: Chitinophagales bacterium; assembly: GCA_038230555.1. Lineage (GTDB taxonomy): Bacteria > Bacteroidota > Bacteroidia > Chitinophagales > Saprospiraceae > JAAFJT01. The sequence goes on from JBBRMZ010000001.1 coordinate 64,083, forward strand.
TGAACAACAAAACGCCGGAAGGATTTCAACGCAAATTATACGACCGGATCAAGAGCGATCCCAATTTCCTGAAAAACAACGAAGCGCAGCTCGATTTCATAGAAACCCCGCCCGCAACGCGCGTCCTGATAGCGATCCGCTCGGACCGGATGAGCTCGCTGGACCGGTTATCGCCCTATATTCCCACAATCCTGAAAAATAATTACGAACTCAAACCGCTAAGCCGCGAGGCGGCGCAGGGCGCTATCGTCGAACCTGCAAAAATAAAGGGCGATTTTGCGTCCCTGCCTTTCGAGTACGCGCCCGACGTGCTGAACGAGGTCATGTCATTTTTGACGGAAGCCGGAACCAAGCCCGCTGAACCGTTTCAGTTGCAGATCCTTTGTCAATACGCCGAGAAAATAGTGGAAGAAAAGAACATACAAATCGTGTCGAAAGGCGATCTGGGCGTCGTGGAAGATATTTATAAAAATCATTACGATACGATCGTCGGAGCCCTCCCTCCGGACGAGCAGGCAAGCGCGCGCAACCTGGTAGAAGAAGGCCTGATTTTTCAGGACGGACAAATGCAGCGGCGGCTCAGTATTTACGAAGGGCAGATCAAAAGGGACTTTGGCGTTTCCGCCGATCTGTTAAAGAAACTGGTGGACGTCCACCTGCTCCGTTCGGAGCCCGACAGCTCGGGCGGCTTCAGTTACGAAATTTGTCACGACTCCATGATGGCGCCCATCCTGCGCGCGCGAACCGCGCGGCTGGCGCAGGAAAAAATAGAGGAAGAACGGCAAAAAAGGATTGAAGCCGAGCAAAAAGCCGTAGAAGCTGAAAAGATCAGGGTCGAGCAGGAACTTCGGCTCGAAGAGTCCGCGCGACAGTTGGCCGCTTCCGAAGCGCTCAAGAAGCAGGCGGAGGAGCAAAAATTGCGGGCGGAGGAACAGAAACGGCAGGCCGAAGAGAACGAACGCCGCGTTTCGGAAAGCCGCCGCCGCCTGGCCATTGGCGTGGCGGTCTTTTTAGCGCTGGCGCTGATCGCCTCCATTTTCATTTTTATGTATGCTTATAAAAAGCGGGAACAGGCCTATAAGCGCATTCTGGACCAGCAAACGCAGATTGCAATGTTGGAAAAAGAGTCTAAAGAAGCTAAAGAAGAGGCCGAAGTGTATAACCTGAAAGAGCGCGGGAAAGTGTTGCAGGAAAACGGATACTGTTCGGCGGCTTTGGAGCTGTACGGTCAGGCGCAGGCCATTATCCGGGTCCACGAACTGAACGACGCCGACCTGGAACCCGTGAAACGGGAACTGACCGACCGCATCCGGGCTTGTGCCGGATCTGCGCCCGACGTCCCCGGCAGATCTACCCATACGCCGGGAGGCTAACCGCGCGCCCGACGCTCCTGTTTATCATTTAAAAATACAACCGGTGAAAATAGCCCGCTATTTTAAAAGAACGACCTTCCTGATTTTTTCGCTTGGCTGCCTGGCGTCCTTGCAGGCGCAAACCACCCCCTGCTCGCAATTCAATCAAATCATGGCGGACGCCAAATCGGCGCGCGACCGCGGCGATTACCGCGCGGCCATCGACAAATATTTTGCCGCCAAAGCCTGCAATCCCGAAGATCCCGCGCCGGATATCGGGATTAAAAAAACCTTCGACGCCATCGACGCCCTTCGAAAAGAAGCGCTTGCCCAGAAAAAAGAAGCCAATCGGCAGCGCGCCATGGCCGACGCCCTCCGTGCCGAAGCCGACCGCAATAAAAATCTGGCCGATTCCAACGCTTTAATATCCCGTTCGGGCGCCCTTTCTTCAAAAGCGCGGCTCAAAAACGCGCAGGGCGATCATACGGTCGCTTTACAACTAACAGTCGCGGCGGCGAAGATCGCGTCTTCGGAAGAATCCACTTCCGCGTTGGCGGATATCGTCAGCGACACGCTCAACGCGTCCTACACGCTGGAGATCAACGCTTTTAAATATAATATTTTTGGCGTCGCTTTCTCGCCTGCCGGGAATTCTTTCGCTGCGACCTGGGGCAAGGGCGCCCGCGTCTGGAACCTGGACGGCGTATTAATACATTCGCTGGATGACGGCCATCTGGACCTGACGACGTCCATCGCGTTTTCGCCCGACGGACGCCGCCTGCTGACGGGCGGCCTCGATAATACCGTCCGGTTGTGGGATTCGTCGGGCGTCCAGAAAGAAATCTTCCTGGGCCATCAAAATACCGTGTCGTCTGTCGCCTTTTCGCCAAAAAAACGCGAAGCGGCCTCGGGCAGTACCGACCGCTCGGCCATTGTTTGGGATTTAAAAGGAAATATCCTCCATCAATTCAAAGATACCGCCGAAATTGACGCTGTCGCCTTTTCGCCCTCCGGCGATTCCTTACTGACCGGTAGTCGCGACGGAACGGTTAAACTCTGGAGCATAACCAAAGATACGCTGCTCAACGTATTCTCCCTGTACCATAATTTTGTTAGTTCGGTCGCCTTTTCGCCCGACGGGCAATATATCCTATCCGGTTCGCTGGACGGCGGCGCCAACCTGACCAGTTTATCGGGCGACGTAGTAAAAACCTTTTTGCACAACGGCGGCGTTTCCAGCGTCGCTTTTTCGCCCGATGGCGTTTATGTCCTGACGGCGGGCCGGAACCAGGAAGCGACTTTATGGGACCGGTCGGGCGCCCGCTTGAAATCGTTCGTAACGCGCGGCGCGGTTTCGACCGCCGGTTTTTCGCCCGACGGCCTGATGGTCGTCACGGGCGGCGCCGACCGCGCTATCCGGATTTGGGATCCGCAAGGCCCCAACCTTCAAACCTTTAGAAGCGATTCGGCCAAGTTACTAAGCGTATCGTTCAATTCGGATAACGGGTTGTTTTATACGGCGGACGACGCGAGAAATATCAACGTCTGGAACGACCGCGGGAAAAAAATACATTCCTACGCGCTGGACGAAGAACTCGTGCGCGACGCTACTTTTTCGAGAGACGGACGTTTTTTACTTACCATCGGCGCCAATAACGCTATCGGGTACTGGACGTCCGAAGGAAAACTCCGGCGATATCTCGTTTTTAAATCAAGGGCCACGACGGTTGAGTTTTCGCCCGACGGGCAATGGATCCTGATGGGCGGCAAAGATTTTGCGGCCCATATCTGGGACACCACCGGGCGGCCCCTGTATGTGCTCGCGGGGGCGACGTCGACGATCAACGTAGCGACAGCCTCGCGCGACCTGCGGTACGTCGCTACCGGCAGCGACGACGATACCGTCCGGCTCTACGCGATGCGCCCCGGGCAGGCTCCGGAGTTGATCCAGAAGTTCAACCATAAAGACGCCGTCAGGGATATTGATTTTTCGCCTTCCGGCGATTCTTTGCTGACGGCGGACAAAAGTGGTATGATTAAACTCTGGAATACGGCGGGCGATCTGCTACAGATCTACCAGCGGCCTTTTGGCGTCCGCGCGGTCGCTTTTTCGCCCGACGGGACTCAGCTACTAAGCGGCGACGAGAAAGGATTTGTTTGTTTATGGGGGGTCGGCGGCGAGGCGCTGCAAAGTTTTAAAGCCCATCAGGCCGCCGTTTCTTCGGTCGCATTTTCAAAGGACGGTCGCCTGTTCCTCTCCGGCGGCGAAGACCGGAACGCGCGGCTGCTGATGCGCTACGACGATTATGTGCGTTCGGGAAAGGTGGCGCCGCTCACCAATCAGCAAAAAGTCAATTTAGGCCTCCCGGTTAGCGTCGAGGATTTTCTGGCGGAAACGCATCCCGAAAAAGCGCTCAACGACGCCGAATTTTTTGCCGACGCTTATAATTTCAAGGGGAAGACCGAAAACCTGAAGAACGCAAAAGCGCTGTATAACCTTTGGCTGGACAGCCTCCTGACGCCAAAGACCAGCGAGAACGAATTGAAAAGTTCCGGCAGAAACTACTTTATCGCGCGCATCAATTCGGCCGACCGGCCTGATCTGCGCCGCCTTTACCTGGACTGCGAGAAACGGGTGGAAGATTTTATTGCCGACCCCAGGCGCGCTAAACAGGAAAGAGACGTGACCTTTTTATACGACGAAGCCAATCGGTACAAAGCGGAGGTAGGAGCCGCCAAAGACGACGCCGAACGATTGCAACTGCAAGAAAAAGCGGTCAACGCTTTCCGGACGTTATATAGCGCTTCCTCGCCGATCAACAACGCTTTGTCTAATTCCGATAATTCGACCCGCCGGAGCGAACTCGTCAACATACGGTCGCAACTCGCCGGCGCGTACGGGTCTTTAGCGTACTACCAGGCGGCGAACAAAAAATTTCAGGAAGCCATTGTCAGCGCGCAGGAGGGGCTGCGGTTGGATTCTTTACAAACATGGATCGTCACCAACCTGGCCCTGGGCTATTTATTTTCCGGGCAAACGAACGCGGCAGAGGACGTTTATCAAAAATATAAAAATAAACCCTGGACCTTGGACGAACGCTACAAAACCATGCGCGAAGCATTTTTAGCGGACCTGGACGCGCTGGAAGCCCAGGATATTACCACCGCCGACGTCGAGAAAATTCGCTACTTGCTGAATAACGCAAAAGAATAACGGTAATGAACCAATAGGACAAATCTTTTACTGGAAGTAAAGGCGGATATCAAGCAGCGGCTCGTTCATAAACACTTAATTTGCGACCGGTAAGCGCCGATGGTAATAAGAGAAAAGTATCCTCTGTTAGTAATGTTAGCGAGCATGGCGATATTAAAAAAGCAGAGATCGTTCAAAGAAGAAAACTATATTATTTCAAATAAGACCCAAGCGGCAACCTAATAATGAGGAAAATATACGCAATCGCCTTTTTAATGGGCCTGTTCTTTCCCTGCCAAGCTCAATATTATGAAGGATGGAACCATACCACTTATAGCGCTGCTTATAACAGTAATAAGGAATTTACGACGTCTATAAGCGATAACCTTTACAATTTAAAAGGAAAGGTCAAAGCAGTGTACTTGCCATCTTCCGAAACTACGGCAAAAGGAGAACATTCGGGAACCTTATATTTATTTGATAAAAACAGGCCGCATAATGGCGATTACTTAAATATTACCTGTCAGAATGATTCGTGCTTTACTTTTATAGATACGTTAAATAAATTTATTAATTTTCGAATATCAAAATTGAACGAATTGAATCATATTGACAGAGGCGCTAGTACAAGATTAGTATATTATTCTTCTAAGAGTGCGTTGGACAGCGCGGGATTTTTAGAAAATGGAAAACTTCATTCGGCATTATGTTATAATTATCTGAAAAATGATGCTGTTATTACCGTAAAAGAACATAATTGTTCCGCCGGTAAGGTAAAGAACATCTATAAAGTGGATAAACGTACAAATCGTATTATAGAAATAAATACATTTGACGACGAAGGCGGTCATAAAGGCGACTTTAAAAAAACCTTGACCTATGATGCGGCAGGTAGAATAATAGAAGAATATAGTTTGTATATGAAAGCGCTTACAAAAACAATTAAAAAAATGGAATATGATTTGGAAGGTAATATAGTAATGATTACTACTATTGTTACGAAGCAAAATTATTGATTACAGGGATTTGAACAATATCAATATACTGCTTTCGATACTCAAAGCAATTGGACGGAAAGATTGGCAACCAAATGGAGCGACGCTGTGGGAATGAACGCCCCCCCTCCTCAAACTCAAACAGAAACCCGACAAATTTATTACTGGAAGTAGCGGCTGAATTTTAATTTTCAAAGGCTTCAGTACAGAACGGTTATACGCAAAACACGAACTTTACCTTGCTTTCAGCGGATTCCGGTACGTAAAGGGAAATTCAACCATAGAAGGGGCCTTTTTCTTTGATTTTAACGCTGTTTCTCCTCAAACCATTCCCTTTCTGAGTTTTACCCTCGGATTTGGCGGGAAATAAACAACGCGCAATAAAATAAAAAGTAAGTACGAAAAAGTATGCAAGCGCCCTTGTAATGGGCCTGTTCTTATCATGTTTCCATCACCCGCCTGTCCCGTACATAAGCCGTACATAAGCCGTACATGATTCATACATAAGCCGTACATAAGCCGTACATGATTCATACATAAGCCGTACATAAGCCGTACATGAGTCAGATATAATCAGTACGCGAAACTTGGTGAACAATGCGCTGTGACGCGTTCAAAAAGCAAACTGGATAAATCTATTACTTGAAGTAACGACCGATCAAAGAAAAGGATGCCCCGCCTGTAAATAACCTTGCTTTTTTTGTTAATAATACGCAGTTGAGAGAATATATATGAAACCCCTGCACATTTTACAACTATAAAGATAAAAATAGCAGCGATTCTCGGTTTGAAATAGGATTTATATAAAAAATATTTTTGTGTTTTCGGGTTATTGGATTTGACACGGGATAACGATTTTTGCACAAAAAACACGCTATGACCGTTGACGGACTTATTTCGATGCTGCGGGAGGGTTTTGCCGCTATGCCTTGGCGGATACTTTAATGACCGGATTTGCCATTTTTCATCAAAAAGACCCGTCTTTACTGGCTTTCCGCGACCAGTTTCCGGCTCGGAGCGCAAACATGAAGACCGTCTACGGCCTGGAAAAGATTCCCGAAGACACGGGTTTGCGCGAATGTCTGGACGGCGTGAACCCCGATTTGCTGCGGGCGTCTTTTAAAAGTCTGTTCCGGGCGGC
>JBBRMZ010000002.1:0-69863 GCA_038230555.1 Chitinophagales bacterium
CTAAAAATATGGACAGAGTCATAGAAAAAAAGAAATGGTCGACCAAACGCCTGTTAATGATCGGCGGCGTAGCCGCCATAGCCGCATTAATTTTTGCGAGCTATAAGGCAACCTCCGGGAAAAGCCGGTTGAACGTGAATACCGAACGCATGACCATTAGCGAAATCAAAAAAGGCCCTTTCCAGGAAACCATACCCGTGAATGGAACCGTTTTGCCCCAAACTACGATTTACCTCGACGCTTTAGAAGGCGGGCGCGTGGAAGAAAAATATGTGGAAGACGGCGCGATTATGAAAAAGAACCAACCTATCCTTCGCTTGAGCAATACCGACCTTGAACTCAGCTTAGCCAACCAGGAAACCCAAGTGTTTAACGTCCTGACGCAAATGAATATTTCTAAAAATTCGGCTACTCAAAACACCATTCGACAACTGAACCAATTGGCGGACGTGGATCTCGCATTGACGGAAGCCGAACGTCTGTACGACATGAATAAAAAATTATTCAGCGAAGAAGTGATCGGAACTCAGGAGTTCAAGCAAGCGGAAAATAATTATAATTACCAGTTAAGAAGAAAAAAACTGACCGAGGATATTCTAAAGCAGGATTCCGCGTCGGTAAGCCTCATGGGCGGTCAGGACAAAGAATCTTTAAAACGGATGCAAAATACGCTCGCCCTGATGCGCCGAAAAGTGGGCGACCTGGTAGTCCGGTCGCCCATTGAAGGTCAGCTCACTTCTTTAGACGCCGAAATAGGGCAATCCATCAACAGAGGCGTCCGGCTGGGCCAGATAGATATGACGACCGGTTTCAAAGTCCGCGCCGATATCGACGAACATTATATCAGCCGCATTTACATTGGTCTGAAAGGAACGTTCAGCCTCGCCGACAAAGAGTATAACCTCGTCATCAAAAAAGTCTATACCCAGGTAACTGCCGGACGCTTCCAGGTGGATATGGTATTCGACGGCAAAGTCCCCGAAGGCATCCGGCGCGGACAAACTTTGCAAATCCGCCTTGCCTTGAGCGACGAGACCCAAGCGCTCTTATTGCCGCGCGGCGGTTTTTACCAGCAAACCGGCGGCAACTGGATATTTAAAGTCAGCGAAAAGGGCGATCTCGCTTACAAGGTAGATATTCAGTTAGGCCGCCAAAGCCCGGATTATTATGAAGTAATGCAAGGATTAAAAGAAGGCGACAAGGTCGTAACGAGTAGTTATGAAAACTACGGAACTATGCAGGAGTTGATTCTTAAAAGCGATAAATAGCAGATTTCTTAAAATATTAAAACTTCAAACAAGAATAAAAATAAAGTCATGATTAAGATTTCAGATTTAGAAAAAATTTACCGCACAGAAGAAGTGGAAACCATCGCCCTAAATAAACTATCCTTTGAGGTAAAAGACGGAGAATTTGTAGCGGTGATGGGGCCTTCCGGTTGCGGAAAATCCACTCTGCTCAACATTGTCGGATTGCTCGACGACCCGGATTCGGGCAGTTTTATGTTCAACGGGATTGAAGTCGCCCATTTCAACGAGCGCAAACGGGCTGACCTGCGCAAACACAACATTGGCTTCGTGTTCCAAAGTTTTAACCTGATTGACGAACTAACGGTGTTTGAAAATGTGGAACTGCCGCTGATCTATACAGGCGTCAAAAGCGACGACCGGAAAAAAAGGGTCGAAGCTGTTCTTGACAAAATGCAGATTATGCACCGCCGCAACCACTTTCCGCAACAACTCAGCGGCGGCCAGCAACAGCGCGTCGCCGTCGCCCGCGCCGTGGTAAACAATCCTAAATTGATTCTCGCCGACGAGCCAACGGGTAATTTGGATTCCAGCAACGGCAACGAGGTGATGGCTTTGCTGACCGACCTTAACGAACAGGGAACCACCATCATCATGGTCACGCACTCCGAGCACGACGCCCGGTACAGCCACCGCATTATTCGAATGTTGGACGGGCAAACGGTGACGGAAAATATTTTAAAATAGAATTGATAGCTAATAAAAAACAAAATCATGATACAGAACTATTTTAAAATCGCCTGGAGAAACCTTTGGAAAAACAAGACTTTTTCATTGATCAATATGATGGGCTTAGCCTTGGGCATGTCGTGCAGCCTACTCATTATGCTATGGGTACAAGATGAATTTAAGATCGACGCTTTTCATGCTCAAGGTAAACAACTTTATAAAGTATATGAGCGACAATATCACGACGGCAAGGTAGAGGCCAGAAATAACACGCCCGCTTTGATGGCGGACGAAATGAAAAAAACGCTACCCGAAGTGCAAAATGCATGCAGCGTGGATTATAACTATCGCCAAACGTTTGAGGTGGGAGAAAAGACCGTTAAAATGGAAGGCATATATGCAGGCGTTGATTTTTTCAACATGTTCACTTACCCGATATTGCAAGGGGACGCCGGCGAAGCCCTGAAGGGCCCGAATAGCATCGCCATCTCTCGAAATATGGCGTTAATATTCTTCGGTAGCCCTGAAAAGGCGATTGGTAAAACTGTACGGTACGAAAATAAAACGGATTTATCGGTTTCAGCCGTTTTTGAAGACGTCTCGAAATTTGCTTCCAAAAAATTTGATTATGCGCTCAATTGGGATTTATATATTGAGGAAAATCCCTGGGGAAAGGATTGGGGCAATAATAGCGTCAGTACCTATCTTCAGGTTCGTTCTGATGCCCAAGTAGCAAACCTGAACGCTAAAATTGAAAATTTTATTGACGCTTATGTAAAAGAGCAAACCCCGGGTTTTAAAATAAAATTAAGCCTGCAACCATTTGAAGAGGGGTATTTGCATAATAATTTTAAAGAAGGTAAGATTGACGGCGGGCGGATTGAATACGTCAGGATTTTCAGCGTAGTTGCCATTTTTATTCTGTTGATCGCCAGTATCAATTTTATGAACCTGGCGACGGCGCGTTCGGCAAAGCGTGCCAAAGAAATTGGTATTCGAAAGGTGGTCGGCGCTATGCGCGCGACCTTAATGGGGCAGTTTGTAGGGGAAGCTGTTTTGCTGACTTCTTTATCAATTGTCGTTGCGCTTTTGCTGGTTTTTGTGATTTTACCGGCATTCAATACGATGACCGGTAAACAGCTTGCTTTACCGGTTGGTCAACCGCGATTTTGGTTGGCCGTAACAGGTCTAACGCTTTTTACCAGTTTGATCGCGGGCAGTTATCCTGCATTTTTCCTATCTTCTTTCAATCCGATCGGCGTTTTAAAGGGAAGTTTAAAAATAGATTCCACGACCGTTTTTTTAAGAAAAGGGTTGGTCGTTTTTCAATTTGCCTTATCCATTATTCTTATTGTCGGAATGATAGCGATCAACCGACAGGTAGATTTTATTCAACATACCAACCTGGGATACGACCGTGAAAACCTGATTTATATCCCGTTGGAAGGAGATTTATCTAAAAATTATCCGATATTAAAAGACGAATTATTAAAAACAGGCGCCATAAAAGACGTCTCGCTCATTTCACAGGAGCCTATCAGTATTGGAAATTCTACAGGCAGCCTCCTATGGACGGGGAAAGACCCAAACGTGAATATTCAATTTACGTATGCCGCCGTCAATTATGATTTTGTCAAAACGATGAACTTGAAATTTATAGACGGGCGCGATTTCTCCAAAGATTTTATCACAGATTCAGTGGGATTTATTCTCAACGAGACCGCTCTACAAAGAATCGGTTATAAAAACCCAATCGACCAGCCGCTGAAAATGTGGCAGAAGCAAGGAAAAATCATTGGCGTTCTGAAAGATTTTCATTTCAGCTCGCTCCATGATCCAATCAATCCTCTAATTATCTACTTAAAAGAAAAGTTTAACGAGGGGAACATTTTAGTGCGGACAGAAAAAGGAAAATCCAAAGAAGCGCTTGCCAGCCTTGAAAAAGTCTGTAAAGAACTCAATCCTAAATTCCCGTTCACCTATAAATTTGCCGACGATGAATACAACAAATTGTACAAAAGCGAGCAAACGGTAAGCAGCCTTTCAGGGTCGTTCTCATTCTTAGCCATTTTTATTTCCTGCCTAGGTTTGTTTGGATTAGCCGCTTTTACCGCCGAGCAACGCATTAAAGAGATAGGTATTCGGAAGGTTTTGGGAGCGTCCGTCTCCGACGTGGTCGCTATGCTTTCCAAAGGTTTTTTGAAATTAGTCTTTGTTGCCGCCCTCATTGCTTTTCCGATTGCGTGGTGGTTGACGTCCAAATGGCTCCAGGATTTTGCGTATCGCATCGACGTCGGCTGGCAAGTATTTGCCTTAGCGGGATTCCTGGCTTTGCTCATTGCCTTACTAACAGTTAGTTTTCAAGCCGTTAAAGCGGCGCTTGCGAATCCTGTGAAATCCTTGAGGACGGAGTAAGCGGTCTGCTATTATCTATTTAACCGGGATTAATAACTGAATAACTAACAAAAAATCAAGATCATGATCAAGAACTATTTCAAAATCGCCTGGCGGAATTTAATCAAAAATAAAACCTATACGCTGCTCAATATTGTAGGATTAAGCGCTGGTTTGACGTGTTTTGCTTTTATTACGCTGTGGATAAAAGACGAATGGAGCTATGATCGGTTTAATACAAAAGCGGATAGAATTTATCGCGTAGTCGGCAAATATAAGAGCGATGCAGAAATATTTGAGCAGGCAGTAACGTCCGTTCCAATGGGCCCGACTTTAAAAAATGATTACCCCGAAGTTGAAAATTTTGTGCGTTTTGATAAAAGCGACGCCGTTGTAAAAAATGGAACGCAGATGTATGCTGAAGAAGGCTTCCTGGTAACCGAGCCTTCATTTTTTGATATGTACAGTTATAAAATGACGCAAGGCGACCCTAAAACTGCCTTAAGCGACCCATATTCTATTATTTTGACGGAGCGTATGGCTAGAAAATATTTTGGAAGCGAAAGCCCCATTGGTAAGACGCTTTCAATTATGCTCTATGATAGTACAGGTAAAGGCGCGCCCTATAAGGTGACGGGCGTCATGCCCGACGCTCCCAAAAACGCTCATTTGACTTTCAATTTTTTAGTCTCTTTTGAAACCCTGATTGCTTCCGACAGAAAAGAATTTATGTCGGATAACGCCTGGGGCGATAACAGCTACTACACCTATCTCTTATTAAAAAATGGAGCTTCTTATAAGGAATTGGAAAGCAAATTACCCCAATTTTATGAGAAATATTTGGCGCCCTTGAATCGCAAATATGGAGGCGCAGGAAGGACGGATTATACGCTTCAACCGCTTACGGATATTTATCTGACTTCACACCGGCGCTATGAAATCAGCCCGACCGGCAGTCTCGCTAATCTTTATATATTTGGAACGGCAGGTTTATTTATTTTACTTATCGCAGGGATCAACTATATGAATTTGGCAACGTCCCGGTCCATTCAACGGGCTAAAGAAGTGGGCGTCAAAAAGGTCTTGGGGGCGTTAAAGAGTCAATTGATCGCTCAGTATTTATTTGAAGCTATTTTATTGGCGATGGCGTCTTTGTTGGCCGCTTTGTTTCTATGCAAATTGTTCCAACCGTTTTTCCATCAAATAACCGATAAAGATATTTCGGTTTTTAGCTCGCCGCTTTTATTGAGTTTTATGCTGGCCGCCAGCTTTTTCTTGGGTTTATTGTCGGGCGTCTACCCTGCATTTTTCATTTCCTCGTATCAACCCGCTTCAGTTTTAAAAGGCGCTTTTTCAACTTCCGGCAAAGGCGTCTGGCTCCGTAAATCATTGGTGGTTTTACAATTTACTATAACCATCATTCTGATAGCCGGTATTTTGATTATCAATAACCAAACTTCTTTTATACAGCATAAAGATTTAGGTTATAGTCGCGACGCTATTTTGACGCTGAAAGTGAACGGCGATAAGGAAGTGACGGCTAACATAGAGGCGTTTAAGAACGACTTAAAAACTAACCCTCTAATAAGAGGCTTTACCACCTCTAATAGCATTTTGGTCGGCGGTATGGGTAATAATGGCGCTACTACGGTTGACAATCAAGGCAAAAAGTTATATTCAAGCACCTATCGCTTAACGACAGACTATGATTATTTAGACGTCATGGGGATGAAATTATTAGCGGGTAGAAATTTCTCACGCGAATTTCCCACCGACGAACGAAAGGATTCCACCCAAAACTTCATTTTAAACGAAGCGGCTGTAAAAGCATTTGGATGGGAAACGCCCAACAAAGCCATTGGCAAACCCTTTATGATGAGCGGGCGGAATGGAAAAGTAGTGGGTATCGTCAAAGATTTTCATTTCAATTCGCTGCAACATCCAGTAGAACCCATTGCTATGCTTTTAAGAGGGAAAGAGTTTGCTCAAATCCTTTTAAAGGTGGATATGCAACGGCCCAAGGAAGCCATTATATGGGTAGAAAATCAATGGAAAAAACATTTCCCCACCTCTTATTTAGACTATGCTTTTTTGGATAAAAAACTGAACGACCAGTATAAAGCCGAAGAGCGTTTTTCGACTATTTTCCTTTATTTTTCAATCCTTTCGATGCTGATTGCTTGTCTGGGTTTATATGGTCTGACTTCTTTTGCAACCGAACAACGCGCCAAAGAGATTGGTATCCGTAAAGTATTGGGCGCAAGCATAGCCGGTATCGTCGGACTCTTTTCAAAAGATTTTCTCCAACTCATACTATTGTCGGTCGTTATTGCCACGCCGATAGCCTGGTGGGCAATGAACCGCTGGCTTCAGGATTTTGCATATCGGATCGAGGTAGGTTGGCAGGTATTTGCTTTAGCGGGATTCATGGCTATGCTAATTGCTTTAGTAACTGTCAGTTTTAAAGCCGTCAGAGCGGCGGCAGTGAATCCTGTAAAATCATTAAGAACAGAATAAGCAGTAGCCAATCAGTTTTTGCCAGGGCTGAAAGCTAACGTCCAAATTTAAGACAAAGTAAAAACCAAGGTCATGATACAGAACTATTTCAAAATCGCCTGGAGAAGTTTACTGAAAAATAAAACCACCAGCGTTATTAATATCACAGGCTTGTCGGTGGGAATGACGGCGGCAATACTGATGATGATGTGGATCCAAAATGAGGTTAATTTTGATAATTATCATAAAGATTCAGACAGAATTTATCGCCTTACAACGCATCTCTCCGAACTTGGTTGGACATGGGAAAGCACGCCTTTATTATTAGCCGACGCCGCAAAGAAAGAAATACCCGAGATCGAAAAAGCAGTTAAAATTTTTGTCAATAAATGGCCAGTTTTTAATATCAGCGGCGCTTTGTTTTATGAGAAAAAATGCGCGTATGTAGATAAAGATTGGTTTGATGTATTCAACTATCAATTCATTGAAGGTAACTCCGCCGCATTCAACCAAAATCCTTTCTCCGTTATATTGACGGAGACGGAAGCAAAGAAATACTTTAAGAACCAGTCGGCAGTCGGCGCTACAATTAATATTGATAGCGTGAATTATCAAGTAGCGGGGGTGGTTGCAGACGCGCCGTCTAATTCAAGTTTTAAATATAACGCTTTTATACCCATATCGGCTTTACTAACAAATAAACAACAGCGCGAAAACGACGAACAGTGGGGCAACGCTAACTACATCACTTTTATAAAATTAACGCCTCAAAGCGCTCTCTTATTAACGGCAAAAAAGTTAACGGATCTGGTCAATAAACACGATCAAAAAGTAGAAATTAGCTTAACGCCGTTACGCGATATGCACTTTGAAACGGGATTGCAACAATCCTCTTTTGTGCAAGGCAATCAAAGGTCGGTTAATATTTTCAGTTTAGTCGCCTTTTTACTCCTGCTTATTGCGTGTATTAATTATGTCAATTTGGCTACTGCAAAATCAAGCCTACGATCGAAAGAGGTCGGCGTCAGAAAAATAGCGGGCGCTAAACGGAGCGATTTATTTTCTCAATTTATTGTGGAATATGTCTTAGTAAGCGCTATTTCATTGGGCGCCACATTAATACTTCTACAACTTTGCCTACCTATTTTTAATCAATTGACGGATAAACAATTTACCTTCTCTTTCAATTCTTCAAAAATGTGGCTGATCTTTGGGGCTACTTTATTGGCCGCTCTTTTACTCAATAGCGTTTATCCGGCGCTGCTTTTATCCTCCTTTAAACCGCTCAATGTTTTCAAAGGAGCGACGGTTCTCAATGTAAAAGACGCATTACTCAGAAAAACCCTGGTAGTAGCGCAGTTTACGATTTCGGTTACGCTCATTGCAAGCACGATTATTATTTATAAGCAGATGCAATTCATTCAGCAAAGCGCCCCTGGATATAATAGATCGCAGGTGGTTTGCTTTGCTTTACCGCCGACCATAGAAAAAGAAAAGAAAGAGGGCTTAATCCAAACATTCAAACAAGAATTATTGACGCAAAGCGCTATTGAAGGGGTAACTGCCGCCAATCAACCGCTCGTCAATATCGGAAGTTTATGTGCGGGATGCGCTGATTGGGACGGACGCAACCCAAAATTTCAACCCAAATTAGCGCAGCTTTCAACCGATGAGGATTTTTTTAAAACCATACAACCGCAAATGATGGAAGGCAGGTGGTTTCAAAAGGGTCGGACTACTGACAAGCATAATTTTATATTAAATGAAACTGCCGCAAAAGAGCTTAATATAAAGCGCCCCGTTATCGGTCAGCGATTTGTTTTTCATAATGATACGGGATTCATCATAGGGGTAGTTAAGGATTTCAACTTTAAAAGCTTTCGTGAAAAGAGCGGTCCTCTTGTTATTTTCAATAATAATCTATGGTATACATTTTTAATGGCGCGCATTGCGCCTAAAAATGTAGCGACGGGAGTCGCAGCCATTGAAAAAATTTGGAAAAAACACTTTGCCGACACGCCTATTGAGGCCAATTTCCTTGATGATACATTTAATGAATTATACCAAGACGACCGACAAACCTCTTCTTTAATCTTGGTTTTCGCCATTATCGCAGTTTTTATATCCGCACTAGGCTTGTTTGGATTGGCTGCTTTTACCGTTGAACAACGCACCAAGGAAATAGGCGTCAGAAAAGTATTAGGCGCCACCGTAACTAATATTGTTGCCCTCCTTTCAAGAGATTTTATTGTTCTTGTCGGCATAGCTGTCATAGTCGCCACGCCGATTGCGTGGTGGTCAATGAATAGCTGGCTTCAAGACTTTGCCTATCGCATTAATATAGTTTGGTGGATGTTCGCCGTAACAGGCGTTTTAGCCTTGGTAATTGCTTTAATAACCATCAGCTTTCAAACCATAAAAGCGGCGGTCGCAAATCCGGTAAAATCATTGAGAACAGAATAAGTTATCAGTTTTTGAGAATGGTAGATAACTAAAAAGAAGTTTTTTATCTGAAGATATCCGAAAATAAAATTTCTATGGACGTGACAGGGTCTTTAATCAGTCCGTCGGTAAAAGTAAATTTTTTACCGTCATGGGTACGAATCATAACTAATTGCAGAACAGGTAAGATAATCCAGACAGATTTTACGCCTGCGGGGAAATAAACCGCATTCATTTTATCCGTCAGATCAGTGGTCGCTTGTTTGGGGGATTGAATTTCAATAGCGGTGATAGGCGGGTTTGAATAAAAAATGACGTCGTTTTCCCAATCGTCCGGCAGTCGTTCATAAATACAGACGTCGGGTTTGCATTTGCCCGTAGAAAGCGCCAATTCTAATTCAGGCAATATTTCGTAATGATCGTCATATCTGGCCAGCGAAACGCTCAACCGGTGAATAATTTTGGAGTGGTTAATAGACATAATGTCCTCTGATTGGTAGGTTTCGATTTCAAAAACGTCTTCCATCGTAATGATTTTTTACAAAGTTAACTAATTACTAAAACAAACAAAGGCATGATACGGAACTATTTCAAAATCGCCTTGCGGAACGTGTTAAGGCATAAAGTATTTTCTGCCATTAATGTGCTTGGCCTTGCATTGGGTCTATGCGCTTGCATCGTTATTTATGCAATCGCCAGTTACGAACTCAGTTTTGACACTTTTCATCCCGACAAAGATCGTATTTATCGGATAATAGGCGACATTACAGAAAATACCGGGAATAAATTGCATTTTATCAAGCTTCCTTTGTCCTTATCGCAAGACGCCCGCGTCGAACTTTCCGGTTTGGAGCAGATCGCGGGAATAATTCCATACAATGCAAAAATAAGTATTCCTGACGGTGGTAATCCAGCAAAGCGCTTTGACAGCCGGGTAGCGGGAACGCCTTTTCTGACTACGGTTATTGCCGAGCCTCAATACTTTGATATCTTTAAATATAAATGGCTTGCAGGAAGCCTTACCGCTTTAAGTGCCCCTTTTACCGCGATACTGACAGAAAGTAAAGCGCGCCAGTATTTTGGGGCCGGGCCGTTGGATAAAATAATTGGAAAGCAGGTAATATATGAGGATTCTCTCATCGTCAGCGTTACGGGCGTCGTGAAAGACTGGGATAAAAATTCTGATCTTTCCTTTACCGATTTTATTTCCTTTAGCACGCTTCAAAGTAGCTTTTTGAAGCATACTATCAGTTCTGATTCCTGGAAACAGGGCGATTTGTCAACCTGGATATTTACGAAATTATCAAACGCCGCCGCGCCCGGGCAGGTAAACGCTCAAATGGCGGCGCTCGTCGGAAAGCATGCCGGTTCTCAAATTAAATTAACGCCCTGGCTGGAGCCTTTATCTGCCATGCATTTCAATGCCGACGTGATTGAAAACCCAATCAGGACAGCCCATTTGTCTACTTTATACAGTTTAATAGGAATCGCTCTATTTATTTTAATTCTTGCGATCATCAACTTTATTAACCTGTCCACGGCGCAATCCATTCGGCGGGCCAAAGAAGTAGGCGTCCGCAAGGTACTGGGCGGCAGCCGAACGAGCCTGATCTTACAGTTTTTGACGGAAACATTCATGCTTACATTTTTTGCTGTTTTGTTAGCGCTTTTTCTGGTCAATCCGGTACTTGCCGGATTCCGGTCGTTTATCCCCATCGGCGTTTCCTTCCATTTTTTTGAACTGGAAACGGTCATTTTTTTAGCGATAGTTACCTTAATTACCGCTGTATTTGCCGGACTATATCCTGCAAAAGTATTGTCCTCCTATTTGCCTGCCCTCAATTTAAAAGGTACAGGCGGGCAAAGCAGCGGCGAAAAAGGGCTATTGCGAAAAGGATTGATTGTTTTTCAGTTCTCGGTATCGTTGGTTTTTATCATCGGAAGCATAGTGATTTCAAACCAGTTGAACTACATGCGTAAAAAGGATCTTGGCTTTAGCGCCGACGCAATAGTTACGGTAGAGACGCCCCGAGGAGATAGTCTGGCTAAGATATCCGGTCTGGTTCAAAAGATCAAACAAATACACGGCATTGAGAATGTGGCCTTGCAATGGTTATCCCCGATGACTGAAAATAGTCGGGGCATGAGATTGAAATTTAAAAGTACGGACGAGAAGGAGACAGGCGTCGTGCAGGTGGCTGGCAATGAAGATTTTATACCGCTATACGGGATAAAATTACTGGCGGGCAGAAATCTGCAACCTGCCGATAGCGTGAAAGAGTTTGTTATTAATAAAAGCTTATCCAGCTTCATGGGTAATAAAAACCCTGAAGCGTCCGTCGGCAAAATATTGTATTGGAATAATAAGCCGTATCCTGTGGTGGGGGTAGTAGCTGATTTTCATTCAGGTTCTCTGCACGATCCCATCACGCCGCTATGTATCATTAATCGGCCAGACCGGGAAGGCGCCCTTGCAATTAAACTGGCTTCTGCTGGAAAGCAGTCCTATATGATAAAGGCGACGCTTTCTCAGGTTGAAAAAGCGTGGAAACAACTGTATCCTTCCGCGACCTTTACCTACCGGTTTTATGATGAATCGTTGGCCTTGTTGTACGAAAAAGATCAACAAACGGCCGCGTTGATGAATAGCGCTACGGCGGTAGCCATTTTTATTTCCTGTATCGGTCTTTTCGGTCTTGCTCTTTTTACCGCTCAAAAAAGGGCGAAAGAAACCGGCATTCGCAAAATACTGGGCGCGAGCGTATCAAATATCGCCCTGATGCTTAGCAAAGATTTCGTTGCCCCAATCATTATAGCGCTTTTCATCGCCTCGCCCGTCGCCTGGTATTTTATGAGCCAATGGTTGCAAGGTTTCGCTTATCATATTGAGATTAGCTGGCTTGTGTTTGTTTGGGCGGGAATTGGAGCGCTTTCCATTGCTTTAATCACCGTCAGCTTCCAAGCTGTTAAAGCGGCGGTCGCAAATCCGGTAAAATCGTTGAGAACAGAGTAATTAAGGCCGACGTTTTCTAAAAATTTGGTCAAGGGGAATTTCAATATCGATCACGGGGTCTCTAATGATTCCTTCCGAAAAAGTGCGTTTTCAGATAAGTTCCGATTCTTTGAATGGATCGCGAATGGTTAACGGACATAATATCTTCGGTTTCGAATGATTCGATTTCAGGAAAGGCGTCCATGATAACATTTTTTACAAAGTTAACTAAATATCATTAACAAGCAAAATCATGCTACAGAACTATTTCAAAATCGCCTGGCGAAACCTTCAACGCAATAAAGGCTATACCTTCATTAATATAGCCGGTCTCGCTTTAAGCATTGCAAGCGCTTTATTAATATTTATATTAATCAGTTATCATTTAAGTTTTGATACTTTTCATAAAAACAAGGACCGCATTTACCGGGTCGTGACGGAAATTCATAACGAAAATGTGGATTATACACCCGGCGTTCCTCCGCCGTTTTCAAAAGCCCTTAGGACAGATTATGCCAATGCGGAGAAAGTCGCCCGAGTAGTTACTTACTCTAATACGCTTATCTCTCTTACGTCCGAAAAAGAGGTTAAAAAGTTTCAGGAAGAAACGGGCGTCGCCTGTGCTGAACCCGAGTTCTTTGAAATTTTTAACTTCCCGTTAGTACGGGGGGATATAAAAACGGCGCTGGCCGAGCCCAATACCGCCGTCCTTACGCAAAAACTGGCAAAAAAATATTTTGGCGCCGAAGATCCAATGGGTAAAACGATTCTGTTGAATAATAAAACTACTTTTAAAATTACCGGCGTCTTAAAAGCTTTGCCGGAGAATACGGACAGGCGGCAGGAAATTTACCTCTCCAACGGAAGCGCGAAGGATATAGACGTCAAATTGACGACAGAAGATTGGGGCGGTATCCATAACACGACGAATTGTTTTGTTTTATTAAAGCCCGGCGTCAAATCCGAAACGGCGGAAGATTTTTTAAAAGCGTGGGTGGGGAAATATCGCGAGCTGAAAAATGGAAAACAAGGTTATGTATTTAAAATGCAGCCGCTTTCGGATATACACTTTAACGCGAGGTACAATGGGTATGTAGATAAAAAATATTTATGGGCGCTGGTATTTATCGGGATTTTTCTAATCATTACCGCCTGCGTCAATTTCATCAACCTCGCCACCGCGCAGGCGTTAAACCGTTCCAAAGAAGTAGGGGTCAGGAAAGTTTTGGGCAGTAGTCGCGGCCAGTTATTTTGGCAATTTATTACCGAAACGTCTTTCATTACCTTTTTTGCGGTTCTATTGGCGCTGGGCCTGTCAGTTCTGGGGTTGCCTTATCTGAATGAATTGTTTAAAACAACACTGGCGCTCCATATTTTTAATAATGAGGCTTTGTTCCTGTTTATATTGCCCCTTTTTATAATCGTCGTTTTTTTATCAGGCTCTTATCCGGGCTTAATTTTGTCCGGTTTCCAGCCGGTGACGGTACTGAAAGGAAAATTATCCCAGTCAAAAATTGGCGGCTTTTCATTGCGCAAAATATTAGTCGTTACGCAGTTCGCCATTTCCCAAGTACTGATCATCGGAACGATTGTAATTGCCGGCCAGATGAATTTCGTTAAGAAAACAGATCTCGGTTTTAATAAAGACGCCATCATCATGCTGCCGGTTCCGGTAACGGATTCGGTCGGAAGAATTAAAATGCAAACTTTGCGCGACCGGCTGGACGCCATTCCGGGCGTTGAAAAAGCGTCGCTTTGTATGGAAGCGCCGGCTGCCGACGCCGATATGACTTCTAATGTTTTCTACAACAACAGCCCCAAAGACGAGCTTTGGGAAGTAAATAAGAAGGAGGCGGACGATCAATATCTCGCCGCCTTTGGCTTAAAATTGCTGGCCGGACGGAATCTGTACCCTTCCGATACGGTGCGCGAATATTTAGTCAACGAAACATTCGTGAAAAAAGTAAACCTCCCGTCGCCGCAGGATATAATCAATAAAACGATTATGATCAATGCTAAAAAAGCTTTGGTCGTGGGGGTAGTCAAAGATTTTTATAACTCTTCCTTCCATGATGAAATAGCCCCGCTTGCCATCGCCTCCAATTACAGAAACTACAATCACTGCGCGGTCAAATTCCATTTCACCGGCCAGGATAAACTCCTACTGGCCGCCGTAGAAAAAGCTTGGAATCAAACCTACCCGGAATACGTATATGACGCCCAGTTTTTGGACGAGCGCATCGCCAAATTTTACGAGCTGGACAATGTGATGCTGAAACTAATTGAAGTCTTTGCCTGCATCGCCATTTTCATCGGTTGTCTGGGTTTATATGGATTGGTCTCATTTATGGCGGTCCGGAAAACCAAAGAAATTGGCGTACGCAAAGTCTTAGGGGCCGACGTCAAAGATATTTTATGGCTGTTTGGCAAAGAGTTCGCGCGCTTGTTACTGATCGCTTTTTTAATCGCCGCGCCCGTCGCCTGGTGGGCCATGCACAAATATTTACTGGACTTTAAGTACAGGATCAACATTGGCGTCGAAATATTTTTGACGGCGATCATCGTCACCTTTATTATTGCCGCAGTTACGGTGAGTTATATATCTTTAAAAGCCTCGTTTGCAAATCCGGTGAAATCTCTAAGAACAGAATGAAATGTCAGTTTTTAAGAATGGCAGATAACTAAAAAGAAAAGTTTTATTTAAAGATATCCGAAAATAAAATTTCTATGGACGTTACGGGGTCTTTAATCAGTCCGTCGGTAAAAGTAAATTTTTTACCGTCATGGGTGCGAATCATTACTAATTGCAGCACAGGTAAGATAATCCAGACAGATTTTACGCCTGCGGGGAAATAAACCGCATTCATTTTATCCGTCAGATCAGTGGTCGCTTGTTTGGGGGATTGAATTTCAATAGCGGTGATGGGCGGGTTTGAATAAAAAATGACGTCGTTTTCCCAATCGTCCGGCAGGTGCTCATAAATACAGACGTCGGGTTTGCATTTGCCCGTAGAAAGCGCCAGTTCTAATTCAGGCAATATTTCGTAACGATCGTCATATTTAGCCAGCGAAACGCTCAACCGGTGAATAATTTTGGAGTGGTTAATAGACGTAATGTCCTCTGATTGGTAGGTTTCGATTTCAAAAAAGTCTTCCACCTTAATGATTTTTTACAAAGTTAACTAATTACCGTAAACAAACAAAGGCATGATACGGAACTATATAAAAATCGCCTGGCGGAATGTGTTAAGGCATAAAGTGTTTTCTTCTATCAACGTACAGCTGGTTTGTATTTGTTTGGGCGGGAATTGGAGCGCTTACTATCGCTTTACTTACAGCGGGTTATCAATCTGTTAAAGCGGCCATTGCGAATCCTGTAAAATCATTAAGGACGGAATAAAATAACAAAATTATGCTGCTGAATCTTAAAAATATTTATAAATGGTACGACGTCGGCGGCGCCTGCACCTTCATATTGAAAGACGTTAACCTACAGGTGGAAGAAGGGGAGTTTATTTCCATCATGGGGCCGTCGGGTTCCGGCAAATCTACTTTGCTCAATATCATCGGGATGCTCGACGAGCCCAATGAAGGAGTATACGATTTTCTCGGCCAGTCGGTACTTAAACTGAAGGAAAAACAGCGGGCGCAATTGTATAAACAATACATTGGCTTTGTATTTCAGCAGTATCATTTGATCGACGAATTGACGGTCTATGAAAATATTGAGACGCCGTTGATCTACCAGGATTTGAAAAGCGCGGATCGCAAAGCCCTGGTAGCGGATATGCTGGACAGATTTAATATCGTGGGTAAAAAAGACCTGTTCCCGGCTCAATTATCAGGCGGACAACAACAACTCGTCGGCATAGCCCGCGCTTTGATTGCCAAACCTAAATTGATCTTAGCGGACGAGCCGACGGGTAACCTGAATTCCAAACAAAGCGAAGAAATCATGGAGTTATTTAAACAATTGAATTCTGAAGGGGTATCGATCATCCAGGTTACGCATTCTGAAAAGAACGCTATGTATGGATCTAAGATCATTCATTTATTGGACGGTAGGATTGAAAAATAACGGGCTATAATACGCCGCTCAAAAAAGATATGAAGCAGAAGCTATCTAAAAAAACAAGTTAAAATAAAACTATAAAAGCGCCGCAAGGTCCAAATTCAGGATAGCAGAAAAAGAAGGACAGTCTGAAACCTGGCCGACATTTTTCTGATATTTTGACCAGAGCCCTCTTACGTAGTCGTAAATAAAACCCTCTTCGATCCCGTAATCATTTTCTTCTATTAACCGGATCATTTTTTTTAGGTCGTTATTAAATCCGTTGGGGTGACAAATTTCTATAATGATAGGCGTATGGAAAGTTTCATTGTTATAAAGCATAATATCAGGAACAGGGCTTGCCTGGCCTTCGTCAATTTGCGTTTCTGGCAATGGTTCAAGCGATATTTCATGTAAATGGTAAAATAAATGCCCCAAGCTGGCCGTCAATTTACTGATTATTCTTTGATGCGCTTTTGGAGCATTGATTCCCATTTCTAACATTGTTTCAGGATAGTACATCGGTAGAAAATTTTTTCAAAATTAAGGGAAATTACCGAGAAACCGATCATTAAGTAAAAATAATCAGCGGTTTACCATTTACAGGATTTGGAATAACCTTAGCTTCCACCTCAAACACCGACGCCAATGATTCGGACGTCAAAGTCTGTTCTGGCGTCCCCTGTATGACCAAACGGCCGTTTTTCAAAAAATACAATTGATCGCCGCATTGGGCGGCGAGATTTAGATCGTGCATCACGGCGATCATTATCGTATTTTCGTCCAGAATTTTTCGGGCAATTCGTAAGAACTCCTGTTGATAATTGACGTCGAGGTTAGCGAGCGGTTCGTCCAATAAAAAATAACGCAGAGCGGCAGTCGGCTTTTCCCAGATCTGCGCCAGGGCGCGGGCAAACTGAACGCGCTGTTTTTCGCCGCCGCTCAGGGTTAGATAGTTGCGTTCGCCGAGCGCTTCAATGCGCATAATAGAAGAAGCCTCCTGGCAGATCTCGCGATCTTTTTTAGTTGGCTGATAAGTAAAATGGGGATAGCGGCCCATCATCACGACGTCCTCTACCGTAACCGGAAAATGAAGTTCCGGCTGCTGGCTCATCACGGCGCGCCGTTGGGCGACGGCTTCTTTTCGCAGCGTGGAAAGGTCGACGCCTTCGTATAGTATTTTTCCTTCAGAAGGTTTAAGTTCGCCGCTGAATAACTTCAGAAAAGTGGACTTGCCCGATCCGTTAGGTCCCAGGATCATGTGGAAAACGCCGGGCGGAAACCGGACGCTGATAGAGTCCGCTATTTTTTTCCGGCCAATATAGTAGGAAAGCCCCTGCACGTCAAGCATAAAAACCTCCTTTTCGTTGTATACGGCTATTCTGGATGAGCATCCATAAAAAAACCGGCGCGCCCACTATGCCTGTAATAACGCCAATCGGGAACTCGCTGGGCGCGACGATCACCCGCGCCAGCATATCTGCCAGGTTCAATAAGATCGCTCCAGTTAGCGCCGAACCGATGATCAGAAAACGATTATCGCTGCTTTTCAACATCCGAAGCAGATGCGGAACCACCAAACCGACAAACCCAATGACGCCGACAATGGACGTGGCGATGGCCACCATAAATGTATTGACCAGCATCACCCGCCGTTTCAACCGGTCGACGTCGACGCCGAGATAGCCGGCTTCTTCTTCGCCCAATAGCAGCGCGTTTAACCCTTTTGAATACCGCAGGCTCCAAAAAATTCCGGTCAGGGTTGAAAAACCGACTAAATAAACGGCGTTCCAGTCGGCGCCGGAAACCGTTCCCAAATTCCAGAAAGTAATACTGCGCGCCTGCGGATCGCGGGCGATATAGCTAAAAAAACCGGTACCGCCGGTCGCCAGGGCGTTGACGGCTATCCCGGCCAGAATCATAGTCGACACATTGACTTTGCCGAAAAAACTAGCCATCTGGTAAACGGCGTAGGTAGCAATGAAGCCGCCTGCAAAAGCGCAAACGGGCAATAAAAAAACGCCGAGCAGGTCGGAATACGGTCCGGCCAGGTTCTTCCCCATTACAAAAACAAACGCCGCGCCAAACGCCGCGCCCGCCGACGTGCCGACCAGCCCCGGCTCTACAATCGGGTTCCTGAACAGCGCCTGCATCAGCGCGCCCGAAACAGAGAGCGCGGCCCCGACCAACGCGCATAAAATTACCCGGGGCAGCCGGATCTGGAAAAAAAGGGCCTGCTCTACTTTATTTACGGGCGCGGTAGTCGCGTACCCCAAAGAGTCGCGAAAAAAAGCGTAAATTTTGGCGTAGGTGATCGCTACCGCGCCCACCCGCGACGATACGATCATCAAAATAAACAGAATGACTGCAAGAACGAGATAATAAAAATTGAAACTCAGGCGGTTTGGTTTTATCATTTAGTCAAAGCTACGGCAGGTTTTTTCTGATGGATCAACTGCATCATATTCAACACATTTTCCCCTGTCCGCGGCCCGAAATACACGAGATCGTGTTCTTCAATCCTGTATATCCGGTTGTTTTTGGCTGCCGGAGACAGTCCGACGCCCGGCAATTGTTTGATCTTATCAACCCCGCCCTGGAGATCGTAGCCAAAGTCGGTGACTAACACCACGTCCGGCTGCGCGGAGGCCACTACTTCCGGGCTTAGATTTTTCCATTTTTGCGCCGTATCCGCCGCGTTTTCCGCGATCGACCATTCAATCATCTGGTTCGGAACGCCTTTGCGGTTCAGCACAAAATATTGATTGACGGCCCTGCCAAAATGAATGATCATGACGCGCGGTTTGTCTTTATAGGTTTTCCCCATCGAATCTACTTTGGCCATATCAGCGTCCAGTTTTTGGCAAAGCGCCGTTCCTTTTGCTTCGTTATGAAAAATGCCGGCAATCTCCATGATCAGCGCTTTAGCTGACGGAATATCTTTCGACGGCTCGAATTTACGCATCGGGATACCAACTTTGACCAACTGCTGTGTGACTGCGTCCGGCCCCATATTGCCGTCGTGCCAGACGACGGTCGGGCTGAGCGAAATGATTCCCTCCGCGCTCAACGCGCGGTGATAACCGACGGTAGTCAGTTTTTTGGTTTCCGGAGGATAGGTACTGGAAAGGTCGATCCCGACCAGCGCGGTGTCGCCGCCGACGGCAAAGATAATCTCGTTTAACTCCTTAGAAACGCAAACGATCCGTTCGCCCGTTTTTTCTTTTGCTTTGTTTTGGAATCGGTTGCAGGAGGCGAGGAACAAAGCAAAAACTAACAATAAGCGGCAAATATTTTTCATAAAAGATGAATTTAAAAGGATAAAGAAATAAAAAGCGCGCCTCCCGTCCGACGTAAAGATCAATTATAGAGGCGCGCTAACGATTAATTTTTTAAAACAGGTATTTCACCGCCGCGCCCGTATACCAGTTCGTTCCCGGCATTGGGTTATACCCAAAAGGATTGAAGAAATTCAAAAATGGCAGCGTGGCATAATGCGTATTGCCGATGTTATCGACGCCAAAATAAAGATCAAACGACCAATGCTGATCCGTGCGCGCCCGGTAACCGACTTTTGTATTCAACAGCGTATAAGCCGCCGCGTAAGCCGAATTGGCAAAATTCAGCGGCATACGGTCTACATACTGGAAAGTATTGTTCCAGTAAAAACCATGGGCTTCAAGATCTAACCCGGCATTGAACAGGTTTTTTACGGCGCCTGCCACTACATTGCCGCTGTAATCTTTGGTTTTGGCGTCGTTGTTATTATCGCTTTTGAAATTTTTATACTGGAAATCGTTATAGGTATAACTTATAAACGGACGAAGCAGCGTCAAAAACCCGCCGTTCTCGAACCGGTTGACGTAATTGAGCGTTAACTCCAAGCCTTTGTAATCCACGTCCCCTGCGTTGGTCGTGATGGCGTAAGCGTCGTAAGGAGCCGATTTAGGAAAATTTTGCGTCACGAGGTTGTCGGTGACATTCATATAGTAAAGCGCGAGATCATAATTAAAATGCCTGCCTAAAAGGCTCCCTTTGGAACCGATTTCATAATTCCAGCCAATTTCAGGGCGCAGGTCCAGGTTTACCCTGCTTAGTTGAGGGATGACAATCTGGCTTGTTTGCGGCGAGGAAAACCCCTTGCTAATATTGCCGTACACCGAAACGTCCGAAGAAATCAGGTGGTTAACGGCGACGCGCGGCGCAAAGATCGGGTCGAACCGCTTATAGCCGCTGCCGTTGTAATATCCCGTCGCGGTAGGCCGTTCGTCCACAATGTTGTATTCTAGGAAATTAAGGCCTGCGCCAGCTGTAATGGTGGTTTTAGCTAAAATTCTGTATTCCGCCTGCGCAAACCCATTATATTGCAAAGCGTTATTTTCAAAATCGCTGCGCGTGCCTGTTACAATCGCATTGACCAAACCGTACCCTTTCACATAATTAATATTTTTAATGACTTCTCCGCCAAAAGTGATTTTAAAAGGATCGGACGGACTGTAAACAAACTCTGTCCGAGCCCCGAATTTCACTTTATTACTTTTGGTTAAGCCTGCTGCCGACGCTTGTTCAATGATCGTATTGGTATTGAAAACACTCGTCTTATTGGAAAACTGGTTATTAAACCGGTAATCCTGCGATAAGCTGATTTTAGTATTGTCGGTTCCGATATGGCCGTTGTTCAAAATATAGGCAGAGTCGATGGCCGTAGGATTGGTTTGCAGCGTCAGACTATCCAGTTCTCCCGCAAGATAATCGACTGAGTTGGTATAACTGGCGAAAGCCGAGATGGTCCGTTGCGGGCTTAAATAAAAATCGCCGCCGAGGTTGAAATAATCTTTATGATAGCCGCCGTGGACGCGAAACCCGTCGTAGGACTGGCGGCCGTAGCTGCCAAAAATATTACTATTCTCCGTTCCCGACCGGAAGGTCGTATTAGAACGAACCAGCCCAAAAGAACCGACCGTCAGTTGCTCTCCTAAAGAAACCTCGCCCGGCGTCGCTTTGGCCAGCTGCATATCGACCACGCCTCCGATCCCGTTTCCGTACAAACTGGAAGAAGGACCTTTAATAATTTCCACCCGTTCCAAATTAAAGACGTCGATATCGTCGAGAAAAGTCGTGCCATCGGCGTCGGTGAGGGGAATCCCATTTAGGTATGCTTTAAAACCCGTCGGGCTGAAATTATTCCCATTGCCGTAGCCGCGGATGACAAATCGCGCGCTCGAAACATTGGTGCGGGTTTCGACTTTGACTCCCGGCAAAAGGTTGAGCGTTTGGTGAAGCTGAAGTCCGCTATTCCTCGCAAAATCCAGCGCGTTGACCAGGCCAATGGCGTTGGGCGTTTCCAACTGCTTTCTTTTAGAAGCGTTGCCTTCCACAATAACTTCGGTAAGAGAAGTATTGGAAGCGTTCATAATGGCCAAAACATAATTGGACGCAGGGATTTTGTACGCTTTGGTTGAATAGCCTAACGCAAGCACGCTTACAGAATCGCCAGTGGTCGTGATCTCAAAATTTCCCTGAGCGTCGCTGTTGACTCCCTGGTTAGCGCCCGCTAAAATAGTCGCCCCAACAATCGGCTGATTGGTTTGTTGGTCTGCCACGCGTCCTTTTACTGTTCTTTGCCCGAAAGCGGTAAAGCAGGTGAAAACCGTTATAATAAATATCGAAGTTAAACTTTTCATGTTTGATAGTTTTGTCATAAAATAATAAAAGAGCTTTTAGAAGGTTATTTAGCCGTCTGCCACGCTGGATAATTAATTGAAAAAGCGTTAAAAACAGCGTCAAAACGGAACCAACACTTTAAATGAAATATTTCTCCCCATCTCGTACACGCCCACGCGTCCGGTCACATTATTTGTATCCGTATATTTCAACCGGCTCATATTGCTTTGGTAAGCCTCGTCCAGGATATTATTTCCATATATAAAAACGGAGAACAGTTTTTTCGAGCCGCCCATCACGTCCGCGCCGACGCCGACGTTCAGCAGCGTGTAGGCGGGGGTCACCGTTTCGTTCCCGTATTTATAGTAGATTTTGTCCTGTTCAAAATAATACGCTACGTCGGCGCGCAAATAAGCGTTAGCAAGGAAGCCGCCGAACTTCGACGCGACCAACTCGACGCCAGAAATCAATTTATAAGGCGGCGTATACGGAAGATATTTGGTCGAATCCGGCTGGTTCTGTTGAATTGCGCTCAGCGCGGAGAACGTATTATTGAAGCGGAACCACGATGCGTTTGACGGATGATAGTTAAAAACCGCCTCGCCGCCCGTCAACACCGCGTCGCCGGAAATATATTTAAAGGTTGGGCCGCTCATATTGGCGGCTACATCGGTACGGATAGAATCGCCGCCAAAAACGCTCGCCAGTTTGACCGGAAAAATATAATTATTAATATGGTTGGTAAACAAGTTCAACTCCAGCGTTACGTCCGGCGAGTTAACGCCTATTGTTGCGTCCAGTTGTAGGCTGCTTTCAGGCTTGAGCGTCGGGTCGCCGATCTCGTAGAAAGGCGTGCCGTCGTGAATTCCGTCGCTGCCACTTTCGGCAATATTAGGCGCCCGGAAACCCCTGGAAAGGTTGAGTTTTCCGTAAAACGATTTCGTGAAATTGTACGCCGCGCCAATGCTGCCTGAAAATCCGCTAAAATTCGTGCTGAATCCCGTAAAGCGATGTACATTATCCGGCCCGGGTCCCGTTTGTTTAACGCCGGAACTGTCCACAAACAAGTCGTCTCCGCTCATGGAACGATTGTCGAAACGCGCGCCGCCGCTCAAGGTCAGCGGACCGAAGGTTTTTTTACCGATAGCAAAAAACCCCAGATCGAATAAATGGTATTCTGGAACCAGGAATACGGTTCCAAGATTTTGAGACGCCTGCGCCATCCCGTTCGCGCCAAACGAGACTTCCAGATTGTCTTTTTTTGGCAGGGTATAACGGAGGTCATAATTAAACGTATTCAGGTGATAGTAAATATTGTAGACATTTCCCACAGTAACGTCGTTCGCTTCCTGCCGGTGATTTTGTTGAAATCCCAGCCGGATACCCAGCCGGCCTTCGCCTAATGCCAGGCTATTATCCCAAACCGCTTTGTAATGCCGCACATGCTGATGAATAACCAGGTCGTGGCTGTAGGACGTCAATTCGTCGTTAGAGACTATATCTGTCCCGTCGGTTCCGTCTTTTTCAAGGATATGTTTAGTAAATAAACCTGTCGCGCTGTCTCTGCCTCCTTCGACAATACCCAGCTTCAAATCTACGCTGCCGAGAGTCAGTCGGGAGAACCCCCAACTGCGATTAATTCCAATACTTCCTTTGAAATTATTTTGCCCGTAGCCGGAATTAAACACATATCCGTCGTATTTATTTTGATAAGCGTGAGCGTCGGTATAGCTGTACCGCGCGTCCCAGGTAAACCCATGATTGTTACCGGCAATATTTGCAGACCCTCCGTATAACCCGTTGTTAGTCTGATAATTCAGTAAAACATTTCCTTTTATCTGCCCTTCTGGCAATATCGGGGCCGACAGAAAATTAATAACGCCGGCCATAGCGTCTGAACCATAGGAAAGGCTGGCGGGGCCGCGCAGGATTTCCACACGGTCTACGGAATATGGGTCAACTTCGATCCCAAACTCGTCGCCAAACTGCTGCCCCTCCTGCCGGACGCCGTCGTTGATCGTAACAACGCGGTTATAGCCCAAGCCCCGGATGACGGGTTTGGAAATGGCCGGCCCTTCCGTGATTTGCGAAACCCCGGGCGAAAACCGCAGCGCGTCGACGATATTATCGGAACTGGTTTGCAGCAATGTTTTTTGAGTGACAACCGCAACAGGCGCCGGATTGGTTTGTTGTTCGGTAGCCGCCGCTACGCCCGTTACGACCACTCCCCGCTGTTCAGCGGTAGAGGTCTCAAGGTCAAAATCGAGCGTTGTAGACGACCGCAGATTTGCTTCCCGCGTTTGCGTCGCGTATCCCAAATACCTGACTTCAACGAGGTAATATCCGTCGGGGATATTTTTGACGGTATAACTTCCGTCCGCTTCGGCAATAGCGCCTACTTTCAGATCGGGTATATAAACGGACGCGCCCGCCAGCGCTTCAGCGGTTTTTAGATCCCTGACTTTACCAGATAAAGCGTGTTGCGCAAAAGCAAGCGGAGCGGCCAGGCAAAAAACAAATAGTGCAGCCAGTCGTAAGTTCAACAGCGGAGCAAGGCGCTTTTTATGACGCTCTTTTATGACTTTTTGCGTTATTCCGCTAACGCCTGAAGCGGTAGCGCAAACAAGTTCGGCAAATATATTTTTCATGATAAATATTGATAAGATGAAATAATTGATCGGCAGCTTAGGCGACAAAACGTCATCCTATGCGCTGTTCTCAGAAGTAGTCGCTTAAAAGCCGGCATAACGGCGTCCTACTCACTCGCTCTGCCCGAGCGCCTCGAGCGCGAATGCATAGAAGTTGTTTCACTAAAATTGTTACAGAGCCTGGAATTAAGCGCGGACGTCCTTTGAACGCGGAGGAGGCGAGCTTGCCGGAAGTTCCGGCGAGGACGGGTTGGAAAAAATTGAAGGGAAAGTTAATCGCCTGAAAGGTCTAAAATCAAGTAGCGCAACGCTTTCCATAATAGGAACCAGGTAGGGGAGGAGCCCGATTTTGACCCACTCGCATGAAAGACCGTCGGAGGAAGAAGTAGGATTACCAGAGAAAAAAGCTTCTATTTCGATTAATAAATTGTCTTCTTCCAGGTCGTCAATAAACAGAAGTTGCGCCGAATCTTTTAATATAACAACGCGCGCCACGTCGTACATCCGGCCCTGCCATTGAATTTCATGTTCGCGGGTTTGCGCTTTTTGGTATTCCGGGATAGAAAGCGTTATATTTTTGTACGCTTCCCCTTTTGCCCTAATTTCTATATCCCTTTCGTTATGCCGGTCGGACAGGCGCCATTCCAAAATAAAAGCGCCGCCCATGAACTGTGTGAGCGCCAGTGGAAGAAGACAAATACAAAAAAATAGTTTGGTTTTTTTAGCCATCGTCTCTTTCCTGTAAAACTCGAAGGACAAATTTACCCCGCATATTGGCGCTCGTAATATTTCAAATAAGCCCCGGAGGTAACTCCTTCTACCCACTCCTGGTTTCCCAGATACCATTCGATGGTCTGCCGGAACCCTTCTTCCGACCGGATCGACGGTTTCCAGCCTAGTTCGTTCATTAATTTAGAAGCGTCAATGGCGTACCGTTTATCATGACCGGGGCGGTCTTTCACAAAAGTAATTAATTTTCTCGAACTGCCTGCATGCCTGCCGAGGGATTCGTCCATCATATCGCATAACTTTTCGACCAGGTCGATATTTTTCCATTCGTTATTGCCGCCGATATTATAGGTCTCCCCATTTTTGCCCTGGTGAAAAATGAGGTCGATGGCCGCAGCGTGGTCTTTTACCCAAAGCCAGTCGCGCGTATATTTCCCGTCGCCATAAACGGGGAGCGGTTTGTTCAATTGTATATTATGAATAATCAGCGGAATTAGCTTCTCCGGGAAGTGATTCGGCCCGTAATTATTAGAGCAGTTGGAGACGACGACCGGCAAACCGAAAGTATGAAAATAAGCCCGCACCAAATGATCGGAACTGGCCTTCGACGCCGAATACGGCGACCGGGGATCATAAGGCGTTTCTTCCGTAAAAAAACCCGTTTCGCCCAAGCTTCCGTATACTTCATCCGTCGAAACATGATAGAATCTTTTACCCGCTTCTTGCCCTTTCCAGATTTCCCGCGCGGCGTTGAGCAGGTTGACCGTTCCCACTATATTGGTTTCGATAAACTGCATCGGGTTGGCGATCGACCGGTCGACATGAGATTCGGCAGCCAGATGGATAACGCCGTCGAACCGGTGTTTTTTGAATAATTTCTGAAGGAACCCGCCTTTTGTAATATCGCCTTTTACGAATTCATAGTTTGGCCGGTCTTCTATGTCGCGGTTATTTTCCGGATTGCCCGCATAGGTTAGCGCGTCTAAGTTGATAATTTGATAATTTGGATACCTATCAACCAACAGCCGGACCACATGCGAACCGATAAAGCCGGCCCCGCCGGTAACCAATATTTTCTTTTCAAATTTCATATCCGGGAATTATATTAAAGCTGTCAGCCTTCAGCAATCAGCCTTCAGCTATTACTATAACTTGTTGACTATAAATAAATTACGGAATTCATCATTCACTATTATTCCACCTTTACCGCTTTTTTAAAATAGTCGTACGTTTTGACCAGGCCGCTCGCGCGGTCATATTTCGGTTCCCAGTGCAGCAACCTGCGCGCTTTTTCAATATCCGGTTTTCTTTGCTTTGGGTCGTCGACCGGCAGAGGACGGTAATCGATATAGGCTTTCTTATTTCCAACCAAAGTTATTATTTCCTGCGCAAATTCGTTCATCGTGATCTCGTTCGGGTTGCCAATATTGACCGGAAGCGAGTAATCGCTCAGCAAAAGCCGGTAAATGCCCTCCACCAGATCGTCCACGTAACAAAATGACCTTGTTTGAGAACCGTCGCCAAAGACCGTCAGCCCTTCGCCGCGGATCGCCTGCGAGAAAAAAGCGGGTAGTACGCGACCATCGTTGACGCGCATCCGGGGGCCATACGTATTAAAAATCCGGACAATGCGCGTTTCCAATCCGTGATATGTATGGTAGGCCATCGTGATCGCTTCCTGAAAGCGCTTGGCTTCGTCGTAGACGCCCCGCGGACCAATCGGGTTCACATTGCCCCAATATTCTTCGCGTTGCGGATGCTCCAACGGATCGCCGTACACTTCGGAGGTGGACGCAATCATAAACCGCGAACCTTTGGATTTGGCAAGACCCAGTAAATTATGCGTCCCCAACGAACCAACTTTCAGCGTCTGGATAGGCATTTGTAAATAATCTATTGGGCTGGCCGGCGAGGCAAAATGCAAAATATAATCCAGTTGGCCGGGAACGTGAACGAACTTTGACACGTCGTGATGATAGAACTCGAAATCTTTTAATGGAAAAAGATGTTCGATATTGTCCAT
Source organism: Chitinophagales bacterium (assembly GCA_038230555.1). GTDB lineage: Bacteria > Bacteroidota > Bacteroidia > Chitinophagales > Saprospiraceae > JAAFJT01. The sequence continues at coordinate 27,416 of JBBRMZ010000002.1, forward strand.
GCTTCCGGTAATCAGGTTGTCCATGCCAATGACATGATACCCTTCCGCAATAAAACGGTCGCACAGATGCGATCCCAGAAAGCCGGCTGCCCCGGTGATTAATACCCTTTTCATAACGTTGGTTTAATTTTTAAGTCTCCCGATGTATGTACGAGCTTTGTAAATTCAATCAGTTGATAATATAAACAAATATGCTTTTTTATGAAGCCGCAAATATACGACGCGCCATACTTAAAAGCCGGGTTTTTAGGAAAGATTTGCCTAAATATTCAATCCAACAGTGCCTTTTTTCTTTGCGCAGACGCCTTTGTTTTATATTTGCCCGTAGATTTAAATTAATGCCGCCCGATCTCATAATATTTATTTTAAACCGCAGTCCCCTTTTTTTCAATAAGCCGACTAAAATTTTTTATTCGTGAACAGACCTTCTTCTCTTTGACGCCAATTCACAAAATGACCGGCAAAATCTTTCGCTTTCTTCTTTGCATCTTCCTTGTTAATGGTAGCCCTGGACCAGCTTGCGCACAGCAGAAAACCCCGGAACCCTTGGGCTATCTCAACCTGAATTTTAATTATGCCTACCAGTTTCCCGGCGGCTCCATGAGCGAAATCTTCAGCGCCAACTCCGCAGTCGGCCTCGAAGCGGAATATTTGCTCCGTTCAGGCTGGTTTGTCGGCGCCGGTGGTGATTTTCTGTTTGGAAACAACGTTCGTAAGGACGTTTTGCAAAGCCTGCGGACTTCGCAGGGCTACATTTTAGGCGACGATAACGACGTCGCCGACGTCTCTCTCGCCGAACGCGGAATCTACGGTTACGCGTATGCGGGAAAACTATTCAAATTCCCGGCCAAAAACAAAAATACGCAGGGCCTCCGTCTAAGTTTCGGCGCGGGCTTCTTCCAGCACAATATCCGGTTGACCGATAACCGGGGAAACGCCGTTCAGATAGCCGGTCTCTATGCCAACGGTTATGACCGCCTTTCCAACGGCCCCGCGATCTCGCAATTTATTGGCTATCAATATATGAGCGCTAAAAAAACTATTAACTTTTTCGCCGGCCTCGACCTGATCGAAGGACTAACCAAAAATCGCCGCTATTTTAATTTCGATACCCGCCAAATCGACGACGCCCAACATTTTGATCTTCTGTACGGCGTCCGCGCAGGCTGGATATTAACCATCCATACATTTGTTAAAGCCAATGAAATTGAATATTAATACCCAAATTTCGAATAAACCTGCCTATCCCGCATCTCAAAAAGCGGTAAAATTCCCTTGAAATCCTGGTTTAGACAATAAATGCGCCAAATTCTTCGCGCGCGTTAGGATAAGAAAAGATAAAAGATTACCTTTGCGCCCGCTAAAACAGATTTTCGTAATCGCATTTGGTCATTCTTTAAAAAAAATCATGGCAGTTTATTTATCTAAGGAGAAAATCTCCGAAATCTTCGCCCTACACGGCGGAGCAGCGCAAAACACCGGCAGCACGGAAGGTCAGATCGCGCTTTTTACTTACCGCATTGAACAACTTTCTCAACACCTTCAGACCAACAAACAGGATCACTCCTGCCGGAAAGCTTTGCTGGGCTTAGTCGGTAAAAGAAAACGATTGTTGACGTATTTAGAGCGTAAAGACATCACCGTCTATCGCGCATTACTTGTCAAACTGAAATTACGGAAGTAATTATCCGGTTGAAAGAATATTTTCGGATATAAAAATCGCCCGCCTTTTAAAGTTTTAAGGCGGGCGATTTTATTAATATAAAGACAGATCAAAAATAATTCAGGGTTCAACGCCCAGGATTAATAAAGGAACCGGAGGATTATTTCTGCTCTGCCGTAGTTTATCAACTTCCCTCTCGTAGTAGCCGCCGCTACCCATGTACGTTTGCAACTTCTTCATTGGAAAAATCTCTATGCCTAAATTGATTAAACCGGCATTATAAAATAAAATATACTTCTTCCATAAATCCTTTTCAGAAATAGCATTTAAATCAAAAAACGGTTGAATGGATATTTTATCTTTAACAAAATCAATTTGAGAATAGGAAAGGATCGGAGCATTTTCACCCTTTATTTGTAAAAACTTTTTTTGGGTTTCCGCAGACATAAATATAGTTTTGGGGTTCAAAAAAGGGCTTTGAGATTCGTAGTAATCGTAAATGACGTTACTCCAGCCTTTTTTATATAAACATGAATAAAAATATTTATTTAATTTCGTTGGCTCTATTTTTAAGACATTATTCTTAAAATCTAGAACCTTATTGCTGTCAGAAGATAAATTCGGCTTAATACCCGAGATTATTTCTTGAATTTCCTTATATAATACAGCGTGATGCGTAATAAAATATTCTTCACCATGCAGATGAGAATATTGTTGGTTTATTTTCATTATTACCAATTTTGAAACTCCATTTAATCAATTTCTTCTTTTTTGAACCCTTGAATTATCCCCTCCAATCAAAACATTTTATATACCTTTACGTTTCAAAAGAAAATAGTTATTTTTACGGGAGCGGCAAAAGAAAAAGGGTAGTCCTGGCATTAAAATGAGTATTCAAAACCGGCATTTAAATCTTTTTAACGAACCCGTGCTTAAAAAGAACGCCGACCTCAACTTTCCCTGTCTGACCTGCGTTATCTCCAAATCTTTATTTTTCACAACTGTCTGTTGAATGTTTTTTAACTGTTTTCAATAGTCAATGGTCGGTACATTTCACAATCAACTGTAATGGGAAAGCAAATTCCTTATGCTACCTCGTTTCATCTTCCCGACGGAAGGGAAGTCGTTATCGAGACCGGCAAACTGGCCACCCAGGCAAACGGGTCGGTCGTCCTGCGTATTGGTAAAACCATGATCTTCGCCGCCGCCACCGCCGCGCCGGAACCAAAACCCAATCCTGAATTTTTTCCCCTTTCCGTGGATTACCAGGAAAAATTCGCGTCGGCGGGCCGTATCCCCGGCAGCTTCTTCAAAAGAGAAAGCCGCCTGTCCGATTATGAAGTATTGATCTCGCGCCTCGTTGACCGCGCCCTGCGCCCGCTGTTTACGGAAGGATACATGAACGAAACGCAGATCATCATTAACCTCATTTCCGGCGAATTGGAGACCATGCCCGACGCTTTTGCAGCTTTGGCGGCGTCCGCTGCCCTCATGGTTTCAGACATTCCTTTTCCCAATCCGATCTCCGAAGTCCGCGTAGCCAAAATTAACGGCGAATATAAAGTTAACCCGCTCCGCTCCGAATTAGAGCATGCGCGCGTTAATATTATTGTCGCCGCCACCATGTCCGACGTTACGATGGTCGAAGGCGAGGCAGACGAATGTTCCGAAGCTGAATTAGTGGAAGCCATCAAAATTGGCCACGAAGCGATCAAAGTGCAAATTCAGGCGCAGCTACACTTGGTAGAAACAATAGGAGGTGCTAAAGAGAAAATGAAAGTGGCCCCCGCAGTAGAAAATGAGGAATTAAAAGGGAAGATCAAAGAACTCGCTTCTGAAAAAATCATTAAAGTCGCTTCGGTCGCTTCCGATAAAAATAGCCGCAAACTGGCGTTCAAAAAAATAAACGAAGAAGTAAACGCCGGACTAAGGGAATCCATGGGCGACGAACTGGTGGACGCTTACAAACATCTGATCGCCAGATACTATGATAAACTAAAGAAAAACCTGATCAGGACCGTTGTGCTGGATAGCGGCTTACGCCTGGATGGCAGAAAACTCGACGACGTGCGCGATATTTGGACAGAAATCGACTACCTGCCCGCCGCCCACGGTTCCGCTATTTTCAATCGCGGTGAAACACAGTCGCTGACGTCGTTAACGCTCGGCACCAAACTGGACGAATTGATGTTCGACACCGCTCTGTTGGTCGATTACGAAAAATTCTATTTACACTATAATTTCCCCGGCTTTTCGGTCGGCGAAGTAAAACCGCAAAGAGGGCCCGGCAGAAGGGAAGTAGGCCATGCCAACCTGGCCGCCCGCTCCATTCGCAAAGTCCTGCCTAAAACGCCCTATACCATCCGCCTCGTTTCCGATATTTTGGAATCCAACGGATCGTCTTCCATGGCCACCGTTTGCGCCGGCTCGCTCGCGCTGATGGACGGAGGTATCCAACTCAAATCGCACGTCGCCGGTATCGCGATGGGCATGATCGAAGAAAGCGGCAGGGTAGCCATTCTCAGCGACATCCTCGGCGACGAAGACGCCTTAGGCGATATGGATTTCAAGCTCACCGGAACCGTTAACGGTATCTGCGGTTGCCAGATGGACATCAAAATCGCCGGTTTGCCTTACGAACACCTCGAGGCGGCCCTTGAACAGGCCAAACGCGGACGTTTGCACATTATTAATGAAATGAGCAAAACCATCTCTAAACCTGCCGACGACCTAAAACCGCACGCTCCGCGCGTCGTGGAATTGATCGTGGAAAGAGAATTTATTGGCGGCATTATTGGCCCTGGCGGAAAGATCATCCAGGAAATGCAGCGTGAAACGGGCGCCGTCATCAACATCGAAGATAAAGACGGCAAAGGCTATGTAAATATTTTTGCCGCCGACAAAAACGCCATTGACGCGGTGCTTGCAAGAATCGGCAAGATCGTCTATATGCCAAAATTAGGCGATATTGAAACTGGTACCGTTGTCACCATCATGCCCTACGGCGTATTTCTTGATTTCAAAGGCAAAAGCGGCCTGCTTCACGTTTCCGAAATGTCCTGGAGCCGCATCGACAGGGTCGAGGATCATTTTAAAGAAGGCGACGAAGTCAAATTCAAAGTCATCGACATTGATCCTAAATCCGGCAAATTACGACTTTCGCGGAAAGCCGTTTTACCGCAACCCGGCGTTAAAGTATAAAGAACCGCAGTCATAAAACCGTTCATTTGGTAAGGATTCTTTTTCATAAATAATCAATATATGATTTGAAAGCCCGGGCGAGCGCGCGTCTTTGCAGTCCTCTAATAATCTGTCAGAGCGTTGCGGGCTTGGCGTTTTTCCAGAATGGGTTTTTATTGGCAAACCAAACTGTTATCCCGCTTTTTTCTATGATGGAAAAAAGCGGGATTTTTTTAGCACGGATTAGAATAAAGCTTAGAATCAGATAATAAACTTAACTTAAACCTCAACATTATAAATTGCATATCTAATTAATACCCCCTTAATTTGTTGTTGGGTTCATTAAAAATTAATCAATATATTCATGAAACTCATTGTTTTGACCTTTTTGGCTTTGATCGGTTTCTCCTTTTCAATACGAAGCCAAAATCATGAGCGGTATAAATTTGAAAATGATTCCACTTATACCTCAGCGGGCGTCTATATAGGTTTTGCCGAAAAATATAATGCCCCTTCGCATGATGCATTAAATTCCACGGGTTTTCCATTTTCCGACGGCTTTTTTGAATGTATTGATTCGTTACATACAGGCCTAAGGTTTCTGTACGGTTATCCTTATGCTCAATGCGATTATAAATTTAATATGAATGAAAAACTTAAGCAAGTAGCAACCAGAATTGTTAAATTAAGCATTCTCGGAATGAACGCAGATATGCCCGGAGCAATTAAATTGTTAAAAAATCAACTCCAATTTGAATTCAGATTCTCAGTAAAAGAATGGGAGGCCGACACGCTGGTATGGGTGGCCTATCCGCCGGCAAAAATATGGGAAGCCGCTTATAATACTGAGGAACTTGGTAAAAGAAGACCTGAATTTGTCAAAGAATTTACGAATAGAAAAATGGCTTACCTGCAGTCGGAATCCAACGAGCTGGTTTCTTTAAATAAATTTGGCGAAGAGTTGTCGTATCTTCCGCTCTGGTTGCCGCGTTCTATTATGGGTCAATATTGGCGGGAACATGATTTTAAAAGCTGGAGGCCTTATTTGGAAAAAGAATATGGCATCTGCTTTTATCAGGAACGGCGTAAGGTAAAATTTATGCGCGTTGATTTTTATTAAACATTTTGCGTCGCGCCCGCAAATGAAGCGCCGCCGCAAAATTCAATAACAAGGTCGATGGTGTTTTGCTCTTTATATATCTGACTATGTCCAAATCCCTCCGTCGGCACAAACGTAATATTTGAAAAACCGGACTGCGCTATTTCGAGCGAGTCTTCAAACGGACAAACATCGTCGGTTTTATCGTGAACGATCAAAATATCCGCGTTTAAGCCCCCGATAAACCGCTTCATGGAAAACCATTCGATTGGCCGGCCGCTTTTCCGGATGCAGATGGCAAACATTTCACTAATAACCCGCTGTGATAAATCAAGTATTCCCGCGAACTTTAGCGCCTGCGACTTCGCTTTAGGCGCGGGCGCTATAAAAGCTAATTTCAGCCGCCGATGGTTTTGCCCGCTTTCCTCCAATGCGTAAGCCGTGCAGGGACAGCCAAAAGAATGGGCGATAATAACCTCAATTTCCGGATACGCTTCCAGGACCTCTTTTAATAAACGGCTATAATCATTGATCGTACTCCGGTTTCCTTCCGATAATCCATGCGCCGGACCGTCAAACGCCAGCACGGTAAACCCGTTCTCTAATAACGGCGCCGTATAAAACCGGGCCAGGCTCCCGCTGTCTCCCTGGAAACCATGAGCTAACAGGGCCGTTCGCGTCGTTGAGCCTGTCCACTTAAAACCTTTAATAAACAACCGCCCAGAGGTGCGGTCTGCCGCAAACGCGCTTTTAAAGATCGGCTCCGTCAGGCTCCGCCGCGTGCGAACCATCGGCTTGGAAAACAGGTCAAACGCTTTTTCCGCCGCCCCGACCGGCGCGAAGAATGCAAATACCTTAAAATATATCTGGTAAAAGAAAACGACAATATTAAATAACATAATAAGCTGTTAGCTAATAGCTTTTAGCCGTTAGCTGTATTGGATAAATAGGTTATATTCATGATCATAGTTTAAAAACATGTTATTTATAGGATATTAAGCCATTTTTTACCTAATAATGCAAATAATAGGTTGAAAAAGTGCAAAAAGGGCTCTGGGACGATAGACCTGAAAATAGGAAGCGAATATAACAGCCGCGCAGCTCCTTTCATCCCGAAAATCCCGGCCCCGACGCCCGTTTATACTTGGCCGCCAGTTGTTGTCCGTCAACCCCCGAGTCGCACATAAGCCGTATATAAGCCGCACACAAGCCGTATATGCTGCATGTATGAGTCAGTTCTGACCCGGGTCTCGGATAGCAGCCAATTTGAGGAAAGGACAAACTAAAAGGATCATCAAAAACGCCTTATTCAAAATGGTTTATAGTTGGATATCCAAAAAGGCGGACCGATGTTTACCCACTTTTGCTAGTTTTAACCCATTTTTCGCATGAATAACTTAATTTTTACAATAAGCCCTGGATATACAACCTTATAATATTCCTTCTTTTTAAGTTAATACTTAAGCGTTTGGAAATATAAACTGCTTCCGTACTCCGCAACGCCGGAGGCGTTGGACGTGAATAACTCCATATCATTTCTTCCGCTTTATCTGCTTCTGCTGCGGATTCTTCGGCGTTGGCGCTCTGACCGCCGTCGGCGTAATAACGACCGTCTTCCTGGGCGCCGGCGCCGTAAATAACGGTAGCCGCTCCGCTTCCGGTAGTTGGTAGCGTTTAAAAAATAAAAATAGCCCTCCCGCCAGGCAAAGCAACAACAAGGCCGAAGCGAACATAGAAACCTTTTCGCCGGTGTAATAAGAAGCAGGCGCAAACCGCATTTCCAGTTTCTGGTTTTTGCCGGCGGGCAATTTGGCCGCCCGCAGCGTATAATCTGCCTTGATAAACGGCGCAATCGGTTGGCCGTTCAAATAAAGCGTCCAACCCTTCGACGGCGGGTAATACACTTCGGAAAAAACCGCGAGCTGATCCGTATTCGCCGAATATTCATATTTCATAACGTCCGGATTGTAAGAAGTTAGTTTAATGGAGTTGGAACTATCAAACTGCGGCGTAAAACCCTGGAGCGCGCCCATAAACGGCTGCGAGATCAAAGCGGTCTCCTTAGGATTGATGGTTCCCAGCGTTTCCAATTCAGCGTCGGCGTCCGCGACAGTTTGAATATTCTTTACAAACCAGGCGTTTCCGTTCGCGTCGGGATTCAACACCGCTTCTGTTTTCTCGAGTTTGGGCTGAATAATATATTTGGTATTCAGCATACTATATATTTTCATCACCGCCGGATCTACGATCCCCTGTTTAGAGTCGATACGGGATAAATATTTTTCGATCAGCTCCTGGTAGCGCATTAGTTTGGCGGCATGGTAGCCGCCGACGCTCTTATGGAAAAAAGAAGCGTCCGCGCTCGCAAAAGGATTGCCCGAAGTTAGGTCCAGCACCCGGAAATACGGATCCGGGTCGGCCAGTATTTTTTTATCCGCGTCCGTCGGATTATTTTGGCGGGTATTTGCCTTGGATTCCTGCGCCGTTAAATACTTTTCGTTAGGCAGGATCCGCTTGCTGACCGACCAGACGTCGCCCAGAGAAAGCGCTCCAATAACGGCCACCGTAATCCACGTTTTTTGAATATATCCTTTCAAAGACGCCCACAATAAGCCCGCCGCGATCACTATCAAAAACAAAGACCGCATGGAGTCGCCGCGAATCAGGTCCGCGCGGTCCTCTTTCAATAAAGAAGCCAACTGACCCACTTCTTTATCATGTTGCCCTATTGCGTCGCCGCCCGCCAGACTGGTCAGGCAAAAGACGCCCGTAACGCCCAATGCAATATAAAGTGCCCGCATTTTTTTCTCTGCCGGAATGCGTTCGTCAAACCAAGCCTGCAAACCCAACGCTCCCAACGCGGCGAAAGCCAGTTGCCCCAGCCCCAGTGCCTGCGTTACCGCACGGAATTTATTGAACATAGGAAAATAATCAAACAGTAAACCATTGAATAGGGAGAAATTGCCGCCCCACGCGATAACGATCATAAATAACGCCGCCGAGGCCAGCCACCATTTCCAGTTATTGTCCACAAGGATCATCCCTAAAATAAATAAGAAAACAATGATGGCGCCGTAATAAATAGCCGCCCCCAAAAACGGCTGCGCGCCTGTATAATATAAGGAAGCGTACTGCCGCAATTGCCCTTGCGCCTGTTCCTTTGTCGCTCCGCGACCGATCAGATCGTTGTAGACCGTCTCGTATGTTTTCGTATCCGTATAAGTTTGCGAAGCTCCGCCGCCGTAATAATTCGGGATTAGCAAAGTGCCCGTTTCCCCGATTCCGTAGCTCCAGCCCCAGGCATAATCCCGGGTCAGACCACCGCTTTCGCCGCCGCTGTTTTTAGAAACGCCTTTTTTCAGGTCCGATTTCCCGCGGATGGTTTCCGACTGATATTCCGCAGTCGTCCAGATGGTCGATAAATTGCTCAATACCCCCAATCCCAGCCCGGCGACTAAGACGCCCGCCGACAAGCCAAAATGAACCCAGCGGCCGCCACGGATAGCTGCCGTCAATTCGACGATTCCTAAGACCAGCAGCATCAAAAAAGTATAATATGTCACCTGATAATGGTTAGAATAAACTTGTAGAGCCACAAACAGCGCAAATAAACCTCCGCCAAGCCAGTATTTTCCCCGGAAAACCAAAATGGCCGATCCCAATACCCCCGGCGCCAGCGCCAGCGCGATCATTTGCGTTGAATGTCCCGCTTCCGTAATATCTATATTAAAAGTAGAAAGCCCGAACGCCGTCGCCCCCGTCAGCGCGATTCGCCAGTCAATATGCAGGGTCAGCAGCAAAAAATACATGCACAGCATCGCCAGCAAAATAGCCGTATGGGGCGCCGTGATTGCCTGCCCCAGCAGCGCGGCAGTCAAAAATGGTCGCGTCAGGTTGCCGTTCACCTCCGAATGGATCTGCACCGTCGGCATCCCGCTAAAAAAAGCGTTTGTCCAGAGCGGCGCTTTTCCGGTTTCTTTTTTTACTTTATTAATCTCGGTTTGTGAAGCCAGCGCGCGGTCGTTGTCGCCCTGTTGCAAAGTTTTTCCTTCAAACGTATAGGGCGAAAAAAACACAAATGCGATTACAGCCATAATAACCAGCGCGATCGCGTGCGGCAGGATTTTTTTCAGCAGGGAATTATCCATAAATAAGGACTTATATTGAGGAAAGAATGATTGATCGAAACCCTGTATCCATACGCGGCGTATGAAAACGGGCTAAAAGTATTAATTTTACTCCATTCGCTTTCCATACGTACTGCGAAATATTATTATAAATTAGCGCCCCGGCATTGGCGCGACAATTTTGTAAAATGGTGTCTGCCTTGACTAACTATAAATTGAATGGAATATTAGGCGTCCGCATAGAATTATATAACGGTATAAATCTATAAGCTATTTATAAACAATAAATCAGAAATGTATGGCTAACGGTTAAAAGCTACGTAGCTAACAGCGCTTGAATGAAGACTTATTTCCCAGGACTGAACGCCCTTCGTTTTTTCGCGGCTTATTTGGTGCTCATGCACCACGCCGAAACCATACGCCATAAATACGGACTGTTTAACTGGCAGGCTTTTTCTTTGTTTCAAAACGGCTCCCTTGCCGTCTCTTTTTTTTTCGTGCTGAGCGGTTTTCTGATCACTTTTTTACTGCTTTCTGAACGCAGCCAGACCGGAACGGTTTCTATTCGCTTATTCCTTACCCGCCGCATTTTGCGCATCTGGCCGCTCTATTTTTTATTGGTAGCGCTTGGGCTATTCATCGTTCCGTTCTTCCTGCGGCTCATTCATTATGCGCAACCGCTACCTTATAATATATGGAGCACTTTGGGTCTTTTTGTACTATTCCTATCGTTTGTAGTGAACGCGCTTTACGGAACCCACCTCCTTGAACCCCTCTGGTCGATCGGAGTGGAAGAATATTTTTACGTCCTTTGGGCGCCTTTATTTAAATACGTGAAAAAGAATCCCCTGCGGCTGATTATCTCGGTCATATTGATCAAAGACGTTATATGGATCGGACTAATGATATGGGGCGCCGATCGCGTTCCTATAATCTACGATGTCGTTGCGGCGCTCAAATTTGAACTCATGGCCATTGGCGGAATCGGCGCCTATGCGGTTTTTAAGAACAGACCAGCCGTAGAACGGGCTTTTATTTTCAACCCGCTTTTTCAAATGGCCTTACTGACGCTTATCTTTGTTCGACTTTGTATTCACCTTTGGATGTTAAACCAAAACCCGATCATTTATGCCGCCTTATTTAATACGCCTGTTTTATCCGAACATGTCGAAGGGTTTTTATTTTTATGGCTTATCCTGAACACTTCCATAAATCCAAGATCTATATATAAACTGGACAGACCCTGGCTCAATAAATTAGGCGAAATCTCTTACGGCGTTTATATGTATCAGATGTTGATCCTCTTCGGCGTTATACTGACCGGAAAAAAAATACTGTCTCAACTGCCGCCTGTTGCAGCCTCGCTTTGTTTCTATGGCCTCGCCTCCTTTCTAATCATCCTGGTGGCCTGGCTTTCTAAAAAATATTTTGAAGACTATTTTTTAAAATTAAAACGCTCCCCCACATAAAATACCGGCAAATAATTCTAAAGGCCATTTATGAAAATAATTACTTTTGAGAATGGATATAATCGTTTGATCGACGGTTAACTGGAAAATAATTTATCATTCATCATTCATCATTTACTTGATCACCTTCTCCATAGTTACCGTCGTTTACAACGGCCAGACCGTTTTAGAAAAAACCATCCAAAGCGTCTTGGCGCAGACGTATCCATTTATTGAATACATCATTGTAGATGGCGGCTCAAAAGACGATACCCTGAAAATTATCCATAAATATGACGCCCGGATCAACAAATGGATAAGCGAGCCCGATCGCGGGATCTACGACGCCATGAATAAAGGAATCAAAATGGCGACCGGCGATTTTATTCTTTTCCTCAACGCCGGCGACCGCTTATACGACCCGGCGACTCTGGAAAAAATAGCCGCCCAAATAAAACCGGATACCGACGTCGCGTACGGCGAAACCATGCTTGTCGACGACCGTAACGTAGAACTGGGTACGCGATCCGAACTGACCCCGCAAAAATTACCCAAACGGCTGAACTGGCAAAGCATGCGTTTCGGGATGGTTGTCTGCCATCAGTCTTTTTTAATGAAGAATAAGCCGACGCCGCCCATGTATATGCTCGATAATTTATGCAGCGATATCGACTGGGTGATCGAATGTTTAAAAAGAAGTAAAAACGTCGTCGACGCTCAAACAATTATTTCTGCCTACCTCGTGGGCGGCGTTTCTAAAGTCCGTTACCGTCAGTCTATGAAAGACCGCTTTGAAATCTTAAGCAAACATTTCGGAACGTTGAATAATCTGTTCGATCACCTGTTAATAGCGGCTCGTCTCCTGGGTTTTAAAATAAAACGCGCAAACAAGAGAACTTACTGATAGCCTTCGCGGGATTTATATTTAAAAATATATCCAATTCATAATATACTGCCTTTTTATCCTACCTTTTAAATGGTATATTTGGTCTTTTTGCTTCTTTTTACCCATTATCTTTGACCCAACGCTTGCCAAAACGAAATTGTACCTATATATTTGTGTTGTAATCCAATAATGCGAATATATCTTTAACTTAAAATCCTTTAATGAACAAACTTTACAGAACTTAAGACGACCAAATCAACCAGCAGAAGGACGCCCATGAACATGTGTTTCATCTATCTTCCCACAAACCGTTATTAATTTCTTTCGGGCTTCTTCCAACCTTTTTCCCATCCCTTCCAGGGACTATAGTTTCAAACGAACGTAACGTTAAGACTGTGCATCGTCGCGGATTTCTCCGCACACCTTTAGTTCCATTTCATTTATTTATATTTGTTAATAACTTATAAAAGTTCGTTTCTGGACACTAAGTTGTAATAAATAAAAAAGATCGAAAAAAAATAAACCCGTTTTGAAGGCTTGCCTTCGGAGTTCAGGTTTTTAAGATAAATCTTATACATTATCCTTACGTCGCTTTAAACCTTATTTTTTTAACAATCAATTTGAATCTCATGAAGAAGACGACAACTACTGTCATTTTCAAAAATCTGATGTCAGTTTGTATGCCAGTTCTGGTGGCGCTTTCGATGGCTTTTACAGCCCGGGCGCAGGTCGACCCATGCGCTATGGGGAGCATCGGACAGGTAAACTACTCCATCAAACCGCAGTTGGTGATCCCGACTCCGGCCGACATTTGTCAATCTCAATTGACGCCGCTCGATTTTCAAACGATCGGCTCGTTAATCGGGAACGTTACCGCTTGCCCTAACTTGGACCACTTGCAGGTTCAAATCCTTCGCGGCGGCGTTATGACTCCGGCTTTCAACGCCGGTAACGCATTTGTTGGTTCCGCCGATGTAGGCAGAACTTTCCAGGTGAGCGTTACTCAGGTATTGAGAGACCCTAACAACCCGGGAGCTTTTGTAAGAGGTAACACCAGCTGGGGTTACATCACTGTCGAGTGCAAAAACCCTCCGGTTGTCAGATGCCCGTTGGACGCTACTATTAACTGCGCGCAAATTAGCGCGGGCGGAACTGTTCCGGTTTCATTAACCGGTAACATTGTCGCCGGTACTGGCGTTGCTACTATCCCTACAGTAGCGGGAGGCACGCAAAACGTTCCCGCTTTTGTTCCAAACCCTACTGTTGTTACGGGTTTTGACGGCGCTTTCTTAGATTGCTGCGCTGCTACTTCTTATTACCAGGATTATACCTTCACAACCAATTGCGCTACTCCGTTTACCGGATTTGGCGTTGGCGCAGGTTTGATCGACGTTACCAGCCAGGGTTTACCTGCTTCTATCGTTACGCCGGCTCGCATTGCAGCTTTAAACGCGCTAATCGCGGCTAATCCTGCGGGCGTTTCTAAAATTGTTATCCGCTGCTGGACGGTTAAAAAAACCATCAACAGCCCTACAGGCGGCTCGGACCAAGCGCCTCAGCCTATTACGATCATTTCAGATCCTTGCTACCAGTTGATTTTCGTTCAAAATGCAAATATCGCTGTTATCGTTTGCCCGACGCCAAATTTAGTATATTCATGTGCAGCCGGCGTTCCAGGCTTTCTTAACATCGCTAACCTAGATCCTGCTACCGTTGCTGCAAGATCTGGAAATTTGGCTGCTTATCCTACACTCGGAGGAGCACCTTTAATTCCTTCAACTGCTGGAGGCGCTACTAACTCTTGCGGCATTACTGTTACTTGCGACGACAAAACTACGTTTTTGTGCGGCGCTGCCGGAAGTTATAGAATTACCCGTACCTGGGTAATCATTGATTGCGCTGGAAGAAGAATCACCTGCGTTCAAACTTTAAGCATTTTAGATTTAACGCCTCCAACCGTTACAGGTACTTTCCAATCTTATACTTCAAGATTAGGAGATTGCAACACGAATCCGTTGACTCAAACTACGCTGACCAACACTTGGACAGGCAGAACAGTACTTGGAGTTGCTACGCCTTCAACTCCGGTTTTCCTGAATGCTTTAGGTTCTCCTAACAATTGCGGCGGTTGCGCAAGTTTTACTTTCGTTGCTAGCGATCCTTTCTGCACAGGCGGAGCGGTTACTTTCACTTCTAACGATAGCCGTTTCGTTGCCAGCAATTATGTGGCAGGCGTGACTTCTTCCGTTACTTTCACCGGTTGCTACATGCAATTAGGCGTTTACAATGTTACTTTCACGGCTGCCGACGCTTGTGGAAACGCGCTTGCTACGCAGACCTATACGATCAACGTTATTGATAACATCAAACCGGTTCCGGTTTGTATCCAAATTACTCAGGTAGCTTTAACTACCGATGGTACTGCCCGCGTTTACGCTCAGACTTTCGACGAAGGCTCGCATGACAACTGCGGTATCGACCATATCGCCGTCAGAAGAATGATCAGATGCGACGGTACTGCCGGCGTATGCGCAGACTTCGCTCCTTATGTTGATTTCTGCTGCACAGATTCATCTGTACAGGTTGTTTTCCGCGTCTATGACTATGCTGGAAACTTCAACGATTGTATGGTTCAGGTACTTGTAGTTAATAAAGTTGCTCCTACTTGTATTGCTCCGGAGCCTAGAACGGTTTCTTGCTTACGCTTGAATAACTTGGGTACCTACGATTCTGAATTTGGCGCGGCTTCTTTCTACGGAAACTGCGGTTTCACCGTTAGAAAAGATTCTACATTCCAGTTCACAGACAGAAACTGTAAAATTGGAAACATCCTTAGAACTTTCACTGTTACGAACGCTCAGGGAACTAGCGCAGTATGTACGCAGCTAATTACCATCCAACAAGTTTCCGACTTCACCGTCGATTTCCCGGATGACGTTATTACTGCTTGTATCTCTGATCCTAAAGTTTCTCCTACCGCTTTGAAAGCGCAGTTATTAGATCCAACCAATGCAGGCAAAATAGATGGTAACATCCTGAATGCAGGTTGCGGCGTTATGGGCGTTGAAATCAAAGACGATACGATCACTTCTGATCCTAACTTCTGTTTCAAAATCTTCCGCCACATCATCGTTATCGACTGGTGTAAATATAACGTGAACAACGACGCGGTTGATTTCAATGTAAATTGCTACGGACAACCAGTTGACGGCGATATCCACAGCGTAGCTACTTGGGCTACCACCAACCAGCCGGCTTGGCAGAACATTCACGCTGCTTACGGAATTGGCACGGGCATCGATCCTAGAACCCGCCGTTTCCGCGATGCTGACGTTCTTCAATTTGGACCGTTAAACATTGATAACCTGCCTCCGGATTTGTTGAATCCTACGCATCCGTACGCATTCTCCGACGGTATCATCAGCTACACGCAGATCATCAAAATCAAAGACACGATCGCTCCAATCTTCGTTAGACAATTGGATACCGTTGTTTGCGATTTAGGCGGTTCGGCAATTCAGGGACAGTCAGTTTGCTCAGGCGTATTTAATTATACTTTTAAAGCTACGGATGGCTGCTCAAGCAACCCGAACAACGTTACCTATTCTGCTATCGTTATTACTACCAGCACAGGCGCGGTTTTCGGCACTTATTCTTCTGCTACCGTTAGCGCCGCTCTTGCTTATGGCGTAACTTATACGGTTAAAGCTACCGCTACAGACCGTTGCGGAAACTTCTCTGTTACTCAGTTCAACGTTACTTTAAGAGATTGCAAGAAACCTTCCATCATTTGTAAAAACGTCAACGCTGAAAGCATGTTGATGGTGAACAATGTAGGCGCTACTACCATCTGGGCTACAGACTTATTAGCTTCTCCGCTTTCTGACAACTGTACGGTTGTAGATTCTTTGAATAAAAGATTAATCGTTGTCAGACATGGCGCGTTTGCATCTTATCCTACAACGGTTGCTCCAAAAAGCATCACGTTCACTTGCACAGATTACAATGCAGCTCCAAGCCACACGGTCTTAGTTGACCTTTGGACAATGGACGACGCAGGTAATGCAGACTTCTGCGTTTCTCAAATCGTTCTTCAGGATAACTTAGGTATTTGCGTACCAGGTATTTCTGCCGCTGTTGCGGGCGGAGTAGCTACTGAATCTCAGGAATCAGTAGAAAATGTAAACGTTGCAGCTGTAAACGGTTCAACCGTTATGGGTTCTCAAACGACTGCAGCCGACGGCTCGTTCAAAATCGCAGGTTTAAAAACTGGCGACAATGTACAGGTTCACGCTACCAGAAACGACGATCCGCGCAACGGCGTAACTACTTACGACATTGCATTAATCAGCAAACACATCCTGGGTATCCAAGCGTTGAACTCTCCTTACAAATTGATCGCAGCAGACGTTAACAAAGACGCAGAGATCAACGCGGTGGATATGTTACAATTGCGTAAACTGATCCTGCATATCTCCGACGCCTTCACGAACAATACTTCATGGAGATTCGTTGATAAAAACTACGTGTTCCAACATGCCGACAATCCATTTGGCGAAGACTTCCGCGAAGTGGTTAACATCAACAGCTTACCTACTTCTTCCCAGGCGAACTTCATCGCGGTTAAAGTGGGCGACGTTAACGGTAGCGCAATCCCGAACAGCTTGTTGGGAGCGACTGTCCGTAACAACAACGGCGCTTTAACTTTCAATGTTGAAGACGTTAAATTGGTACCAGGTCAGGAATACAGCGTTTCTTTCAAATCTGATAACTTCAATGCTTCTGCGTTCCAGTTCACCACTAACTTCACAAAAGGAGCGGTTGAAATTCTGAACGTTAAAGCAGGCGAGTTGAACAACTTGACTGAAAACAACTTCGGTAAATTTGAGAACGCCATTACTACCAGCTGGAACGGAAACGCTACCGGCAATGTAGAAGCTTTCACCGTTACTTTCAAAGCGAACACATCGGCTAAATTGAGCGATATCTTATCTATCGGTTCAAACCTGACGACTGCTGAAGCGAACAATGTAAACGGCGACGTAATGAACGTTCAACTGAAATTCAACTCTGGTAAAGTTTCCGGCAACGAATTCGCTCTGTATCAGAACGAGCCGAACCCGGCTATCAACTTTACAAAAGTAGGTTTCAACCTGCCAGAATCAACTAAAGCTACTTTGACCGTTTACGATGTATCCGGTAAAGTATTGACTGTTAAAAACGGAGATTTCGCTAAAGGCTTCAATGAGTTCTCTTTGACAAAAAGTGAAATCGGAGCTACCGGCGTTCTTTACTACCGTTTGGATACTCCAGCTAACTCTGCTACCAAGAAAATGATCATCATCGAGTAATCAGTTCTTGCAGTGAATAACCGAACAACCGTTTTGAAGAGCGATCTTTAATAGAAATATGCTTTAAATCGGTTTTTGGGATGGCCTCTCGCGACTTTCGGGTCCGGGGGGCTTTTTTTATTTAAATATGAAATATGAAATATGAAATATGAAAAGGGCTTTGAGGCGTACGCCTCAAAGCCCTTTCTTATTTAACGCCAGAAATATTTAGTCAACGCCGATCCGGCTGCCAGCGGGTATAGTAGCTCCCTTTTTAACGACGACGATACCGTCAATGATGCAATAAGCTTCAGTTTCTGTTTTTGGCAGTCCGGGCGCGCCTTTAATAATTACATCATCGCCGATCCTGCAGTTTTTATCAATGATCGCGCGCTCAATGATACAATTTTTACCGACGCCCATGTTGACGCGGTCTTTTTGTATGAGTTCAAGAATGTGTTCATAATAATCGGCGCCCATCATAATAACGTCTTTCAGAACGGACCGGTCGCCGATGCGACTGCGGATCCCGATGATGGAATGTTCGATGGAGCGGGCGTGCGAGATAGCGCCTTCTGCAACGATGGTTTTGTTCAGACGGGTGCCAAAAAATTTAGAGGGCGGCAGCATCCGGGGGCGGGTAAAAATTATATTTTCCTCGTCGAACAGATTGAATTTTGGGAGATTGTCGGCGAGGGCGAGGTTGGCTTCAAAAAATGAGCTAATATTTCCAATATCGGTCCAGTATCCGTTGTACTGGTAGCCGGCCACTTTTCTGCCGGACTGAATGACGGCTGGAATGACTTCTTTGCCGAAATCGGTGGCGGTAGGGTATTCCTGGAAAAGCTTGGACAGGGTTACTTTATTGAAAATATAAATACCCATACTGGCGAGATAGACTTTGCCTTTCTTTTTATCCTCTTTGTCTACCGGGGAGATCCAATCGGGTAATAATTCGGCTTTGGGTTTCTCGATAAATTTCTGGATATAACCGTCTTTATCCACTTTCATCACGCCAAAGTCGGTGGCTTCTTTAGCGACGACGGGAAGCGTGGCAATGGTCAGTTCGGCCTCCTGCCGGATATGGAAACGCACCATATCCAGAAAATCCATTTGATATAACTGGTCGCCCGACAGGATCAACAGATAATCATAATCCTGGTTGGCGAGGTGACGCATGGATTGTTTGACGGCGTCGGACGTTCCCTGAAACCAATGGGGGCTGTCGGGGGTCTGTTCGGCTGCAAGGATATCTACGAATCCGCCCCGGAAATTGTCAAAATGGTAGGTGTTTTTGATGTGCTGATTGAGCGAAGCGGAGTTAAACTGGGTCAGCACGAACATGCGCCGCACGCCGGAATTGATACAATTAGAAATAGGTATATCAATCAGCCGGTACTTTCCGGCGATCGGCACGGCGGGTTTTGACCGGTCTTTGGTCAAAGGATAGAGTCTCGAACCCTGTCCTCCGCCCAGGATCAAACTGATCATTTTTATTGGCTTGTCCATTTATGCTAATGATGAATGATAAATGATGAATAATTTTTAAGCTTTTTCTTCCCAGATCATGGAAAGAAGAATAATGGTTTGAACGGCTTTTTCCATATCGCGGATAGAGATCCATTCTTTGACCGAGTGGATGGCCTGCTCGCCGGCAAACAGGTTGGGGCAGGGGAGACCCATTTGCGATAAACGCGAACCGTCCGTTCCCCCGCGAATACTGCCAATTCTGGGCGTTAAGCCCGCTCTTCGGACGGCTTCCGTAGCGTATTGAATAATTTCCGGGCGTTGGTCGACGACAAATTTCATGTTCCGGTATTGTTCAAAAGAAGTCAGGGTCGCTTCGGAACCGGGATATTTTTTCATAACCCAATCCATGTTCTGTCTGAGAACGGCGAGATGGGCGGTCAACCCCTCTTCCGTAAAATCCCGGATAATGAACTGAATGGTTGCGGTTTCCAAAGCCCCTTCAATATGAACGGGATGAATAAATCCTTCTTTTCCGTCCGTCGTTTCCGGCGATAATTCGGGCGGGAGCGCGGCGACGATTTCCGCCGCTATTTTCAGCGCATTTTCCATCTTTCCTTTCGCATACCCGGGATGGGAGGCTACGCCTTTGATGGTAATGGTCGCTCCGTCGGCGGAAAAAGTTTCGTCTTCAATATCTCCCGCAGTTCCTCCGTCGAGCGTATATCCGACCTCGGCGCCCAATTTTTTCAGATCTACTTTGTTCACGCCTCGCCCGATCTCTTCGTCGGGCGTAAAAAGTAGCCGGATCTTGCCATGAATCAGATCGGGCCGGTTGACAAACTGGTAAGCGGCGTCCATAATTTCAGCTATGCCAGCTTTGTCGTCTGCCCCGAGGAGCGTCAGCCCGCCGGCGGTAATCACGTCGGCGCCGATCTGATTATTTAGCTCGGGATAATCGGAGGGGCAGATCGACAGTCCGGGCGCGTCGGGCAACGATAGATCCTGACCCTGGTAATTGCGGTGAACGACCGGGCGAACGTTGGCGCCGCTACAATCAGGCGCGGTGTCTACATGGGCGCAAAAGCAAAGTGTTGCAACGTTTTTTTTTCCGGTATTCGCCGGTATGGTCGCATAGACGTAACCGAATTCGTCTAAATGGGCGTCGTCAACCCCCATTTCTAATAACTCGGAGACCAAAAGGGTTGATAAATTCTTTTGTTTTTCTGTGGAGGGCTGCGTAACAGACTGCGCGTCGGACTGGGTATCGATCTGCACATAACGCAGAAACCGCTCCGCGACGGTATGTTTGAATACTATATCTGTCATAAACCGGTTTTAGAAGCCGTAAAAGTTTGGTTGTGGAAATAGGAGGCTAAATTAAGAAATTTTTGTTTCAATACCTAAATTTCCGCTAATTTTACCCCGGAACTCCGTTTCGATTGTTATCTTTAATTTTGTTTATATGCCTTTAAATATTCCCGATCCGGAAAATCAAAGGATTGTTATTATTGGCGGCGGTTTTGCCGGTCTTCAGATCGCCCGCAGGTTAAGCGGCACAAAATATCAGGTAGTCCTGTTGGACAGAAATAATTATAATCAGTTCCAGCCATTGTTCTATCAGGTCGCTATGGCGGGCTTAGAACCCAGCGCGATCGCTTTTCCTTTTCGCAAATTGTTCCGGCGGGCAAATAATGTGCTGGTTCGGGTGGCGGAAATGCAGGAAATTTTCCCGGCGGAAAAATACCTGATGACGGATAAGGGGCGCATTAAATATAACCACCTGGTGATTGCCGTTGGCGCCGATACTAATTATTATGGCAATGATAAAGTGGCGATGAACGCAATCCCCATGAAGTCCATTTCGGAAGCGCTGTTTTTAAGGAACGCTATACTGGATGATTTTGAAAAAGCGCTGCTCTGCGAAACGGAGGCAGAACGTCAAAGTTTAATGGATATCGTCGTAGTGGGCGGCGGGCCGACGGGCGTAGAGGTCGCCGGGGCGCTGGCGGAATTGCGGAAGAACGTGATCCCTAAAGAATATAAAGAACTGGACTGGCGAACCATCGATATTTACCTGATCCAGGGCGGAGGCGCTTTACTGAACACCATGTCTAAACAAGCGGGCGACGCCGCCGAACGGTTTCTGACAGAAATGGGCGTTATTATCCTGAAGAATAAACACGTTACCGGTTTTGACGGAGAGACAGTGACCATGAGCGACGGCGATCCCATTACCGTCAAAAAAGTGATCTGGGCGGCAGGTATTATCGGGAACCCAGTGAAGGGCTTACAGCCCGCCACGATCGGAGCAGGCAGAAGGATTAAAGTGAATGAATTTAATCAGGTCGAAGGCGTCGATGGAATTTATGCCATTGGAGATATAGCAATCATGGCTAGCAAGGAAAACCCGATGGGACATCCGCAGGTAGCGCAGGCAGCGATCCAGCAAGCCAAAAATTTAGCGGATAATTTTGTCAGGACGTCCAAAGGAAATCCTTTACGCCCGTTCGTATATTCAGATAAAGGTTCTATGGCCACCGTTGGGAGGAATAAAGCGGTTGTGGATCTTCCTTTTTGGCGTTTCCAGGGCGCTTTTGCCTGGTTTGTCTGGCTATTTGTTCATTTGTTTTCGATCATCGGGTTCAAGAATAAATTATTTATTTTTATCAACTGGAGCTGGAGTTATTTTTCCTACGACCAGGCGCTCCGGTTGATTATCCGGCCTTTTATCAGGGCTCGAAAAACGCCCCCACCTTAAATTAAGCATGCGAATAATGGGTTAAAACTAGCAATAGCGCTTTGAAGCCGGTCTGCCTTATGAGGATATCCAACTATAAACCATTTTGAATACGGCGTTTTTGAGGCGCCTTTTAGTTTGACCTTTCCCCAAATTGACTACTATCTGTGGGGGCGTTTAGACCTGACTCTTACATGAATCATACGACTCATATATGACTCATACATGAATCATACACGACTTATACCTGACTTATATGTGCCTAATATGTGACTCAAGGGGTTAACGGATAACAAATGTTTATTAAAGCGAGTGATAGATTAAAAACCAGCAGTTGGGGATAACAACCGGCTTAATTTTCTTTGTGCTTAATAAGTATCAATCATTACTAAAGCGTTTCTGAAGTTCTTTTTTATTCGTCCATTTCCGCAAATTCTGCGTAGACTCATATATGGCTTATTTAAGGGACAGGCGGGTTGACAAATAATGGATGTTTTTAACGGCGCTACGCCGTCCGGATGGGGCTTTCCAGGATGAAATATGGGTCGGTTGTATCAATTTCCGATTTTTCGGGCTACGCGGTTGCGGCGTTCCTTTTTAAGCCTTTTCACCCCATTCTTCTCCCTTAATATGTAATTAAAATATGCTTAACTGATTGACAGGGAGGTCCTCGGATTTCAGAAATTTTGTAAAATGATTTTCAACGGCAAACTGAGGGATGATCCTCCGGATGGTTCTTAATTTATGGCTGTATTCGTTGCGTTCATCGTTAAATATACCATAGTGATCCAGCCGATCGATCCGCACGCGACCGGAAGCATGGATAATCTGCGCGTCAGGCAAAACGATTCCCACATGTACGATATCCCCTTTTTCGTTTTCAAAAAAAGCAAGGTCGCCGGTTTGGGTTTCTTCCACGAAACCAATTTCATAGCCTTGTTTGACCTGTTGGGAGGAATCTCTTTTTAGCCGCACCCCCATTATTTTATAAACTATCTGGGTGAAACCGGAGCAATCTATTCCAAAAATGGAGCGACCGCCCCAGCGATACGGCGCGTACAGATAGCGGCGCGCCAGCCGGATGAGGCGTTCGGCGGTCGGCTGCGTTCGCGCGCCATTCCAGGCGCGGCCTGAAAAAGTATATCTTTCTGATCCCAGCCTGAAATTCAGCCCGTCGAACAGGGGTAGAGAGGCGCCCATCGTGGCCGTCAAAAAATGGGTTTCATGGGCGGCTTCGCAGGCCATATCCAGTACGCAGGAAAAATCTTCCCTGAAGAGCGCCGCGTCGTCCGGGTTAATGGGGATTAATTGGCGGACGTCGATCCATCCTTCATAATCATCCCATTCAGTGCGGATCAGCGCCCAATTTTTCCGGACGGTCAATATATCGGCCATTTCTCCGAACAGTATTTCATTGACGGTCTCAGATTTGTTCGACGGTTCTCTCGTAATGGACGCCATACTCAAATGGGCAATAGACGGCTGATTCATAAGAAACTATGAATTATTAATTGTAAATGGTAAATTGTAAATGATAAATTATGAATAATCTAATTTACGTATTTGTTGCGATAGAAAATCCAGAAGTCACGCTCTTCCCCGCGCTTGCGCGGCTGCCTAGAAATCTTTTAAAATGATTATACACCTACATATTAAGCGTAGCTAACGGCTATTAGCTTACTTAAAAGGAGGGACAAAAATACTAAATTAACGGCGACGCGCGTTTTAGGTTTCGGAATTGTTTACTTTTGCGCCTTTTAACTACCGCCGCTTCCCGCGGCCTCCAGCCAATTATTTTTATCCACTTTAGACGTCCGATATGTTCATGATCCAATACCGGTTTACACTTTTATTTTTTCTATTAGCAGGGACTTTAACGGCGCAAGACCGGCACTTTACCCAATTTTACGCTTCGCCGCTGACGCTGAATCCGGCGCTAACAGGGGCTTTCGACGGTAAATACCGCGTAGGCGCCATTTACAGGGATCAGTGGAGCGGTATTTTAGATCAACCCTACCAAACTTTTTCTCTCGGCGCCGATCTGCGTTTTTCTCCCTTTAAAAATAATTTTGATAAAGATAAAATTGGGGTCGGATTGTTGTTCTACCGGGATCAGATCAACAGCGTAGATTTTAGTAATACGCAAATCGCTTTATCGGGCGCGTACCATAAGTCGCTGGATTATAACAGTACCCAATATCTTTCCTTGGGTTTTCAATTTGGCCTGAATCAGCGGAACGTAAATTATGAAAACCTGACCTTCCAGGATCAGTTCAATGGAACGAACGGGTATACGCAACCTACGCAGGAACCGTTACCGCAAAATAATTTCTCTTACGGCGATTTTTCCGCAGGACTAAACTACGCGGCGTCGCCTAAAGGAGGCACCGCGTTTTTTGCGGGCGTCGCTATGCACCATTTTAATCAGCCCAACATCTCTTTTTATAGCGCTGTAGCGGGGATTCCGCCCAGCAAACTTTTTGTGAAATACTCTGCGCAAATGAGTTTGCAAATCCCACTCTCCAGCCAGACCTCTTTTTCGCCGCGGCTGTTGGTTGCGTCGCAAGGGCCTTCCTTGGAAGCCAACGTGGGCGCTAATTTTAAATTCACGATCGATAAAACTTACGGCACTTCTTTACATTTGGGTAGCTGGATTCGTCCCGTTAAAAATAATAACGGTTTTGGTCTGGACGCCGTGGTACTGCTGGCTGGCATAGAATATAACAGCGTGCTTTTTGGCTTTAGCTACGACCTGAATTTACCTACGCTAAGTACTTTTAAAAAATACCAGAATACGTTCGAGATCTCCCTGATCTACCTGGGCGAATATGAAAACGACGAATTATTATGTCCGGAGTTTTAAATTCGCGGGCGCTTTTTAGGAACCGCATACGGTTTGACGACTGTCTTAATTTTTTTCTTTCGAGACGACCCGAAAATAGAGACGAAAAAACTTCTATAAAAAATATTCTTCCTGTTCCGTCTTATTATTCTAACAAATTATATATTTGAGGCAGCGAAAGCCTGGCGCCGCGCGTTTAGAATACTGCGCTAAACTTCTATACACCCATAAAAAATTAAGCAAGACGTCCGTTTACATTGCTGAAACTAAACTAAAAATATAATAGCCACTATTTTACGCTTCTTTTCTTTGTATATAATATGTTGCTCCGCCAACAGGCGGTCTGACGCCGTCCCCGTCTTTATTATTAGGATAAAACATTTAAAATTATCTTTTGAGTTCTCCCGTTAGATGTGTTTTATTTAGCTAAACCCGTAAAACGCCTATAAAAAATTTCCTTTAAAACTAAACATAAATTTAAAATGCTTTTACTTCCCTTATAAACTTTTTTAGTTTTACACATTTTTTGATTCTTTCCATTCATTCAAATCATCTTCGCATGAAAAAAGCTTTACTTATTTTGACGGCGTTGTTTCTCGTTTCCGGCGTCGCGCTCGCGCAGCGGACGATTTCCGGCACGGTAACCAACGATAAAAACGAGCCGATGATCGGCGCGACCGTTGTTGCCAAGGGAACCAACGTCGGGACCGTCACCGATCTGGACGGCAAATATACGCTGACCGTTCCTACAGGCGCAACGACTCTCGTTTTTAGTTTTACAGGCTCCACGCCCCGCGAATTACAGATTGGCGCTTCCAACGCGGTTGACGCCAGTCTCAACGAAGGAACGGTATTGGACGAATTTGTAACTGTGGCATTTGGTCCTAAAAAAGACAAAAAAACCTTAGGATACGGCGTCACCCAGATTAATTCAGACGAATTGACCACTGCCAGGACGACCGACGTCACCAACGCCCTGGCGGGCAAGGTAGCCGGTATCCGACTTTCAGGTTCCGGAGGGTCTTTTACTACATCCAGCATTATTATTCGAGGTTTCACCACATTTACCGGAAATAACCAACCTTTATACGTTATCGACGGCATCCCGATTGATAATAGTGGGGGCGGTTCTCCGCTTCAGAATGGCCCGAGCGTATCCGGCCGTTCTATAGATATCAATCAGGAAGACATAGAAAGTATTTCGGTCTTAAAAGGAGGCGCGGCGACTGCGCTATACGGTTCCCGCGGCGCGAGCGGCGCTATTCTGATTACGACCAAAAAAGGAAAAGTTGGGCAAAAAAATACGGTATCGTATTCTGTCAGTTATGCTTTCCAGGACGTCGATCGTTTACCGGATTACCAGAATAAATATGGCCAGGGTTTTAACGGCGTTTATAATAATGCCGACGCCCGTTCATGGGGCCCTGCTATTGCTGGTCAAAAAGTACCGAACTGGTATAAAAATAATTCTACTTTGCCCAATCAGCCTGACAGTATTTCGTTGAATGCATATCCCAACAATGTCAGCAATTTATTCCGCACCGGGACAAATATGCAGCATAACCTGAGTTTTAGCGGCAGCGACGGCAAAACTACCTATCGTTTTGCATACGGCTACTTACAGGATTTGAGCGTCCTGGATAACAATAAACTGGACCGTCATAATTTAACCATAAATCTTGGAACTCAGGTTACCAATAACCTGTCTTTCTCAGGTAGCATGACTTATACCAATACGGCTTCAAAAAGAACCCAACAAGGGAATCAACTATCCAATCCTTTATTCCGAGGCTGGTTTACCCCGCGCAGCTACGACCTGACCGGTTTGCCTTATCAGGATCAGTTTGGGAATCAGTTATATTTTGGCGGCGAAGACAATCCATACTGGTCTATTCAGAACAATCGCTATAACGATCAAAACGACCGTATTAACGGCTACGCCAGTTTGAGATATACATTTACCGACTGGTTATCGGCAGAATATAAAATTGGGCTTGATAATTATACCCTTACTCGCCACGGCTACGATCAAATCGGCGCGCGCGGAGGCGCTAACACTTCGGCAGGCGGCATTGGCGGTATCCGGGAAAGAAGGGATATTAGCCGGATTTTAAGTTCTTATTTTACTTTGTCAGCGCAAAAAAAACTTTCTCGCGATTTTAACCTGACCGGATTATTAGGTAACGAAGTAGGCGATAATTATGCAAACAGCGAATCTACCATAGGCAAGGGCGTCATTATACGCGATTTAGAAAATTTAAATACCAACACGACTACTTATTTTCCTACTTACGCCACCGCTCAGACCCGCCTTATTGGGTTATTTGCTAATGCGACGCTGTCCTATAAAAATTTTGCAACTTTAGACGGATCCATCAGGAACGACTGGAGCTCCACTTTCCGGCCAGGTAATAATTCTTACGTTTATTATTCAGGCGCGGGAACCCTCAACCTGGTTGAAGCGACGAATATGAAGAGCGATTATATCAATGAGTTTAAGCTCAGAGCCAGCTATGGGAAAGTAGGTAAAGCCGCGCCGGTTTATTTAACCGACGTTTACTATGCGCAAGCGGGCTCAGCAGACGGATTCGGGCCAAGTATTGTATTCCCTTACAATGGGCAGCCAGGTTATGGTTTGAATACGGCAGCCGGTAATCCTGCTTTGGGACCAGAGTTTACGACGACTATTGAAGGCGGCGTTGATTTAGGCTTGTTCAAAAACCGGATCACTTTAGAATTAACGCGGTATAAAAACCATTCGACCAATATTATTTTGGCCGTACCTACGTCAAACGGTTCGGGTTTATCTAACCTGGAACTTAATGCCGGAAGCTTAACTACCAACGGCTGGGAATTTAGCCTTGGAATTACGCCCATCAAAACCCGGGATTTTAACTGGACGACGAGGTTTAATTACACTCAATTCAAGTCGATTGTCGACGAATTGGCGTCCAATGTTCAGAATATTTTCTTAGGCGGGTTTACCACGCCGAATATCCGCCTGGTGGCGGGCGACGAATATGGCCAAATATATGGTAACGCTTATGCGCGCGACGCGAGCGGCAATATGATTCTTACGGCTGCCGGACTGCCAACCGCAACCGCTAACGTACAGAAAATCGGAAATCCAAACCCAAAGTATACGGTTGGTATCAGCAATGATTTTTCTTTTAAAGGCGTCCATCTATCCGTTTTGTTTGATATTCGTCATGGCGGGGATATTTACTCCCGTAACCTGGCAGATTTACGTAGAAACGGGGTAGCGGCGGAAACGGCAGAATTTCCAAGATTGAACTCCGATGGAACTCAAACCACGCCATATACATTTGCAGGCGTTTTGCCGGGAGGAAAAATAAATTCCGCGAGCGATCCGAATGCCGTCCATGTTACGGCTCAAAATTATTGGGGAAATACCGGGAAATATGTCGCCGCCGAAGGTTATATCGTTGACGCTTCCTGGGTTCGGGTTCGAGAAGCTTCCCTGGGTTACGCCATTCCGACAAGCTGGCTAGGGAGGTCCGGGCTTAAAGGATTGGAATTCAGTATTTACGGCAGGAATCTTTTCCTCTATACGCCCTTCTACAAACATTTGGATCCCGAACAGAATGCTCTGGGTATCAGCAACGCGCAGGGATTAGAGTTCAATGCTTTGCCTCAAACCCGTTCTGCGGGAGCCAATTTAAAAGTTACCTTTTAAGTAAACTGTATGATATTGCCTAACAGACAAGTTAAAATAAGATAAAACAATTTGCGTTAAATGGCAGAAGTTTCGTTTTTAAATATTTAATAATAAAATTCATCATGATTTATAAAAGAATAACCGCTAAAGTAATGGGTTACGCTGCCGGCATAACATTTATGTTGGCGATGGGTTCCTGTTCCCAATATTTAGATATTAATAAAGATCCGAACAATCCTTTGGACGCGCCCATCGACCAAATTCTTTTGGGCGCCACCGTCAACGTGGGTTTTACGGGCGGTAGCGATTTATTCCGTTATTCGGCGCTCATTATCCAACAGTTATCCGGTCAGAGCGCGGGCACGCAGACGGTGGATTACGAGCGCTATAATATCCAGGGTTCGGACGAAAACAACCTATGGAATTCATTATTTACCAACACGTTAATTAACCTGAACGGCGTCATTGATAAAGCCGGTAAAAGTAACCTTCCGGCTTATTCGGGCGTTGCAAAAATTTTGAAAGCATATACTTATCAGCTGATTGTAGACGCGTTTGGCAAAGCGCCATATACCCAGGCTTTGCAAACGACCGCTAATACGAGTCCTGTTTTTGACGACGGAGCGGCTATTTATACTTCTTTGTTTGCGCTGATCGACGACGGTATTAAAGATATCAACACTACTTCGGTAAAAAATCCCGACGCCACGTCCACGGCCATTTACCCGGGCGCGTGGGCGACCTCAAAAGTTAAATGGGAAAAGTTCGCCAACGCGCTGAAAATGCGCATGTATCTGCACTATAGCAAAAAAGATAAAGCATTTGCCGTAAAAGGCATTAGCGATCTGGTTAGCAATGCGGCAACTAAGCTAATGTCGGCGAATACCGACAATTTTGAAATGGCGTTTGTGAACGCTCCTAATAACCAAAACGCGACGGATCAGTTTGAACGTCAGCGTCCGAATTATTTGTTTCCAAACGCGACCCTGGTCAACCTGATGAATACAAAAGTAGATCCGCGACGCGCGACATACTTTACGTCGTTTCCGTTTACTTTTAATACACCGACCTCTACTTATAAAGGAGCGATGGCGGGCGACCCGGTTAGTATTAAATACTCGCGCATACACATTTTTCTGAGAGGAGATACTATTAAGACCGTTACGCCAAATGCCGACGGGTCCATCCAGGCAACCGGTACAAAAGCATACGATTACACTGGCGCGGCGCCTACGCGGATGTTGACCTTTGCGGAATATAACTTTATACGCGCGGAAGCGGCGCTATATGGCGCGCCCGGCGACCCGCAGGTATTTTTTCAGGCGGGAATTACCGCTTCCATGCAGAACGCGGGAGTAGCAAAAGCCGCTATCGACGCTTATATTTTAGCGAACGGAACGCTAAAAGGGGCAGACTCTGATAAACTGAAACAAATTATTGAAGAAAAATTTGTCGCTAATTTCGGCGTAATCATGGAGCCGTGGACGGACTGGAGAAGAACAGGCTTTCCAACGCTTACGCCGGTTCCGAATGCCGTTACAGCGGATATACCGCGTTCTCTATATTACCCGCAATCAGAAATTGACGTAAATAAAAACGCGCCTGCACAGAAAGCGAATATTTTGGAACGCGTATTTTGGGATATGTAACTCAATAAGAAATAAACAGTAGAGAAGGCCGCTCCCGAACGTTCGGGGCGGCCTTTTTAATTATTTTAAAAACATTTGGAATTACTCATATAATTCTATTTTTTTCGACAAAACGATAAAATAATATGACCAACAATTGATTTGGGAAAATATTTCATAATATTTCAAAGAATAAGTTTTCAAAAAAATCTTTGGAAGAAAAAAGTTTCTATCTTTGATATTATTTTTAGGTTAATTTAACATCTTAAATCAAGTAAGTATGAAAAGACTCTCACTCATTTTAACCCTGGTTTTATTCGGGGCGGTCTTCGCGATTGCCCAAAAGACCGTAACGGGAACTATTACCGACGATAAGGGAAGCGGTTTAGTTGGCGCCAGCGTAGCTGTAAAAGGCACGACGGTGGGCACGGTTACGGACCTCGACGGTAAATTCAGTCTCAGCGTTCCGGACGGGACCACTACGCTGGTTGTCAGCAGCATTGGATTGGAGACCAAGGAAATTAAACTCGGCGCCTCCAGCGACGTATCGCTCAAAATGTACGCCGATACAAAGGCGCTCAGCGAAGTCGTCGTCACGGGAACGGGCGTCGGAACGAACAAAAAGAAATTGGGGATTGCGGTGGAATCCATTTCGACCGCCCAGTTGCCGGAAGGTATTTCGTCTTCTGTGGATCAGGCGTTGGTCGGTAAAATCCCGGGCGCGCAAATCAGCAGCGTCAACGGGAATCCCGGCCAGCAGGTTAGTATCATTCTGCGCGGTATCAACACCCTGAACAGGGGAACGACGCCGATGATCTTACTGGACGGCTTACAGTTAGGAGCCAGCGATTTTAACTCCATTGATTTGAACGCGATCGACCGGATCGAAGTGGTCGAAGGAGCGGCTTCGGCTTCGTTGTACGGCGCGCAGGGCGCGAACGGCGTTATCCAGTTGTTCAGCAAAAAAGGAAAAGCGGGCGACCTTCGCATCAATTTTTCCAGCAGTATTTCTACGAGCACCTCTTTAAACATTGGGGGCGTCGCGAAAGCCAATCTGAACGGATTTGTGGTGGACGGTAACAATAACGTGGTAGATTCAAAAGGCAATCCGCTCGCTTACGACCCTGCGGGCATCTTGACCAGTAACCTCGTTTTCAACTCGTTGGATCCAACCAATCAAACGATCCATCCTTACACCGGCAATTTGAAATATTACGATCATTTTGCCGAATTCTTTGTGCCGGCTTCCGGGTATAACAACGCAATATCTATTTCAGGCGGATCGGGTAAATTCGATTTTAACTTTTCTGGTTCTAATAACCGCCAATATAGCGTTTTTAAAAATAACGGTTTCAACGACCGATCCAACTTCCTTGCGAACATCGGTATAGAACTGGCTCCGGGATTGAAATTCAGAACCACCACTCAATTGGTTTATACAAGGAATACGCTGGTGGACCCGTCAGGAGCAAACGTTATTTATGGAATTGATAATACCCGTCCTTTTGCTAATTATGAATTTAAAGACGCTGCGGGATTTTATGTATACAATGTTGGCGCCGCCGGCGGCGTCAACGGGGTGAATCCAAATTACAGGACGCAAAATATCCAGGCGCCGGATGATAAGGTTGACGTCATACAAGGATTTAACTTAAACTATAAGCCCTGGAGATTCCTGGATTTAGACGCTAAATACGGCATTAACTACCGGAGAGAAGAAGCTTCACTCATTTATGCTAATCAGTCTGCAATCGTAAGTTCAACGGAAACGGGTAACTTCAGTTCTAATTATGGTTCGGACGCAACCGGGGAAATCGACCGGTATAGCTACAACACGCTGTTCCAGAACTTTAATGCGACGGCGACTGTTCGTACGGATTTTCAAAAAGATTTCGGTTTGAAAATACCGATCACTACCGCTACGCAGGTAGGTTTTGATTATCGTTATAAAAAATTCAATCAATTTAACACCGCTTCTATTGGCCTTCCGTCTTATACTCCATTTACGGGAAGTCAGGCAAACTCTTATTTAGTAGCAAGCGATTATACCGAACCTTTTGTTACTTACGGATATTTATTTAACCAACGTTTTGATTTTGGAGATTTCGCGGGCATAGCCGGGGGTTTCAGAAGCGATTACTCTTCCGCTTTTGGAGAAGGCTCGACGCCGTTCACCTTTCCAAATGCCAACGGTTATTTAAGATTTTCCCAGCTAAATTTCTGGAACAATCTCGTAGAAGCCATACCTGAATTTAAGATCAGAGCGGCTTACGGAAAAGCGGGTATCCAGCCTACGCCTTTCCAACGCTATGTTACTTTGAGCACGAAAACAGTTGGTAACAGCAACGTTTTCTTTGTTGGTTCCAACTCTGCGAATCCGGATTTAGGGGTGGAAGTTTCCGGAGAAAAAGAAATAGGAGCAGATTTAACGCTAAACTTGTTGAAAGGAAACTGGCTGAAAAATATCCGGTTCTCCGCTACTTACTGGAACAGAACAACCGACAACGCCATCTGGCCGTTGGACGTGGCGCCTTCGAGCGGGGTCGGAACGTTGACCTACAATTCTATGTCTTTAGCGTCTCACGGCATACAGGCGTCCGCCAACGCTTTTATTTTCCACACCAACGATTTCTCCTGGAATTTTACAGCTAATTTCGCCAGCCAGAACTCGATCATTTCCCATATCAATGGAGGACAACCGATCGTATTAACTTCTGCAGTAGGTTCTACAGGTTACGTACTGGCGGAAGGCGAGAAGATCGGCCAGTTATACGGGTACTTATTATTGCACTCTGTTACCGAGGCGGATCCGGCTACAGGCCAGCCTTATATTAAATCAACGGATCAGGCAAATTACGTAGTAGCCAGCAACGGCTGGGTAGTGAACAAAACCACCAAACAGTGCTATGTCACGCCAAGCACGCATAGTTTTGGCGATCCGAATCCATTGTTTAATATGGCTTTCATCAATGAATTCTCCTACAAAAACTTCTTGACTTTTAGCTTCCAGTTGGATTGGGTCAACGGCAGCCACGTGTACAATCAAACCAAAGAGTGGATGTATCGCGACGGGATCCATTCCGATTATCAACAACCGATCACCATCGACGGTCAGACGGGCGCATGGTCGGCTTTTTATCGCAGCGTTTACGCCAACGTTTCCCGCGACGGAACAAAGAACTACTTCTACGAAGACGCTTCTTTCGTACGTTTGCGCAACGTTTCTTTAGCGTTTGATTTTGGAAAATTCATTAACATTAAAGGAATTAGTAAATTGCAGTTGGTATTAACCGGCAGAAATTTGTGGACAGCAACTAAATATACCGGTTTTGATCCGGAAATATCTTCAAGCGTAAATATTAACGGCAATGCAAATCAGGGCGGATTAAACTCTGCTTGGGACCGGGGGACTGACCACAATACCCAGCCCAATATTAAAACATACCAGGTTGGTATAAATGTTGGTTTCTAACAAAAAATAATATGGACGTCGTCCAATATGGTTTTGTTTCCAACGTTTTGTGTTAATCTAGGTAAAATTGTTGTTTTAACTAATTGTTTTTAAAATCAACAGCGATTAGTCGCTGATCTAAAAATTATTTTAATCATTATAAATATGAAGCAAATAAAGATATTACTTTGGACGCTTGCTTTTGGCGGGATATTAGCTTCCTGTTCAAAACAACTTGACGTCAAAAACCCTAACTCGCCTACGCCGGCTTCGGCGGCTACCGAATCGGGTATTATAGCTTACTCGCAAGGCGTTTATGTAGCAGGATTTAATGCCGGCACGGCGCTCAAGTATACCGGATTTTTTGGTTCCTGGGGGGGCGACGTGATTGGTTATCACGAGATGATGGCCGACGTCGTTGGAGAAGAGGCGGCCAACCAATATATTAACCAGTTGAGCAGTCCCGAATATGTGATTTTGGACGACGGCACGAAAATAGCAAATCCGAACGCTCCGAACACTCAACCCGCTACGCTGCATCAGATCAACCAGAATTCTTACGGGGCTAATAATACACTGTATTATGAGTGGGCTTACATGTACAATCTGAACAAAGCGGCTAACCGCGTATTAGCTATCGTGGATAAAGTAGCGTTCATTGGCGACGCCGCCACTAAAACGAACACCATTAAAGCATGGTGCTACTGGTGGAAAGGATTTGCCTATAGCAGAATTGGCTCGATCTATTATGCAGGTTTGATCGATAATACAGACGCGGGTACGAATGCAAACTATGTAACTAAAGAAGCGATCATTGCAGAATCCAATGCAAATTATGACAAGGCGATTGCCGCTTTAGCTGCCGTAACTTCAGCGGGCGACTATACGACTATTATGACCGCGCTCATTCCGAATATTTTTCAGGTTGGTAAAGGGGGAGTTTTAACGCCGACCATGTTTACGCACAACATCAATACGATGAAAGCGCGTAATATTTTGGTCAACACAACTACGGCGACCATGACCGCTTCGCAATGGAGCGCTATTTTAGCGTTAACTGCAAACGGAATCAATGCCACAGATTTTATTTTTACAGGCCGGTCTAACGGTAGCAGCGATTTTATGAACTCTACTTCCGGCTCGGCTGTGGCGAACGCTATCGGCAGCACGGCTGGTTTCAGGCCCAGCGAAAGATGGATCCAGGATTTCCGCCCGGGCGATCAACGGTTTGCCAATAATTTCAAATTGTTGAAAGCGGATTCTACCGCCTGGACGGTTCAGCCGGACAGGGGCAACGCGGCCAGTACCCGCTATTATTTGGTAGACGGCGGCAACGGGTTAAGCGGCGTTTATGTGTTCGGTACTAAAACGGTTGGCGCTTACGAAGAGATCTTAGCGGGATCTTACGCAGAAAATGAACTAATGACCGCCGAAGCTAAGATAGCTACCGGCGACGTCGCAGGCGGCTTGGCCAGCGTGGACAAAGTAAGGGCTTACCAGGGAGCGGGTTTAGCGGCGGTTTCCGGTAAAATTACCGACGCGGCGGCTGCTACTGCGGAATTGCATAGCGAAAGAAGGGTAGCTTTGGCTTTCAGAGGCACTTCTTTTTACGACGCGCGCCGTTGGGGAGTGATTACCGATATCTCTAAAGGGGGAGGCAGAACGCATGCGGTAGTGATTAACCCGGCGACTGGAAAAACCAGTTACAACGCGACCATCAACTACGATTATGTGGATTATTGGGACGTGCCGGATAACGAATTAGCTTACAATATTCCAGCTGCGGGAAGCGCGGCTGTTAAAAATCCTAAGTACCCGCAATAGTTACTTAGTATATATTGCGAAATGATAAGCCCCTTCCCGACGACGTCGGAAAGGGGCTTTTTTGTAGGGCGAATTGTCTGAATCCCGATTTGCAGGATTTTAAGATTTGCAGGATCATGAATTCCCTTATTACTTACCCATTTCGCCCATAATGAATGCGTAGACGTTTTTACCCCAGTTAGGCGCGATCGAGTTGGCAGGTTTGAATGCGTCGAATTTTTCCTTAGCAGTGGCCAGCATTGGTTCGGCTTTTTCTTTGCCGCCGCCCCACATGGGCGGGGTATAGAAAGTATTGATCCCGTTCTCTAAATAGGCGCGGGGATTGTCGGGGTTCAGGGTGATGGCCTTCTGAAGAAACTGGCTGCCGATGGGCGCGTACTTTTGCCCGTTGGTCATCGGGTCGATGCGAATGCGGCCATAGGCGAGCATACATTTGACGACGTAGATTTCAGAGTTGTTGGGGCTTAGCGAATCGGCCATGGCAATGAACTGGTCCCCTTTGTCGCACAGGTCGCTCCATTTGGACTGATCCGGTTCGAAGCTCATCATCTGGATCTGGCTAAGGGCAACATAATAAGGGGGCGTCCATTCTTTGGTTTCTCGACCGGCGATTCGTTCAAAGTTATTGGAGATTTTCTGATAGAATTCCAAAGAGTGGGCGGTATCCATCATGGCGATGTTGGTCTCCATGGTTTTGACGAATTTGTCGTTTTGGGCGGTTCCTGCCTGTGCAAAGGCGAGGGTCAGGAGCGCGATAAAAAACAGATTTTTCATAATGCGAGCGTTTTAAAAATGATGAATGATTAATTATTATTGATGACTTCTTTTGAACGGTCCTGTCCCCAGCTTAAAAATGCGCCGAGGAAGAAAAAGCGGGGCGCGGGCGGCGTAATGGCGGCGCGGGTCTTGCCGTCGGTCGAGTAGCGGTATCCGAAAACCTGGTCGGCGCCGAGGACATTGTTCACCGATAGAACAAGAACGGTGAACGCTTTATAAAAATTGGTCAGATACGTGTAAGAGAGGCCGAGGTTATGATAGTCGGGGGTACGGTCGGTTAAGAACTCCGCGTCCGGACGGTTGGGATTAAAGTAAGGGCGGCCGCTGGCGTAGGAGTAGGTGGCGCTCAGGCTGGAACTGATTTTAGTGAAAAACTTTTGTATCCGCAGACTCGCATTGTGGTTGGCCGCGTAGGTCGGCTGCGCGGCTAGAGGGTAATAAATGTATTTGCGTTTAGTATCGAGGTAGGAATACGAGATCCAGTAATCCATGCCTTTAATGGTTTTTTTATCGCGGTAAAAAAATTCCAGGCCGTCGGCCCAGCCGGTTCCGTTGTTGTTCAGGACAGGCAGGGTATAGGAAGCCGCCTGATAATCCGTTTCAACTAAGCGGTCGTAATTTTTATAAAACCCCTCGACGCGGAAAATGCGATCGTTGGCAATTACCTGGTAATTCAAAATATAATGGGTCGCTTTCTGGAAACCGGTATTTTGCGATCCGCTGGAATGCCAGCGCAGCAGGCTGTCGGCTTTCTGGTAGAAATCGCCGTAAGCGAAAGAGAACTGGGCGACGTCGTTGAGTTTGTAGGCCAACGAAAGCCGGGGCGCGAGATTCGATTTGTTTAAAAAAGCGGAATATTCCATCCGGAGTCCGACGCGGGCGACAATTTTGGAGGACAAATATACGTCTGTCTCGGCAAACAGCGAACTAAAATTGTCGTTGACGGGATCAATCGTGAAGCCGGAGTTTTCGGGCAGTTTTATATTGTCCTCGCTGTGCTGGAACTCTCCGCCGACGCGCAAGGCGCTCAGCCGCCCGAAAAACCGGCTAAAAACGATCTTTCCCTGGGTTAGCGAATTGTTTACTTTAAAAGTTCCGGGGAAACTTCCGTAGGAATAGGTGTTGGTGATCTGGTCGCTGTTGGCGCTAAAAGAAAAACCGGCGTTGAGTTTCCAGCCGCCGCCGATCATGTCGGCGTAGCTGAAGTTGGTATAAATGTTGGTATTGGCAAGTTCAAACAGGTTTTTCTTGCCGGCGCTGTCGAGGTTATCGGAACTGATGGCGAGGTCGCCCTGGCTGGCGGTGGCGTAAAATTTCAGGATCCCGGTCGGCGAAGTTCTCCGGCGGAAGTAAGCGGACTCGCCGTAAAAAACGGGATTTTTAGGGTGGTCAAATTTTTGACTGACGAGGGCGTAGTAAGGCGCAAGGGTGGTATAGTTGAAATCGCCTCCGTAAGCGGTTTTGCCGTCTTTGGACAACTCGTAATGGCCCAGCCCGACGCCAACCGAAGAAAGCGACAAGCTGGTAACGCTTTTTTCGGGAAAATCCTGGGACTCGAGAATGACGGCGGACGACATTCCCTGGCCGTATTGGGCGGAATAGCCGCCGGAGCTGAAAATGGTCCCTTTGAATAGGAAAGGGTTAAACCTGCCGCGTTGCGCTATATCAGGAACGGATGAGAAAAACGGGTTGCGGACCAGCATTCCGTCGATGAAGGTCTGGGCTTCGCTGCCGGAACCGCCGCGCACGAACAGTCCGTCCTGGTCGCCGGAAGAGGTCTGCGCACCCGGTAGGGTGCGCAGCGCGCCGTATGTATCTCCCTGCGTTCCGGCGGTGGTCATCACGTCGAGCGCTTTCAGTACGGTCGATTTTTTACTGTCGCTGGCTTCAAAAGCGCCCGCCGTAATGGTCACCACTTTCATTTCGTTGAACGCTTCTTTGAGGGCGATTATAAAGGTTTGTTCGCCGCCGGCAAGCGTAATTTTTTGTTCATATTTTTCATAGCTGATGAACGACGCCTGGAGGGTTTTCTCTCCTTTTTCCTCGGTGGTAAAGGAAAAAACGCCGTTGGCGTCGGTGGTGGCGCCGTCGTAGCTGTCTTTAATCAACACGTTGACGCCGGGGATTCCATTCTTTTTGGCGTCGGTTACTTTGCCTTTCAGGGTGGTTGTTTGGGCTTGGGCAAGCATAACGCCGCAACATAAAACTAGTAAAAGCGGGTTTTTCATAATTTTCAAAATTGGTTAAGTTAACAAAGTCGGGAGATAGACAGCGGTCAAACTGATTTACAAAATAAATCAAATTATTTCGTAAATCAGTTCATGCGATTCGATAAAGGAATGATTTTATTCGACGGAAGGCGGAATGTGGGGTAGGGGAGCGCGGGCAGGCTATTCATGCTCGCCCCATTTCAGGGTCGGCAAAAAGGAAACTACAGATTAGACGGCATTAACCTTTGGTGTAAAAAAATGTTTATTATATGTCAAACCTGGACGTCGTTTATTGGTTTGAAGTTAAACAAACGGGACGCCGACGTTCAAAGCGGTTTTAACCTCCTTTTACCTGGATCATGGCGAAAAAGCAGAAATATTACGTTGTCTGGCAGGGGGCAAAACCGGGGATATATACTTCCTGGGAAACCTGCCAGGGGCAGATCAACGGTTTTCCGGGCGCGCGCTACAAATCGTTTGAAACGAAAAGCGAGGCGGAGCAGGCCTATTTGAAGCCGCCCGCCGCGTTTAACCGGACGGGCGCGGCGGCGGGGAAAACAAACGCTTCAACGATAGCTAGCGGCCGTAGAAAACCGTATCCGAGTTTACAAAACTGCATTTGCGTGGATGCAGCCTGTTCGGGAAATCCCGGCAATCTGGAATACCGGGGCGTGGATCCGGCGGCCAAAACACAGGTTTTTCACGTGGGGCCGCTGGCGGAAGGCACCAATAATATTGGCGAATTTCTGGCTATTGTGCACGCGCTGGCGCTGTTACAAAGGGACGGAAAAAACGATACGGTCATTTTCAGCGACTCGAGAACGGGCATGGCCTGGGTAAAGAACAAAAAAATCAAGACGACGCTGCAACAAAGCCCGCGCAATGAAAAATTATTCGACCTCGTGGAGCGCGCTTTAGCATGGTTAAACGTTCATACGTGGAAGAATCCGATTGTGAAGTGGGAAACCGAGGATTGGGGAGAAATTCCCGCCGATTTTGGCCGCAAGTAAAGACTCAAAATGTTGCATCTGCGTGACAGACGCAATTTTTTGCGTCTATACATTATTGATAATTATAATCGCCTGATATGTTAAAACCCGTTACTTTTTCTGGGTTCATTTTTCTCTTTATCGCCTGCGGCGGGGATAAGCGCCCCGCGACGGTATCGGCCAGCGTAATGCCTCCGGTAAAACCTAAAATTGCGCTTCCCAACACGCCTGAAACGGTCGTAGTAGCATGGGAGGGATGGATCGCCAATAATCAATATGAATATGCCGCCTACGTAAGCGTTGATAAAGAACTGGATTATGTGACCACCATGGAGAAATCGCAGGCAATAGAGCCGCTACCGCCATCGAAATCGCAAACGCTGGACATAAAATGCGCTACGACAGGCGACAGCGCCGTATGCACCTGCACCGTCCGGAACCCTCAATATGGCGACGATCACTGGAAATATTTTCTCGTCAAAAGGGACGGGCAATGGATGTTGCGGGACGTAGTTCCAAACGGGTCCGAGCGGATGGGAGCGTCTGTTAAAAATACTCAATCTATTCAATAATTCATTGAAAATGAATTGTTTATGTTGTAGCAAAAATTCCTTCATATAAGCCCCCGGGTTAATTGAGTTTTCTTAATTAACATACCATTTGTAGAATATATTTCAATTGCCCCCGGTTGAAACCGGGGGCAATTGAAGCGGCTTGTTAAAATTTTATCATTCATCATTTATCATTCATTACTCATCATTCAAAAAACCGGTGTGTTTTTTGGCTCTTTTAACCCTATTCATGTCGGGCATCTGATCATCGCCAATTATATGGCAACCCAGACCGATCTGGACCAGGTATGGCTGGTGGTCTCTCCGCAGAACCCATTAAAACAAAAAAGCGGGCTGGCCAAAGACCGCGACCGGCTCAATATGGCGCGCCTGGCGACGGAAGATAATCCGGCGCTCCGGGTTTCGGATATTGAATTTCACCTGCCTAAACCCTCTTACACCATCGACAGTCTCGCTTACCTGACCGAAAAATATCCCGACCGGCGCTTTGTACTCATCATGGGCGGCGATAACCTGGCAACCCTCGCAAAATGGAAAAATTACGAAGCGATTTTGAACGGATACGACGTCTATGTTTACAAAAGACCGGAGTATGCCCTGGGCATTTTTGCAGACCATCCGGGGGTGCGCGTTTTTGACGCCCCTCAACTGGAGATTTCCGCTTCCTATATTCGAAATTGCCTAACGCAAAAAAAATCCATCCAGTACCTGGTTCCGGACGCGGTAATCGCCTACCTGGAAGGGGGGGGGATTTATCGATAGCTATCAGCCTTCAGCTATCAGCCATCAGCCTTTAACTATCATGCGGCAAAAAATCCGGGAAAGGGACTTCTTTTAATTTTTTGAAAAAATTAAAAGAAGTCCTGCCTATCACTTTCCTGCGCGCGTAGCGCTTGGAACTATTGCACTAAAAGGTCATGCAACTTTTAACTTTTTTACGGTTGTAGCTTCATTTGTTCGATGTGATGAAGCAGGTGGCTGACATAATCCTGGGCGGCTTCGAGCATAGTCAGGGCGGCAGGGGCGTCTTTGCTAAAATTCAGGGAATGTAAATAGGCGGATTCGGGCATATTCTTCCATAAAATACAGATATGGTCGTTCAGAAGTTTCCATAGTTGAAGCAATTCGGCAGTTGGGTAATTTTGATAATTGGCGGCTTTGACCCAGTCGTCCTGATAATATATAATATGGACGCCGGATTCAAATTGTCCCCGGACATATCGCTGAATATTGTTGAGCGCAGAGTCTACGAGATGGCCCAATATTTCTTTTTTTGACCATTTGTCTGGGGCCGTTTTTTGCCGCCAGTCTTCTTCTGTCAGGGATTCAAAGCGGGAAAAATAGGTTGGAATGAGGCTCTTTTGTTCTTCGGCCAGCGCTTTCATAACTCGTCATTCATTTTAAACCTTTCCTTTCACGATCATATTTTTTTCGTTGAACGCAACGGCGCCGCCTTTTTTTTCAAGCGTGACGACGAAGGATTTAGGCTGGGCGGCGGGTTTTTGAAGTTGGAGCGTCCGGTCGTTCTCAAAGACGCCGAGGCTGACCATCTGGCCGTTCTCTTCAGACCATAACTGATATTGAGCGCTCGGGTCGATTTCGTGGAGGTTGCAATCATCGATATAAATTTGGCGGGTATGGGGATTCCAGAAAATGCAAGCGCCGTCTTTACCGCCCGGGCTAACGGAACCCATCATGATCTTCATGAATGCGGGGTCTTTCAGCACGAAGTTTTCTTTTTCAAGTTTAACAGAGGCTTGCGTGAGCGCCTGCGCCTGCCGGGCGGCGGCGGCGGCGCTTGTCGTTGTTTTTTCGAGTTGATTGTGGTAGAGCATGGCTATAGCTGAAGTAGCCAGCGCAATGGCGACGGAAGCGACCAAGCCGTACATCATCGGGCGGGCGCTATGAACGGCCGTAAGCGTCCGAACAGGATTTAGCTCATGCAGTTGTTGAAAAAGGGCGCTTTCCAGTCGGGCGGGCGGCTCGACGGCTTCCTGCATGGCTACTTTTTCAAAAGTCGATTCGATGGACGCCAGTTCGCGTTGGATTTCGGGATATTGCGCGCGCAGCCGCTCGACTTCCAGCCGCTCCGCCGGAGTCAACTGATCGAGCACGTAAAGTTCCAAAGTTCCGGAAGACAGATAGTCTTGTATATTCATTGCGCGTCAAAATATTTTCTGAGCTGCACCAGCGCGAGGCGTATTTTGGTTTTTACGCTTCCGATGGGCAGAGACATGGTTTCGGCAATCTCCGCCTGCGTGTATCCTTTAAAATACATCAGATTAATCACTTCGCGGTGGTCGGGATTGAGTTTTTTGACCCAATCTTTGAGGTCGATCCCGTCGATGGGAATCGAAAGCGGTTGTTGATCATTGATCTGTTGTACGGTATTTTCAATGGTTAGGTTTTTAGCGGCCTGCCGGTATTGTTTGGATTCTATTTTATCGAGCGCCAGGCGGCGGGTTACGTTGTACATCCAGGTAAAGAGCTTGCATTTGGCCGCGTCGTAACTGTCCGCATTTTTCCAGATCTTGAC
>JBBRMZ010000003.1:0-58684 GCA_038230555.1 Chitinophagales bacterium
AAATTGTAAATGGTAAATTGTAAATTGTAAATGATGAATGGTAAATGGTAAATGGTAAATGGTGCGGAAATGGGTATATGCTGAAAAATCCCCTTAGATGTGGCTTGTCGATTGTAGCTTTATAACTTCAATTTCACCCGATTAGATTTTTTTATATTGGGATTTTCTAGAAGTCGAGACGCTTATTCCCGATATTAGCGCGGAGACCAATCCCGCCATATAATGTCCGTTCATTACGATTAGGATCGTCGCTGTCTTTTTTACGGGCCAGGAAATGGAAATCCAAAAAGAAATTATGACCGATCACGTAACTGACGTCGAGGGTGGTTAATAAAATCGTCGCTTTGACGCCCTGACCGGTGACGTTGCCATAATCAGACACGCGTTGGAAATAGGGGACAAAAATATTGCCGCCATACGCCAGGCTGTCGCGGTCTTCGCCTACCTGCGAATGAATGAGCCGCGCGTCGAATATCCACTTTTTAGACGGCTGATATCGGGCGGTCAGGATAAACTCTTTGAAATTAGCGCCCAGCGGATGCGCCAGCGGTTGCAAATTATGGCTGTAATTAGTAACGGTATCAAAATGAGTATAAGTGTACGGACGAACGGAATTATATTCAAACCGCATATCTAAATGATCTATTCCCAGCGCGTTGATATATTTGACGCCCGCCTGAAGACCGTATTTGTTGCCCCACCAGCCTTTATTGTGCGTAACGAGTTCGCTGAATACAAATTCGTCAAACAGGGCTTGGCCGTAAAAAGAAAGTTTACGACCTACATTGTATTTAGCATTCAGCCCGATCAGCTCGTTGTCGGGGCTGCCGATGGCGCCTTCTACCGTCCGGTACAAAATAACCGGGTTCAAATATTCCAGTTCAAACTGGTTATTTCGTTTAAACACCACCGCTTCGAATAAACCCATATTGAAACTGGGCGAGAAATTGTAACTCAGGTGATGCATGGCGACGTATTTTCGCGGCACGTTGAGTTCGCCGCCGAGGTTATCGACGCTGTTGGCTTTTAACTCGGCAAAAATATTCTGGTACGAAAATCCGCCGATGCGCGTATTCAATTTTAAGTAGAAGTAATTGTCCGCGTAGTCGGAGAGGAACAAAGACCGGTAGCCGTCGCCGATCTCGTTTTTCCCGTAACCAAACTGAAGGCCGATGTGCCGCGTCAGGTTAAAACCTACATAAGCCTGAGCGTTCAGGTAATCATATCCGTTCACGATTTTAAACAGGCTGCTGGCGTAGGTTTTATAAAAGCCGTCGCCCGGAATCGCTTTGGTTTCCAATATGCGGGCGGTAGCATAGTCCGGGAAACGCGCCTGACTTTCGATAACATTGGTATAAAAAAATAAACGGTCGTCGATGCTTCCCCGCAGTTCAAGGCCGCGCTGGTTTAAAAAGATATATTCGTCGTCGTCGCGCTCTTTGGCGATGCTGAAGTTCAGGATTGGGTTGACGCGGATAGAAAAGAATTCGCTTTCGTTCTCGTAGAAATTGGCGGGCGTACGGTAAAAATATTTCAGGAAAGGTTTTTTAGACAACCGGTACCGCGTGTTGACGGCGTCAGGCGTACCGGCGTCTTTTAGCGTATAAAAAGTTTTAGAAGAATCCGCGTACACTTTTTCGACGTCGGTTTTATTGGCATTCGACACGGTTTTATTAAAAGCGGCGCCGCCGACCCATTCGTTGTTGTCGTCGAATATATATTGCAGGTCTTCCCTGTCCATTTTCGTCAGGCCCGTCAGCGTCGTATCCAATCGCAAAGCAAAACGCGCAATATCCCCTCGGGTATAAGGTTTTTGCGCGGAATTATACTCCGGGAATTTGCCGGACAGAATTTCAAGGCGGTCAATCAGATGGTATTCCAGGTCGTTGGTCAGCGGTAGCGCGACGCCCTGACTTCTGACGGACGGAGAAGACAATACATAAAAAACAGAAACCAAGAAGCTAACAATTGTTTTGTTCACACGATTCATTGATAAGTTTTGTTGGCGGGTAATGCGTATATTTAATTTCAGGCACAAAAGTATGGATTAAATATTTTTAAATCCATACTTTTTCGTCAAACAAATTGTAGGATAAGGAAGTTATCAGCTGTCAGCTTTCAGCATTCAGCTTCCACCGTAGATTATTATTATAAGCAATCTACTTAATATTATAATGATTATTACCCTGTTTAGTTATTTTTATAAACTATTTGTTGAAAAACTGGTTTAATTGGACAATTTGGCATTCCGAGCCATACCCTCCATTCTATTGATTTTTATTGCTCCACCTTACCATCATTAACCGTTTTTTATGAAAATCATTTACAAGATACTGGCGTCCGCTTGTTTGCTATTCTACGCCGCCGCACTTTTAGGCCAAGATACTGTTT
Source organism: Chitinophagales bacterium (assembly GCA_038230555.1). Taxonomy (GTDB): domain Bacteria; phylum Bacteroidota; class Bacteroidia; order Chitinophagales; family Saprospiraceae; genus JAAFJT01. The sequence goes on from JBBRMZ010000003.1 coordinate 2,392, forward strand.
TTGTGGACGACGGGACGCGCCCGTGCGGAATGGAAGGATCGGCGCGCCTGTATAAGAACAAGATCATTAACCCCTTGAAGAACAGGTGGAATCTGCCGGAGTCCGAAGACCTTGACCCTAATTTTACCATAGAAAACCTGGTCGAATATCTGAACGACGAAAACAGCTACGACGACCAGCGCGCCGGAACGCTCACCGGTTATGTAGTGGAAGTAAAATCCGGCGGGCCGGAAAGTTGCAATTGTTCCGCAAAACATTCAATCGATCACGATACCCATATTGAAATCGTTACCGATCCCAACGATTTCGGGCCGGACCGGGTCGTGGTGGTGGAAGTGACGCCCCGGCTTCGGGCCATGGCCGCCCGGTCGGGTTTCGACTGGTCGACGAAATCGCTAAAAAAACAATTACTGGGCAAGCGCGTAAAAATCAGCGGCTGGATTTTCTACGATCCCGAACACGTCAACGAAAGTTTTGCCAACGACCCCGAAGATATTTATGGAAAACCAAACTGGCGGGCAACCAGTTGGGAAATTCATCCCGTTACTTCTATTGAAATCTTTAATTAATGGTGAATGGTAAATGGTGAATGGTAAATGGTGAATGGTTAATGATGAATGATAATAAATATGATTGTATTACGATTTTAGCCTACCCCTTTCCCCAGCGCGGGGAAGGGGTGGGATGTGTTTTATTGCAATTAGCGCGCGCCTTTGAGCGCTGCTATTCATTGGTAGATTCATGATTCATCATTAACTTTATTCTTCTTCCTCTTCTTCCGCTCCCACATTTTTTTCCATCAGGCTGGCTTTCAGGAAGCCGTCGATCTGCCCGTTGAGGACGGCGTCGGTCTGGTTGGTTTGAAAGCCTGTGCGGTGATCTTTGACGCGGCGGTCGTCGAGCACGTAGCTCCTTATCTGGGAGCCCCATTCGTTTTTCTTTTTTTGGGCTTCTATTTTATCCCTTTCTTCGAGTTGTTTGGCTAGTTCCAATTCGTAAAGGCGCGATTTTAACATGGTCAGCGCTTTGTCGCGGTTTTGATGCTGCGACCGTTCCTGCTGGCATTCGGCGGTGATACCCGTCGGCAAATGCCGTACCCGCACGGCGGATTCGGTCCGGTTAACGTGCTGGCCGCCGGCGCCGCTGGCCCGGAACACGTCCCACTCAATATCTGCCGGGTTGATCTCAATGGTGATGGTGTCGTCGACCATCGGATGTACGTATACGGAACTGAACGACGTCATCCGTTTTCCCTGCGAGTTGAAGGGGCTAACGCGCACCAGCCGGTGTACGCCGTTTTCTCCTTTCAACATGCCGAACGCGTGATCCCCCAGTATTTCAAAACCGATGGATTTGACCCCCGCCGCATCGCCGTCGACGCGGTAAAGTTCGGAGATTTTATAATCGTTCTTCTCTGCCCACATCACATACATGCGCGACAGCATCTCCGTCCAGTCGCAGGCTTCCGTGCCGCCGGCGCCGGCATTGATATCCAACAGGCAGTTCAACTGATCTTCCGGTTTGCTGAGCGTGTTCATGAACTCGACCGCCTCGATCGCCTTTACGGCAACCTGGTATGCTTCGTCGGAGTCCTGCACGGACGTGTCGTTTTCCTTGCTGATCTCCATTTCCAGCTCGGCGTCGTCGATCTTATTTTGTAAATCGTAATAAACGGTTACGCGTTTTTCCAGGGTGCGCAGTTTGCGCATGGTCGATTCTGCATGCTCCGGGTTTTGCCAGAAATTCGGGTCTCCGGCGAGGAGTTTGTAATCTTCTATCTGTTTCTCTGCGTTCCGGACGTCAAAGATACCTCCTTAATAATCCCAGTCGGTCTTTCAGGTGATGCAATTGCTCAATGGTCATATTTTAATTAATTGTAAATGGTGAATGGTAAATGAAAAATGGTGAATTACTATTAGATATTAATACCGTCTTTTACTTAAAACAATTAATGAAGCTAATAGCTCAACTAAAAGGAAGGGCGACATAATTATGTCGCCCTTCCTTTTTTATATAACGCTTTTAGCGCGCGAAGGTTTATTTAGACGCGGGCGTCTTGCTCATCTTCTTGTCCGTCATGGCCTGCGGCGACGGCGCGACGGGCGCGCTCATGACCGGAGGCATAGGCGGCGACGGCGTTCCCAACGCTCTTAGGACGTCCACATAAAAGACAAGGTTTTCGTTAGGCGGGATGGGGCCGCCAGGTTGCGGCTGTTTGCCGTAACCCAGTTCAGACGGAACAAACAGGACGGCGGTGGTTCCCTCATTCAGCAGGGCGATCCCTTCGTCCCAGCCTTTGATGACCTGGCCCTGGCCTAAAGGGAAAGCGATCGGCGTGCCGCGCATATACGAATCGTCAAATTTTCTACCGTCCGACAAGGTCCCGTAGTAATGAACGACTGCCACCTGGCCGGGTTGCGGCAAAGCGCCGGTCCCCTGGTGTAAGACCATATATTTCAAACCAGATTTAGTGGTTTTTACTTTGCCGTTTAGTTTTCCCGCCTTAAAATCATTGGCAAGGGCATAAGCAGAATCATTGACAATTTTGTCGCGCCGAATATAACCGGCGGTATCCGCGTTCAGGGACGTCATATAACTTTCGACGTCGCGCTGCATGATATATGATTTGCGGGAATCAGGGTCGAGGTCGGCCATGAATTTTTCTTCATTGACGACGTCTTTCAGCACGACAATGATGGTCAGCACTTTAGCGCCGTTGAAGCCTTGCGGCTTATTTTTCAACGTGTCAAGGCGCTGAGTAATATAAGCGCTGTCGCCTTTAGACATCATCATGAGCGCTTCGACGATCGGTTTTTCCTGGGCGCCAAATTTAGCCGGATCAACAAGTTTGAATTTCATAGGTTGTCCGCGCTCGTTGGAAGCAAACAACTGCTGGGAATCTTTTTTCACGTAATAGTCAAAGTAAACAAACTGACCGAGTTGCGGAATAGCGCCGTTGTTTCTTTTGACAAAAGTCAGCTCCGATCCGCTTTTAGTACGGACTACTTTATTTTTACAAGCTGAAAAGCCCGCGCCCATCATTACAATAGCCAGCGCGATAAGTACATTCTTCATCTATAGATATTAAAATATTGATAATTTATAATTCTTCAGTCTGTAGCAGTTTATCTTTATATTTAGGCAACAACTCCTTGAATTTTGCTACGGTGGCTTTTAATCCGCTGAAGGAATAACCGCCGGAAGCGTTTTTATGACCGCCGCCTTTGAAATGATCGCGACAGATCTCCTGCACATTAAAATCGCCTTTCGACCGCATAGATATTTTGACGATCGTAGGCTGCTCGGTGATGAAGCAGGCCAGGCGCACGTCTTTCAAACTCAGCAGGTAGTTGACGACGCCTTCCGTGTCGCCGCGCTGAATATCGTACTTTTCGTAGTCTTGTTTATTCAGCGTTATTAACCCGGTTTTGAACTCGGGAAAAATTTCCATCCGCGCGTCGAGGCAATGCCCCAATAGCCGCAGGTTTTTTTCTATCTGGCTGTTAAAAATATAGTCCTGAATCTTCGCGTCGTCCACGCCGGTTTCTAACAGGGCGGCTACCGTGCGAAAAAGTTTCGGGGAAGTATTGTATTTAAAAGAACCCGTGTCGGTGACGACGCCTGTATAAATGCAGTCGGCAACGGCTTTATTGATCTTATCGCCGTCGCCCAGTTCCCGGATAAAATCATATACCAGTTCTGAAGTACTGCTGGCGGTCGTGTCCGACAAAATGTAATCGGCAAAGGGCTCCGGGAAAAGGTGGTGGTCGATCATCAGGATTTTGATTGGATGTTTCAACCCGTTGATCGCTTCGCCCAATTTATCAACGCGGTCCAGCGCGTTATAGTCGAGAATAAACAACAGATCCGATCTTTCCAATAATTCCCGGCCTCTTTCAGGTTCTAGATCGAAGATAATGATCTCATTATGCGCGGGCATGAAATTGAACACCTGGGGATATTCCGAAGGAAAAATGATTCTGACCGTGTGTCCTAACTGGACCAGATAATGGTACATGGCAAGAGAAGACCCGATGGCGTCGCCGTCGGGATTCCGGTGGGAAGTAAGGACAATATCTTTGGGAATTGCCAGCCAGGTTTTTACATCGGAGATCTGAATATCCATTGAAGGCGGTAAAATCTAATAAGCTTTATTAAGGCGCGCAAAAATACAATTTAAAACGGAAGCGTGTACAAAAAATCCTACCTTTGCGCGTCAAAAATTCAATCATCCATTATTCTATTCTTATGAGTACGGCAGGAAACAGAACTTTTACCATGATTAAACCCGACGCGGTGGCGGACGGGCATATCGGAGCCATTCTGGCTAAAATCAACGCAGGCGGTTTTAAAATTGTCGCCTTGAAATATACACAACTCTCCAAAAGCAAAGCGGGCGAATTTTACGCCGTCCATAAAGAACGCGGTTTTTACGGCGAGCTGGTCGATTTTATGTCCGGCGGACCGATCGTGGCGGCTATTTTAGAGAAAGAAGACGCCGTAGCGGATTTCCGTGCGCTCATCGGCGCCACCGACCCGGCTAAAGCTGCCCCCGGCACCATCCGGGCTTTATTCGCGAAAAATATCGGCGAAAACGCGGTGCATGGTTCCGATTCCGACGAGAATGCGGCTATTGAAGGCGCTTTTCATTTTGCGGGAACCGAAATTTTTTAAACTGTATAATCCCTATTAAGGTTTTCCCGAGGATTTCGCAGATTCCATATCGGCGGCGATCTGCGGGAAATAAATAAAGAAAGCCTTTCGACAAGCGACACCCGCTATATCGAAAGGTTTTTTTTATGAAGCCTCTTTTCAATTATTTCACCTGTTTGCCGGACTCGTCGAACAAGATTTCCGATTTCTTAGATGGTCTATAGGTCGGCTTCATAACGAACGCCATTAGCGGCGGTGTCTATTTTAGCGACTCCGAAGATCTTCGCCGTATATTATAAAAAAATTTGCACACTATTATTTTGCGGCGTTAAATTCCGAAATTAGTTAGCTTTGTATGGAAAGCCGGGATTTATTTTCTGCCGCTTGTTTTCTTCCACTTTAATTCCCACTTATGGAACCGTCGAAAAGAAATTTCCTGAAAAACGTCGCGGGTGCGGGCGCGCTATGGGCGACGGCGCCGTTCATGCAAACCGGTTTGCCCGACCGCGCGATTTTGGAAAGCGAACATTTCAACGCCCTGTCCGGCGGCGAAGATTTCTGGACGTCCGTCCGCGCAGCTTACCGGCTCAAGCCCGATTACATCAATTTGGAAAACGGTTTTTACTGCATCCAGCCGGAAGAAGTCCTGGCGGATTTCATTCGCCACGTAAAAGAGATCAATTATGAAGGGTCTTATTATATGCGCACCCGCCAAATGGACGATAAGATTGCCGTGCGGAAACGGTTGGCCGCCATGCTGGGCTGCGACCCCGGGGAACTGGCGCTGACGCGCAACGCCACGGAATCCATCGACACGGTCATCAACGGGATTAACTGGCGCCCGGGCGACGAAGCAGTTATGGCCGAACAGGATTACGGCGCCATGCTCGATATGTTCAGACAACAGGCGCGCAGGCATGGGATTATTAACAAGATCATTTCTGTTCCCAATCACCCGGAGTCGGACGAAGAGATCGTCGATCTCTATGAAAAATCCCTGACCCCTAAAACGCGGCTGCTGATGATTGGCCACATGATCAATATCACCGGCCATATCCTGCCGGTCCGAAAAATATGCGATATGGCACATCGGCACGGCGTAGAAGTGGTAGTCGACGGCGCCCATGCTTTTGCCCATATCAACTATAAGATCGACGACCTGGGCTGCGATTATTACGCCGCCAGTCTCCATAAATGGTTAGCTACGCCACTCGGGGCCGGGATTTTATACGTCAAAAAAGACAATATCAAAGCGCTTTGGTCCACCCAGGCGGACGCCGGTTATGCCGACGACGATATCCGCAAACTAAACCATACGGGAACGCACCCCGTCCACACCGACCTGACCATCCACAACGCTATTGACTTCCATGAAAAAATAGGGATCGAGCGCAAAGAAGCGCGCCTCCGGTTTTTGCAGGAGTACTGGACTAAACAAGCCCGCGCGATCAAAGGCGTCACCGTCAACACGCCCGATGATTCTTTCCGCGCCTGCGGTATTGCCAATGTGGGAACCGCCGCGCTCAAACCCGCCGACCTCGCCAAAACCCTGCTTGAAAAATACAAGATCTGGACGGTGGCCATTGATTATGCCAACGTACGCGGGGTGCGGGTCACGCCTAATTTATTTACCACGACTGAAGAGTTGGATCAATTTGTCGTAGCATTGAAATCTATTGCCGTTTAATGTACAGAGGCAGTTCATCATATCTGCTGCCGTGTCGGCCAAATTCTACCCGGCACTCCTTGTCTGAAACAGGATTTTCAGGATTTATTGATGAACAGGATCAGGAATAAAACTCAGGCGTCCAATGCGCCGCTCAATACTCAAATACCGTCAGGCATAACCTGTCGGTTAACCGCGCCCCGCCGGGTTCTATTCCTGTTTAATAAATTTATAGGTTTTCGAAAAAGCGCCTTGTTGTAATCTTAGAAAATATAGACCGTTCGGCAAACCGGTTAACGGAAGGCTTTGTTGAGCGCCCGCATCAGGCGCTTCAATCAAACCGGAGCGCGCGGCGACTCCCAACTCGTTGACGATTTGGTAAAGCATTGGGTCGGGCGCGGCGTTTCCGGCGATGCGGAGGTTAAGCGTTGAAGTTGCAGGGTTGGGAAAAAAATGAACGCCCCATCCGTCTGAAAGGTCAACGGTCGGAGTCGGGTAGTCGACAGTAAAAGAAGTAATTTTGGTTGACCAGGCGCTCCGCGTTCTTAAATACTCGCCTGTATACCAGAACGTGTGGTCGTCTAAAGGATCGACGGTCATATCCGAATAATCGCCCCAGCGTTGTTCGGTGTTATAGCTGGAACCCAGCGCAATTTGCGTTTCCGGAGCGGTCATCTGGCCGGTCGGATCTGCAGCTTTCCGGCCCGTAACATAGAGCGAAGGTTTTAAATTGACGCCGAAAGCGCTATAGCCCAGACCGATATCGCCTACGCCGTTCATGGCGATACTCGCCATAAAACGATGGAGCGAAGTATCAGGCGCAAAAGTCCCCTCCTGGAAAATCGACCAGTTAGCGGTTCCGGATTTCCGGAGTTCGTACCAACGGATACCTGCGCGATGGTTCCCGGTAATATCGACCGCAAAATTCAGGACGGCGCTTTCGTGGTCGCCAAAATTCCGGTACTGGACGCGGTTATTCAATACGCCTTCCCCGGCGTCGAAAGAAACGCCGTTGGGCTGGGCGAGACAGCTAAATAAATGATCGGTGCAAAGAACGCTGTTGAACGGAGTCGTGTTTAAAAAGGTGGAAACCACATTGGTTTTCGTGAAATCGTTCCAATTAGCGCTGATCGACCAGATTTCTATCCGGTCGCGGCCTGTATTATCCCAGGCGTCGTCGTAAATACGCAGGACCGCCATCGGCGTATTGGCATTAGGGGGCGTGGCGCCGTCCCAGTCCATGGGCGCGGCGACCTGGAAAATATCCTGGTTGAAAAACTTCGGGAGCGTCACCCGTTGAACGTCGACGATATTTGCGCCGGCCAGCATCTGGCTCCGGTTGATCAGATAGACGGGCAAACGACCGTCCTCGTTGGTGGTCACATAATAACTATTGTTCCATATCCCCCATTTCGGAAAGTCCACGGCGTTGGGCGTTTTAAACTGGTAAGCGTGCCAAACGCCCAGGGGATCGTCGGTCGCCGACACGGCGGCAAGAAGGGAGCTGTCCGAAATCTCGCTCATCAGCCAGCGTTTAGCGACCTGATCGTATAAAACGATGGGATCGCCTAGGCCGTTTACTCTGAAGGATTTCCAAAATCCGGACAGGCTGGTTGGCGCTTTTACATTATTTCCCTGCCGGTCGAATATAGAAAAAAGGGTGTTAACGCCGCCGTTGGTCATCTGGATATACCTGGATTCGCTGATTTCTCCGTTCGGGTCGGGCGGGATCGCGCCGGAAGCGTCGTTTTCATTGATCCCTTCGACCGTTACGGCTGTGTTAATTTTTGGCAGGATTCCCCGCGTTTGCAGCGCGCCCGTTAACGGGTCGCTCCCGCGGGGCAAAGCGGCCTTGTTAACAACCGGCGGTCGTTTTTTCATGCTTTCCCATTCCCGTTCGTGTTTTTCGTCGAATAAGGTTCTGTTGAAGGGATCGGCGTCGCCATTTTCAGGGAAACTAGACAGCGGTTGCGAGGTCCCCAATTTAACCGCTACCATCGGCGTTACCGTAGCCGCGCTATCGCGGAGAACGGCGGCTGAAATTTGCTGCGCATTGATTTCGAAAGCAGATAAAACGAACCCGCAAATAATGATCAGCGGAAACAGGGGAGCGGAAATTTTATTCATAAATAGTAAGGCGTCTTTATCTTTTAGAATTACCAGCGCCCATTTTAAAAGTTAGGCAGAAAATCAGTGGTTAAAGGTACATAAGTAAGTGAAACTCCTACAAATAACGCATTTTATCTTTGAATGGATGCGTTGGGAAGGGAGGAGCGATAAATTATAAGTTATTTTTCTACAACGAATGGATTTATGCGAATAATGGGTTGAAAAGTTGCAATAGCGGTTAAATACCGTGCTACCTTTTGCGGATATTTAACTATAAACCATTATGGGCATAGCTTTCTGAGTTATCTTTTAGTGCGACTTTTCCTCAGATTGAGCACAGTCTGAGGGAGCGGTTGTACATGACGCATATACGAGTCATGTACGGCTTATGTACGGCTTATGTACGGCTTATGTACGGCTTATATATGACTCGGGGGGTTAACGAATAATAAGGACGAGCGGACGTCCGGGCCGGAATTTACGGGATGAAAGAGACCATGCTCCCGTTGTACGGATTTCCAATTTTCGGGTCTATCGTCCCGGAGGCCTTTTTAGATTTTTTAACCCATTATTCGCATGATTTATAAAAAAAGCAAATTCAAATCGAGTTAACTTTATTGCCCGGCTACCCTTATTGTTCTGCAAAAATTAAAAAGGGGATTGTCCATCTGACGACGAACAACCCCCTTGCTTTCAAAACAATGTTTTATATGAAAAGTATAAATTATAAAGGATTACGAGGGATGAAAATAATTCATAATTCATATCTCGCAACTCATAACTCATCTCTAATTACTTTACTCAAAAAGCACTTTTTTCGCCAGCACGCCCGCAGGGAACGTTATTTTAGCGATGTAAACGCCGGAAGGCAATCCGTTGCGCTGCATGTCGAAAGTAAAGTTATCAACTTTTGAATTATGCTGTATAAGTCTTCCGCTCAGGTCGTACAGGTCGATGGATTTGATTTGCTCGGCTCCCTGGGTTTCAAAACGCATGGACGAATAAGCAGGGTTTGGCGCAATGGTCACCAGATTCTGGCTTAAAACTTCCTGCGTCGCTACCGTGGACAAAGTACAGGTATTATATTTGTAAGTAGGCAAAACATAAGGCGTAACGGTATCGGCGCTATACGGGATAATCGCCACGCGATTTCCAATGCCCAAGCCTCCGCAAGTTCCTGAGATCTGCTCGTTAGTACAGGTAAGACAGCTACCGACCCAGTTATTCTTTACAAATTTGTATTGAATAGTGTCGCCTTTTGTAGGATCAACCGGAGCGACTCGAAGCGTGATTCGATATAAACTGCTCGTTCCAACTTGTTTTAGTCTAAAAGAAGTAGGCGTCCACTGAGGCGAAGTAAAATCGCCGCCGATCAATAAAGAATCAGTCGGACCTAGTTTCAGTGTATCCAGATCTACGGTAAACTGAACGAGTCTGCTGCCTGCAGAAACTGCGCTAGCGCAGGAAAGATTTAAAGTAACGCAAGCGCGCGGAGCGAAAACGCCCATAATGGTGTCGATATACAAACGCGCGCGGGTTGGCGTACATCTTGGGCAGGTTGCCTGCGAGGCCGCTGCGTTGGGCGTAGTCGCGCCCCAGAAAAACCAGGGAGAAGAATCCGTAATCGTATCGCCCAGGATTGGGAATAAACCTTTATATCCTTCGCTACGTCCTTTGAAAGATGCGGCGTAAGGGTCGGAAGCTGGATTTACTTTGGCAAAAACGTTATTGTTACCCAAAGAATCCATCGCGCGCTGGATTAAATGCGCGCCCTGTACCCGGATAACGGGCTGCGCGCCGGTAGCGGTCGGCACTAACAGCGTATTATCGTCGTAAGGAGCGAACAAATCATAAGGGGACTGGAAACTCAGGATTGGCTTGGTGTTTTTGTCGATCCAGCTCAGGTCGCCAATGGCGCCGCCCAGGTTAACGGTCATTTGATAATTAGACGTATTGGCGGGATTGTTCGGGATGGATAAGGTATCTCCGGTTGGGGTTAAAATGGTTTGCGGAATGGCGACGCCAAATTGCGTGCCGTTCGGATCGCCGTTGACCCATTTGCCTCCAATCGAATCATAGGCCATTTCGCCGCCGCCCAGAGCGGCGCTAAAGAAAAACTTGCCTATCGGATATTTCGTATTAGCCACTTTTTTGAAAGAATCCAGTACGGCAGATGCTAAAGCGATATAGGCGCCCGTGCTTTCGCCCCAAACGACGATTTGGGTCGTATCTACGCCATACGTAGCGGCGTTGGCTTTAAAGAAACGGACGGCAGAGCGGACGTCCTGCACGCCGCGGTAAGAAGCGTTGATGATGGTTCCCTCGCGAACGTCAAAGCGCGCATCGGCGGGGTTCCAGCCGATCCGGTAATCAACGGCGGCGGCCACATAACCCAATTTAGCCAGACGGGTACAAAATTCAACGTCGGACGAGTCCTGCGTTGAGTAGGAAGAGCTGCCGCTCAGGTTGGGAGGTAAAAAGTTTCCGCCGTGTAAATACAATACTAATGGTCTTTTTTTGACAGTATCCGACGGAGGCGGCGTGTAGAGGTCGAGCGTCAGCGCCTGTTTGGTGGTATGTCCGATGGACAGCATGGACAGCCAAGTGTAGTTATTGGCATAATTAATTTTTGGAGTTACCGTTACCGAAGTAAATTGCGGCTTCAGGTATCTTTGCGCCTGCAAGCTTATCGAAGTCGCCAGCATACCAAAAATAAGGAGTAAACTTATTTTTTTCATAATAGAGGAAAAGTTAAATGAAGAAATTTGATTAATTATTTTTTAGCTGTCAGCTATTAGCCGTTAGCTGTTAGCTTATTAAATAAAATTAGAAATAAGAGATTACACGGCGCAACACATATATAATAATAAGGGTATCTGCGATTAATTATTTGCGAGGACAAAAATGAATAAATATTTCGTTAAAATTCAGTTATAAACAAATAAATACAGGAGTTTAACGAACCGGTTTAATTTTTCTTTGTAAATTCATACAGTAGCCCGATAAAAGCCAGCCTGCCGATGCGCGGTCCTCCGTAGGTTTGCTCCTGTTGGTTGTCGAGCAGGTTGGAAACGCTAATTTTAGCGATGGTATTCAGTTTTACAAAATGGTAGTTCAACTGGGCGTCCACAATACTGTAATTAGGAATGTAACCAGTAAACTGCGGCGACCCTTGGGAAACAAATCCCTGCACCCATTTGTAATTAAGGCTAAAACCAAAATTCTGGACGCGAGTCCCGCCAATATTGAAAACCACGTCGCGACCGGACAACCCGAGGTTGTATTTATTGAGCGGCGTATTAAACGCGGGAATGATCGGGTCGTCGACTTTTGTATTGAGTTGATTATAAGAGTAGTTGCCGGATAATTGATAATACCGCGCAAAATAATAATTCAGTCCGACGGAAAAGCCCTGCGTAGTCACCTGGTTATCAGAATTGGCGGCGTACCGGTAAACCGTAGTCTGTGCAGGAATCGGAAAATGGGTTTGCGGATCAAATTGCGTTTTGACGCCGATCTTATAACCAATAAAATCATTGTAAAAACTGTAATAATAACTGGCGTCCAAAAAGATTTTATCAAAAAGCGTGGTTCTATACCCCATTTCAACCGATTTGACTTTCTCCGGACGAATAGGATCTATGTGAAAGTAAACTAATTTAGCGTTGCTGCCGCCCTGCACGTATTCCGTCAAAGACTGCGTCGTGATCAAACTGTCCACCCCATTAATGTTTCCGGCCAGGACGGCCGGCCCGACATTCAGATTCAAATATTGATCGTTGAGGGTCGGGTTCCTTACGGCTGAAGAGAAAGAAAGGCGGAGAAAATTAATAGCGTCCGGCTGCCAGACCAGAGAAGCCGCCGGCGACAGTACATAATCAAAATTCTGGTTTTTATCCATGCGCACCGTAGCGTTTAGTTTAAAGCGCTTATTAGAGAATTTTTTTTCTATGCCGGTATAGACCCCGTATTCAAAATTGGTAATCGTGGTGGTGACGCTGTCTTTATAGGCTAAACCGGTGACGGAATTAATTTTTTCCGGGCCAAAAGGCTGCCTGCCGTCGGCAAAAACGGTGCCGTCGGAAGAAGGGGTATATAACCGGGCATTGGCTCCGACGACCCATTCGTCGGTCCAGTCCGGCGTAAAACGGTATTCGCCGTGACCGTGATAAAGCGCGGAGTGGTCGACAAATTTAGTGCCGGCATTATCGCCGACGCCGGCGTTGTTGGGCCTTGAAATAATCTGGTTGAAAGCATCGGCGAAAGCCTGCGTTCCGGGAACAAGCCTGGCCTTGCCGGTAAAATCCGCAGCGTTTCGCGCCTGCTGATGCCAGACCAATAGAGAATCATAATGCGTGGCCAGCCATTTTTCGGCGGCGGCAGAGACGGTCGGATCGCACGCGTAATTGATGCAGGGGAAGCCAGTTTTAGGGTCGGTGATAACGACCACCTGCGGATATTCCAGCGCGATCATTTTAGGCTGGATCGTTCCGATCCAGTATTGCGAATAATCGGTTTGCCAGGCGGTATTGGTTTTTGACCGGTTTTGCAAAAGGTAGGCGGTAAAATATGGATTGTAGGAATCGCCGGCATTTTCATCGGTCGTATAAAAACGCAGGAAAAACTTATCTCTTTTCCTGAATTCTATCCTGTTTTGAAAAAACAATACGTTCTTCAGGCTAAAACGAACGTCGCCCTGGTAAACCGTCGTGCCGGTTCCGAAATTGGAAGAAAGGATCAATTCGGGGGAACTTTCCTGTTGCGACGGGTTTGTCCGGATATGGATTGCGGCATTCGCCTTAATGTTTTTTGTATTATAATCCACGAGATCTTTCTCCTGGTAGCCGGTCCGGTGAAACTGACCCAGCCCGCCGTAATTGGCCAGGCCCGCTTTTGAAAAGTCGCCGCTGGAACCGTCTTCATCGCCGTAGGTATTGACTTTGTCATAGCCGCCCGGGTTTCGTTTTCCGTTTTGCGACTGGTACACGGAATCGGTATTATTGGCCACCCAGTCGTCGGCTTTCAGGTAGGCAAAATTAAATTTATACGCCAGCCAGTCCTGGCCTTTTTTATTTTTTAAGGCGTCGGCGTAGCGAATGGCCATCTCGGTAAAGTTCCTTTCTCCATATTTCAGAGAGGCGGACAAGCCTTTCTGGTAAAAAGGGTTTTTGGTCTCGATCGAAATCACCCCGTTGAAAGCGTTGGGGCCATAATAGGCGGAACTTGCGCCGGCGACCAGCTCCAGCTTCAGCACATCTAATTCACTGGAACCCAAAAAATTGCCGAGCGAAAAATTCAGGCCGGGGGCCTGGTTATCTACGCCGTCGATGATCTGGAGCGAACGAACGGGGCTGGTACTATTGAAACCGCGCATGTTAATGATGGTGAAACCCAAACTGGCGGTGGTAATATCGACGCCTTTTAGTTTGCCCGTCTCTTCATAAAAACTAAGGGCGGAAGCATTTTTGATGGCGAGCTGGTCGATTTGTTCAATGGTTAAGGGCGAGGATTTTTGTTTTTCAGAAATCCGCTGACCCTTTACTTCTACTACGTCGATAGCAGTCGTTTTATCGCTAAGTTTAACGACGACCAATTTCTTATTCGCTTCGGTTACTTCCATTTCTGAAGACTCAAAACCGATAAAGGAAACGTTGAGCGTCAACGGTAGTTTTTGATCAGTTTGCAGGATAAAACTTCCATCAAAATCAGACTGTACGCCTTCGGTGGTTCCTTTTATTACCACATTGGTCAGATATAACCCCTCCCCTGTGGTCGCGTTAATGACTTTTCCTTTAATAACAGTTTGTGAAACGACCGCTTGCGCGGACAAAATCAGGAGTGAAAAAATTGCGTTCTGTAGGAGTAAAGAAAATTTCATGCGCGCGATTGAAGTATTGATCGAATTAAATTTCTTTCATGGTGCAAAATAGTCAATTTTCAGAAACTATATAAAGAATTAACATAAAAAACTGTAAAAGTAGGCGGGCGGAGAAACGACAAAATGCGGAAGCCCGCGCCGTTTATTTAAATAAAGGCGGAAGCAAGAACTCCGGGAAAAGAAAAGGAAGTAGGGACGCGCGGCTTACCGCTCGTTCCATTTCAACAGTTGCAAAGAAACCGACGGGGCAGATTCGCTGAACCGGATCCGGGCGTCCTTAAATTTAGGCGCTTTCCATTTAATTTCCTGGGCGTTGGCGCTGAAGGCATACGGTTCTTTCGGTATTCCCAGCCAGTTGGCGTCCAACTTCCCATTTCCGTTGACGTCCTGGAAACAGGCGACGGCATAAACGCCGAACGGCACATCCGGAATTTCCAGCGTTATGGAAGAATCGTTCCCCACTGCCGCAGTTAGGCTGAAAGCCGTTTTCTTCACGTCGAGGAAAGCGGATTCGGAATCGTACACGGCTACGCGGATCAAACCAGATTTAATAACAATGTTATTGATTTTAATGGTCAGGACGCCGGCGGTAGCAGGGGTTTCAGGCATAGTGAAGGGTAGAAAGCTAGAGAAAAGAAATGCGGATAGAGCGAAGGAAAAATAGAAGCGTTGCATAAAAAAGGAAAAATGAAGTCTTCTTAAACTCCTTATATATTTTATAAAACGTCTGCGGATGCAAATATTGTTACGCAGCGCGTAATTATTTTAATTGATCAGGCGCTATAGGATATTTTCAATGCAGGCGCTTTTTATTTCCGTTGTTTCATCGTATTTTTACACAAGTTAAAAAAGCAGGTTGAAAATATTCGTTGGTAGAATATTTAACGGTTTTGATCGGGTATCCTGTAACTTAGGAACTTTGAGCGCGCTCTAATCGTATTGACATCAATCTTTTCATTCAAAAAGACGGACATAATTCTTTTCTTCGATGAGCGATATTTTCAAAAAACTAAAATCGGTTTTTGTAGTGGAGGATGCGGCGGGCGCTAAACCCGCGACTCCCGCTCCTATACCCGCCGCGCCCGCGCCATCCTACAACGGCGTTTCGAAAAATACGCCTTCGCAAAACGGCTACTCGACGCCCGTAATCAGAACCGACGGAACTGCGAACGACAGATTTACGGATTTACTGAATAAAGCGATGGACGACGCTAACCCGCAGGGTTTCGATTATTACGAATTCCGTCAGTCGCTGCAAAACCTGGCTAAAATGCCGATGGACGATTCGTTGCGCTATCAATCCGCTTACGCAATGGCGCAAACGATGGGCGCGACGTCCGACGGCCTGATCAATTCGGCGCTCGAATACATCAACGTGCTGAAACGCGAAGAAAGCCGGTTCCAGGACGCCGCCGTTAATCAGCGCCAACAGCAAGTGGGAAATAAGGAAGCCGAATTACAAAATCTGACCGCCGCCATCGCTCAGAAACAGCAAACGATCAAACAACTGACCCAGGAGATCGCGCAGGCGCAGACGCAATTGGACCAGGTAAAACGGGATATTCAGGAATCCTCTCAAAAAGTAGAAAAAGCGCAGGCTGATTTTAACGCTTCGCTCCGCGCGCTGACCGATCAGATCAACCGCGACGTGGTGAATATGAAAAACTACATAAAATAGTTACCGGTTACTTATTAAAAATAAAAAAGATGAATAATAATATGGGGAACGAGTTCCAAAGCGTTTTAAAAGGAAAATATGGAACGGCGCTGGTCGTCGTCGGCGCGCTGGTTTTACTCTGGATGTTTATCCAGATTCTGCCTCGCCTGGTGGAGGGCGCGCTGGTAATGATTGCGGTTTATTTCGTTCTACGCTGGCTAACGCGCAAATCCTGAATAATTAGTTCTGTAAACAATTAGAAAAAGATGTAGTTATGTATGTCAATTATGAATTTTGATGATTTGAATGATCATAAATCATTCATTATTCATCCTTTTTATTTCATCATCCATAATTCATCATTTATCATTATTTAAAATGGATTATCAACCAAAATCTTTCTGGGAGCGTCCGGAGGGCCTGACCGGGATGATTGTTTTAGCGGCAGCGTTGGTAGGAGGCGGTTACTTCTTATTTTCTATCCTGCCCGCTTTGCTGGCGCTGACGTCCAACCTGCTCTATTTATCAGTGTTGCTGGTCCTGCTGGCAAGCCTCGTTTTCGTAGCGCTGGACCCCGCTTTTCGCCGTTTTCTTTTCTATTTATATAAAAGCGCCATGCGACAACTGACGAGCATTTTTGTGCAGGTGGATCCGATCGGTATTTTGAAAACCTATATCGAATCGCTGCAAAACAACCTCCGCAAAATGAATCTGCAGATTAACCAGTTGCGCGGCCAAATGCACCAGCTCAAAGAGGTGATCTTTAACAATGAAAAAGAAATAGCGGGCAGCCTGGAACTCGCCAGTAAAGCGCGCGCGCAAAACGCCGAAGCCGCCATGATCCTGAAAAGCCGTAAGGCCGGCCGGCTACAGGACAGCAATGTGCGGCTGGAGGACCTGTATAAAAAAATGGAGCTGCTCTATAAAGTATTGTGCAAAATGCACGAAAACTCCGCTATTTTGTGCGAGGATATCACCGACCAAGTCAAGGTCAAAGAGATCGAGCAGAAAGCCATCGCCACGAGCGCGGGCGCCATGCGGTCGGCGATGAGCATCCTGTCCGGCAATCCCGATCAGAAAGCGCTGTTCGATCAGGCGCTGGAAGCAATGGCGGACGACGTCAGTCAGAAAATGGGCGAAATGGAACGGTTTATGGACGTCAGTAATAACTTTATGAAATCCATCGACCTGCAAAACGGGGTGTTTGAAGAGGAAGGAATGGCGATGCTGGAGAAATGGGAAAAAGAAGGCGTTTCTTTGATCCTCGGTAAAGAAAAAGAAAGTATTTTGCAGACGGAACTGCCGCTCACGCCCGCCGCCAAAGCCGAACCGCTCCCGAATAGCGATTATGACCATTTTTTTAAATAAGAGATATCAGTTATCCTTTTCCCGGATTTTTTTGTCGTAAAAATACGCACTATTTAAGTTGATTCAACCATTATATTTTTGAAGTCGCAAGTCTGTCATAGAATCATAAAATAAACGCTGTTTTATTGGCGCAACTTATTGATAATGAATTTTGAAAAGAATTCATCATTTATCATTCATCATTACCTATAAAATGTCACGCTTAACCACCTTCTCGCGTTTTTTACTCACGTTAGCCATCGTAGCGGCCATATTTTTTGGCGGAAAATATTTACTGGAAAACACCTCGACAGGCAAGAGCCTCAGTAAAAAGTCGCAGGAGGCGGCTACCGGATCCGCGCCTGCCGGCAGCGTTAGCGACGCCACCCGCGCTAATTCTGGTTCCGCTGCGGATAACGACCCCAACACCATTAAAGTCGGCGTCGTTACCTGGGGCGGTTATGCGGGCGGCCAATATTTTAATGAAGGTTTCGCGGCCAGCGACGCCAGCCGGTTTACCAAAGAATACGGGATCAACGTATCCTTTAAAGTACTGGACGATTTTGACGCCAGCCGCGCCGCCTGGAAAAAAGACGAAGTCAATTTATTGTGGACGACTGCCGACGCTTTCCCAACGGAAGCAGGAGCGTTGAAAGATTTTGACCCGCAGATCATTTTTCAGGCTGACTGGTCGAGGGGCGGGGACGCCATCGTAGTCCGGCGGGGTATCAACAACGTGGCCGACCTGAAAGGTAAGAAAATAGCGGTCGCCGAACTTACGCCTTCCCACTCCTTTTTGATCTGGCTGCTCGATGCGGGCGGTATGACGGCCAACGACGTCACGATCGTCAAGCAATCCAACGCCATTGACGCGGCGCAGGCTTTCAAAAGTCAACAGGTGGACGCCGCCGTGGTCTGGTCGCCGGACGACGACGCCTGCATTTCTGCAGTTCCCGGAGCGCGCATTTTGCAAAGTACCCGCTCGGCTTCCAACATCATCGCCGACGTTTTTATCGCCAAACGCAAATACATTGAAGCCAATAAAGATAAATTACAAAAACTTTATGAAGGCTGGATGCGCGGCGCGGCAGAGATCAACAACAGCGACGCGGCTAAACAAAAAGCCGCCCGCATACTGACCAGCGCATTCGCCGGCACGACGCAGGAAATGAACGTACGCTCCATTAACAACGTCCGCTTGGCCACGCACGGCGACAATCTGAATTTTTTCGGGCTGAATCCCGACTATAAAGGCGTCAACGGCGAGGCCCTCTATAACCGGATGGCGATCGCCTACAAAAATTTAGGGTATATTAAAGATAATCCTCCTTCTTGGCGCTTGATTGCCAATCCAGATATGATTCGCATGACCAGCGATTTGACAGGGCCTACCAATGCCGCCGAAGGTCAAAAAACATTTGCCGTAGCAACTGAAGCGCAAAAAACGAAGGAAGCCGTGGCCACTAAGCGCGTCAGTATTAACTTCAGAAGCGGCGAATATGCGCTGGACGAGAATGCTAAATATATTGTCGACCGCGAATTTGTGCCGATCGCTAAAGCGTTTTCCAATTCCCGGATCCGCGTGGAAGGGAACACCGACAATATTGGCGGCGCGGGCGGCAATAAAGCGCTTTCCCTGAAGCGCGCCCAGTCCGTCGCCGATTATTTAGTCACGGCTTACAGTATGCCGCGCAACCGGTTCATCGTCGTCGGTAACGGGCCTGATAATCCGGTCGCGGATAACGGAACGGAAGACGGCAAAGCGAAAAATCGCCGTACCGATTTTGAGATCGTACCCGAGTAAACCATTTTCAAAATAGCCGACCTATTAAAAAGGAGCCGCTCAAACATGAACGGCTCCTTTTTAATAGATCGTTTGCCTAAAGCCGGAGGAAATTAAGCTACAATATTAATCCCCCGGTTAAAACCGAGGGCAATTGAAGCGGCTTGTTATAAGGAAGGATTGTTTTCTAAACGTGCATCATCGTTTCCTCGCAGATTTTCATAATTCTTATTTCTTACACATAGCCCTGGGCCTGCAAATTAAATAATTCGGCATATTTACCGCCCTGCTGGAGTAGTTCCTCGTGGGTTCCCAACTCCAGCATACTGCCGTTTTCTAAGAAGAGGATCCGGTCGGCCATCCGGACGGTCGAAAAGCGGTGGGAAATCAGGACGGCGGTTTTTCCTTTGGTCAGCTCGGCAAAGCGCAGGAAGACTTCGTGTTCCGCGCGGGCGTCGAGCGCGGCGGTGGGTTCGTCGAGAATCAGGAGTTGCGCCTCGCGCATATAGGCGCGGGCCAGCGCGATCTTTTGCCACTGCCCGCCCGACAGGTCGACGCCCTTCCCAAAGCGTTTACCGAGCATCTGGTTGTATTTTTCCGGCAGGTCGTCGATGACGGTATCGGCCAGGCTTTTGACTGCGGCCCCCTGGATCTTCGGCAGGTTCTCCAGTTGGCTGATTTTTCCGATGGCCACATTTTCGGAAGCGAGCATCTGGAACCGGATATAATCCTGAAAAATGACGCTGGTGGCGTCGCGAAGGTCCTCGGCGTCATATTCTTTGAGGTCGACGCCGTCCAGCAGGATGCGGCCTTCCGTCGGTTCGTATAACCGGGTTAACAATTTGACGATGGTCGTTTTTCCCGCGCCGTTTTCCCCAACCAAAGCGAGTTTTTCCCCGGCCTTCAGGTGAAAACTTAAATGGCGGGCGGCCCACTTTTCGCTGTTGGCGTATTTGAAACTCACGTCTTCAAAGACAAAACCGTCGAGGATGGGGCGCGGGACTTTTTTACCTGCCCCCAGATCAGGCGACTGCATGAGGGGCCTGATGGCCATGAAATCAAAATAATCCTGCAAATACAAAGCGCTCTCCGCGATCCGGGAGAACCGCGTCATTATTCCCTGTAATAAATTACGCATCTGGTTGAATGAACCCGCTAAAAAAGTAAGGGAGCCCAGCGTGATGACGCCCGCAATGGTCTCGAGCAAAATGAAAATATAAGCAATGTAATAGGAAAGCGTACCCAGCGAGGAGAGTAACCATCCTACCCAGGCGCGTTTGACCGTCAGTTCTTTATTGGCGAGGTAATATTTATGAGAAATGTCCTGGAATCGATTGGCCAGAAAATCGGCGATCCCGAAGATTTTCACTTCTTTAGCCGTCTCGTCGCTGGCGCCGATATAGCGCAAATAATCAAGTTCGCGCCGCTGCGGCGTAAAACCAAGCGTCAGTGAATAGACCTGCTGGTTAAAATAAGACTCGCCGAGGAAAGAAGGAATAACGGAAACGATCAATATTAGGATAAGCCATGGATTAAACCAAGCCAGGCCTGCGCCCAAAATGAAGACCGTAATAATATCCTGGCACTGGTCCAATACCTGCGACATTAATACTGTGCGGCCCGTGGTCTGGCGCCGCGCCCGCTCCAGTTTGTCGTAAAAAACGGGGTCTTCAAACTGGTAGAGGTCCAGCGTAGCGGCGTGACGAATAATTTCGATGGAGGTTTGGTTGGAAAAAAGGTCGCCCAATAAAGTGTCCACCAGCGAAACTGACCGGCCGAGCGCCTGCGAGATCAGCCCCAGCGCAAACTCCAGCGCCACCAGCCGCCATAAACGGGCCGGATCATTCATTTTATGGTTGACCAGTTGCACGACGGAGTCGATGATCTCTTTACCGACAAACAACAAAGCGGAAGGAAAAACCGACGCGATCAAACGAAGCCCTATATTGGCGGCGGCCAGGTATTTATTGGTTTTCCAGATCAGCTTAAACAGGGGCGGCAGGTTTTTGAGCGCCGCAAACTGCTGCCTGAAATCTTTTTTTTCTGTAACAGCCATTTAAACAATGGTAAATGATGAATGATGAATGAGGAGTGTGAGGACTTGAAACAAGAGATTAGAAGGGATGTTTAACCGCGTCCGTATAAAAGAAGAAGTCCGCGCCTTCATGAGGCGCGGACTTCTTATATATTGCATTATATTGAATTATAACTCATAACTTTTAATAGGACCAAAGATCATGCTCCCAGTTGAAAATCTCCTGTTTGATTTTTTCACCGTCGAGCAGCAAATCTACGCCGGTCGCGTAGTCCTGTAATCTCCGATCCTGCACATTGGATTCTTTAGCTATATAGCTGGAAAAACGGCGCAATTCAAACAAATCTTCCCAAGACATCGGGTTGGCGTCGTTGCCTTCCACGAATACTTGGAATCGGGAAAGATATTCGCGGCAATCGGGATAATAGACCCAGAAAAGCGGCTGCTCGTATAAGAAATTACCGGCGTCGTCCTTGACGTCTTTTAGCGGGGCTATACCCAGTATGCGCACCTTTAAAATGGACGCCTGCTTATCAAAAAACCAAACTTCTTTAATGCGGTATCTCTTGATATCATCCGCATTAAACTCATTGTGAATGATCTTGGGCTTCATTTCACCCGTGGTTAAATCCGGGACGTTAATGGTATCTGTCGAACTAAGTAAGTTGTTTAGATCATTAGCGGTCATTTTATGGGAAAATTTATCATCTTCTGTAGAGTACGCTTTTATGGAGCTATCCTGTTCAATCCCTTTTAACAGAATGGAAATAAAAGGCATTTCCGGATATGCAAAAGCCTGATTTAGTTTTTCCCGAATATCCACTACTCTCCAGATACGTTTTTCCCACATAATGTCGGATTCGCGGATTGGATCGTACGGTAGCACCACTTTATCCAAAATATTTTTTCTTTCTACTACTCCGTCCAACGGGCGGTCTGCATCCGGCGGCGTGGTTGATTTTTTCTTTACTTCTTCAATAGGGCCGGCGGTTTTTGGTCTGTTCGATACAGGGGCATTAGCCTGCTGCGTCGGAGCGCCTGTTTTTGCCGGATCCGACGTGGGCATGGTATTCGGATCAGAAGTGGCCGGCGTAGTCGGCATGGTAGAATCATCCGGAACAGTGGGTTTTTCCGGCGTTTTGTCGGGCTTTTGAGCGACGGCAAAATAACCAACGAAACAAAACATCAGGAAAACAAAATAACGAAGACCAATTCTCATGTTGGAGTTTATTAAAGAAGTAGAAAAAGGACTATTAAATCAGCTAAATAAAAAACGCGCCTTTATCCTTTTAAGTATGTTACAATTGTTAAAATGATAAAGGCGCGGGTATTTTAAAAGGCGGGGAACGCGGCGCGTTATTTAATAAAGAAACTCATGGAGCCAATATCGCGGGCAATCTGGTCGCCCGGGCAACGGGCTTTAATCCCAAAGAAGTTGTATTGATCGCCCGGGCTGGCGGCGTTCATGAGGTTAGCGGCCGTACCGGAAAAGCGCGCTCCCTGGTTATCGGCCGGTTTAGGGTCGTCCCTTTTCGGAATGCGCACCAATTGAAAACGTTCGATAACACACTTCGCGTCGAAATCAAAATTATCGAGTACAGCCTGTAGGCCTTCCTGCACTCGCGCTTCGCCGCTGCCTATGCCGCCGCCTTTTTTAGTGGCAAACCGCGGAGAAGGATCGGGTATTTGTTTTACGCGAAAGTCTTTGGTCACGGTCAGTCCGCCGCCGGTAACGGTCAGCTGCGCCGTGCCGGATTTGGTTGCATGAGCCATCCATCCGCTGCCGCTCCTGTCGATTGTACAGCCCGTAGCGCTGACCTTCAGGTCATTGCTGGAAACGCCGGCCGCAGAGATAGACATCGGGTTATCGACGCCGATATAAATTACGTTCATTTTATCGGCTGAAATAGTAGCCGACTTTTCCCCTACTTCATATTCAAATGTTCCGTTGACAGACGTAGTCTGACCGGTTGTAGGGTTGCGAACGGTCGCCACCGCATTAACGGTTTGTCTGCCGACGCCTCCGGGCGTTGATTCGTAATGCGCCACGCCGTCTTTTAAAGGCAGGCCGGAGCCGTTGACGCTGATGCCAATCCCGGTTCCCGGGTTGTCGCTGTAAGCGGCCAAATAAACGTCGGCTTCAAATTTATCGCCTTTGATCAGGTAAGATTTTTTCGGAGCAATTGCCACTTTAAATTTCTCAAAACGAATTAAAGTGCCGCCCATTTTATTCAGAAAAAAGTTAAGCAGCGCCGTTTCGGAGGTTTTTGAGTCGGAAGCAAATTTGGTCAGCGTCGGCATCACCGCCGCTACGGGCATTTGCTTAAACTTGTACTCCGACCAGGTTTTTGCTTTGGAATCTGCGGCGATAGAATCTACTCGAAGCGCGATACTGTTTTCCATGCCCCCTCTGTCCTTTGGATCTTCGATTAACGCTAAAAATTTAGCGCGAGTCTCGGAGATTTTCGCCTGTAGTTCGTCCCCTTTTTTGTTGTTAATGAACATATTGGTCGGAACGTCTTTGTCTTTAAAACGTTCGGGGCGACCGTCGGCAAATTCTTTGCTTGGACCGCCCGCCTGCGTGGTCATATCGTTAGTCAAACCAGAAATATAATTCTCAAAATCTTTAGAGATTTGTTGAGCTTGAGTAGCAAGACTGCGATAATGGTCGTTCCCAGAATTTTTATAATCGGTTGCCTGTTTTTCTATTGAACCTTTAATCTGCGTATTCGACTGATCTACAATCCCGTTACTGGTTTTCATGCCTTTATTCAGGGCAAAAAACGCGTTTATGATCTCCGCGGATACGTTCAAAGCCAACATTGCCGTCAGGACCAGATACATCAGGTTGATCATCAACTGCCGCGGTTCCTTAGGTATCGACATATTTATTTAATTTAAAAAATTCAGTTAAAAAAGTAATGAGTTATAAGTAGTAAATGATGAATGATGAACGCCGCATATTATATACGGTAAGTATAAGTTCAAAGAATTCATTCGCTCATGGCTTGGTAAAAAGGAGGCTTCAGACGCCTGCGCGCTTTTGCGCTTCAGTCGTCTGAAGCCTTTGAAGTATTTAAGCGCGGCCAACGTTGGACATTGCAGATAACATGCCTCCATACACGGAGTTCAGCGAGCCGAGGTTTTTATTTAATGCCGCCAATTGCTCTTTGAACAGTTTGCTGTCTTCCATAGAATCGCTCAAATGCGCCATCGCTTCGGTCATTTTACCGTAGAAGCTATTCATTTGCTGGATCTGCTGTTGGGTGCCGGAGAAATCGGCGTCCTGCAACGCTTTCAACGATCCGAGGCTTTTAGACATTGACTGTAATTCGGTCAACATGCCGGTTAATTTATTTTCTACAATTTCTCCGTTCAAACCGGGCAATTGCTGCTGCGGGGTTAACGACGCCGGACCTGCGGCCAACGGATTGACCTGTGAATTATAATCATTCAAACCTGGGTACAATTTTTCCCAATAATAATCCGGTTCAGGGCCTATAATTCCTAAAAATAAGAAAATGACTGCTTCCGTACTCATGCCTAGGATTAATAACTCGCTTGCATGAGGCCAGCTTTCAATTTTTGCCAAAGCTCCAACGAGAACGATCGAGGCTCCAACGCCAATAATAAAATTTTTCAGGTATTTAAATCCCTTAGTCTTTAGAAAACCCATCGTGGTATAATTTAAATAAAAGTTAAAAGTTAAAAAATTATTTATTCAGTTCAGTTGTACAATAATAAAATAGGCTATAAAAAGATTAAACCGCCGACGTTTTTAGACGATGGCAGCATAAAGTTTTCTCTGTTCAAAAAGACCGTCAGGCAAAACCTTCCGTAAAATCTTTTGCTTCTAAAAGTACTTGTGTAACGATAAGGAAAGTTTTGAGTTAGTCAGCGGTTTTGTTTCCATAAGCCTGAGTTTCGCGGTTAACAACGTTAACGGCAGAAACGGCGGGCAAATATATGAAATAAGAGCTATTAATAACAATCGGCAAATGATTACTTTCCAAAAAAGGAAAGGTAGTTAATAATGAATTGTTGGATTTCCGAAATAAACGAATACTTGTCTAAAAAATTATTAACTACCTTAAAATATTTTGCCTTAAATATCTTATATTATCGTAAATCGTTGATGGAACGGCCTAAGAAAGTGAGCGCGCACCGGAAACCAAGATAAGATTTTGTCGTATCCTGATATTCGTAGGTGCGGGTTCCCGTCTGAAGATAATAAGCGATGTCTTTCCAGGAACCGCCGCGCACTACTTTACGTTTGCGGGCGATCGGATCGTTTGGTTTCGCGTCGTAACGGTAATCCGGGTCCAAATCGTGCAGCATATTGTTGTTTTCGTTCCAGGCCGTGATGGTCCATTCTGATACGTTGCCCGCCATGTTATATAATCCGTAATCATTCGGGAAATATGCGTCGGCTTTTACCGTATACTGACCGCCGTCTTCAGGATAATTACCTCTGCCCGGCTTGAAATTCGCCAACAAACAACCTTTGGCATTCCGCGTGTAATATCCTCCCCACGGATAAGGCGCTAAATCGTGACCTCCGCGAGCGGCATATTCCCATTCCGCTTCTGTCGGAAGGCGGAAATTCTCAGAATTTACTTCTCCTTTTTTAGACCCTCTGAAGGTGTTCCAAAGTTTGGTTCTCCACCAGCAAAAAGCGTTCGCCATTTTCCAGTTCACGCCGACTACCGGGTAATCGTCGAAAGCGGGATGCCAAAAATAGTTCCGCGTCATTGGCTCATTGTAGGAATAAGCAAAATCGCGAATCCAGACGAGGGTATCGGGATATATTTTAACCGTGTCGGCGGTGATCAGGCTGGAGCGTTTCAGCTTTTCCCCTTTTTTAGCAATCTTCGTCCAGTCCGAACTTTGCGCGGCCGCTTTTTTCCAGTCGTAATCCTGGTAACGGACGACAAATTTATCTACGTTAAGTTCTTTTTTACCGGCGATCTTGTCGCTTCCCTGATAATATAAGTCGTTGAGCGTTTCATCCGACCAGTCGATTTGCTGGTCCCAGTCGATGATCTGGCCGCCGTCGTCGCTTTCGGTAAAATGATCGAGCATCGTATGGGCCAGCGAATCGCGCACCCATTCTACGAACTGGCGATATTCATTATTGGTGATCTCGGTATCGTCCATGAAAAAACCCTGAATGGAAACAGACCTGGGACGGTTGATAAAAGTATTGCTTACGTCCTGATCGCTGGGACCCATGTGGAAAGTTCCCGAAGGAATATAAACCATTCCGTAAGGGTTAATACCCTTCCAGGACGGTCTGTTTTTGGCCCCCACCAATTGTCCGTTTTCTTTCCTTTTACAAGAGGAGTTGCCGATGATGGCGCCCGCAAGGAGCAGCAGAAGGATCGTCTTAGAATGTCTTTTCATTGATACTACGCGTATTTTCCTACAAGATGGATGTAAACGGTAAAAAAACGCCCAAAGATACATTAAATTCAAAAAAGAGGAAACTTATTAGAATATTATGGGCTTATAATACCGCAGTCGAGTTTTTACTTTAAATTATTTAAATCTAACGCTGCTTCTTTTCTAAAATTATTCAAGCGGTTGAAAATAACCAAAGTTTGCGTAAATTTTAAAATAAGGATGCGTTGAAAGAAAGATCAATCCGCATAGCTTTTTGAATATCAAAAGGTTGTAAGCAGCCTCTGGTAAGAGAACCGGACGGACGACAGCGCGTCGCCCGTCCGGTTCTCGTTTACGACCGGGAGGCATTTAAAGTTACTTACAACTAGCCTGTAAAATGTTATTCTTAGTTTTAGAAACGCGGGTTATAAATAATAGGCGGCAATTTTCCCCTTCCAAAATTCGCGTCAGTTTTATATTGCAAAATGATTTCATGCGACCCGGAAGAACTAGTATTTAGCGAGGATAACGTAAAATCGTAAGAATAAGCCAAAACGATCCGGTTGGTCAGCTTAAATCCTCCAAAAACAACTGCGGCGTCCTTGCTGCTTTGGTTGTAACCCCGGAAGGAGGCTCCGACAAAAAAGTTCTCGTTGTACTGCGCGTAAGCCGAAAAATCAGCCTGCGTTTCCGTTCCGTCGGACTTCACCAGTAAAGAAGGGTGAATCTTTATCAAAGATTTTAGATCAAACGCCGTACCAACATTGAAAAAATAATTCCTTTTCAGGATAAAGCCCAGACTTTTATCGCCGTTATAGGTTAGGGAAGGTTCAGATATATTTGACGCCGCCGCTCCTGCATAAAATCGTTCGCTTTTATAATACACGCCCGCTTCGAAAGTAGGCGTCATACCGGTCGCCGCATTGGTGAGTAAAGTATTGTCGTTGTGGACTATGATTCCCTGGTTATAATTGCCGTCCGGCGTCCTTAATTTAGAGCCGTCCAGGGAACTTTGTACAAAACCGGCACGGAAACCCAGCGAAAGATTTCCGTTCCCTATTTTTGAAATATAATTATATCCGAGCCGCAGGTCGGAGAACCGGAAAGCGCCAATGGTCTCATTTTCGACGTCCAGCCCGACGCCGCTGTGGATGATATAAACAGGAGCGTCAATATGTATGCCGACGGTCGTAGGGGCGCCGTCCAGGCCCGCCCATTGCTGGCGAAAAACGCCTGTCGCTTCGAGACTATTCTCCAACCCCCCATACGCCGGATTGAACGCATACGGATTGAGCATATACATCGAATATTGAGTCGCCTGCTGTCCGTAGCTTCGGAAACTCAATAAAAAAAGACAATAAATTGTAAAGAGTATTTTTTTCATCGAGAGTCGGTATATAATAACAACAAATAAATGGGGTTTAATAAAATAAGCTCCCCTGCAACAAATTTCTAATTGCCCCCGGTTTCAACTGCGGGACTGTAACAAATTTTTAATTGCCCCGGTTTCAACTACAGCACTGTAACAAATTTCTAATTGCCCCCGGTTTCAACCGGGGGACTTATAAATCTATCTTCTTGCCCCGGCTTTAGCCGAATTCTACGCCTGCCTGGTTTTATTTTTAAAATGAAGCCCGGGAATATCTATTTGCTCGATCATTTTCACAGGTAACGAGCAACTATAATTTTTACAAACGTAGATCCATGTCTCGCCGTCAAATATCTTATCTTTTAATAACGGTAAATCCGGTTGAGGCGTTGCGGCGGCCATCACAACGATGTGAGGCAAATAGCGGGCGTTGATCTCTTCAGCTCTTTTAACCGCTTCCGGCCCCGCGACGGCAATTTCAACTGGAAATTTGACCAGCGTAAGCGCCGTCGAAGCCCATTTCCCGAATGAAGACGGATAAGACTGAAGGGCTTTCCCTATGGCCTCGAACATCCTTAAACTCATTTTTTTATAGTCCGTACGATCAAAAACGACGCCGAGGCGCGTCAAATTGCTCGCCATCGTACTATTCCCGGACGGAGTTGCATTATCGTATAATTCTTTTTTCCGAAGGATAATATCCGGCTGGTTTGCCGCCGTATAAAAGAACAACCCGTCCGACGGATCGTAAAAATGCTTAATGGTAAAGTCGCAAAAATCTGCCGCCAGGTATAAATATCTTGAATCAAAAGAAATTGAATATACGTCTAACAAGGCTTCGATCAACAGCGCGTAGTCGTCCAAAAAAGCCTCGTAAGCGCCCGTCCCGTTTTTATACGTATGATACAGTAGTAAACCGTCATCTTTTTTGAAATGTTTTAATAAAAATTCCATGGTTTCCAAAGCGACGGTTTTATAATCCGCCTCGCCTTGATTTTCCGGCCCTAATGCCTGATGCGCTTTCGCGAAAGCCGAGACCGCCAGGGCGTTCCAAGCCAGTAAAATTTTATCGTCCAGCGAAGGTTTGATCCGCAGGGACCGCCTTTCCAACAGCCGCGTTTTTAACCCGCTCAATATGTTCAATAAATCATTTACGGACAAACCTTTTTCTCCGGCGTATTCCTCTACAGTTTTTGATAAAAATAAAATATTATGTCCCTCCCAGTTTCCCTCGTCTTCTACGTTATAAAGTTCATTGAACAGCGCCGCGTCAGGGCCAAGAACCTCGTCGATCTCTCTTTTATTCCATACGTAATATTTTCCTTCCACGCCTTCCGAATCGGCGTCGTAAGCGGAATAAAATCCGCCGGCCGGACTGCGCATATCCGTTAGCAAAAAACCGAGCGTTTGGCGCAGCGTTCTTTCGTAAAGCGGTTTTTTAGTTATTTTATAGGCTTCGCTCATGACGCCGACGATCAGCGCGTTGTCGTACAACATTTTTTCAAAATGCGGCGCGAACCAATGCCGGTCTGTAGAATACCTCGAAAATCCGCCCGCCAGTTGGTCGTAAATACCGCCCATTGTCATTTGGTCCAGCGAAAGTACGACGTGTTCCAAAGCGGCTTCTTCGCCGGTATAAAAATAATATTCAAGGAGCCAGTTCAGGCTGAATGTTCCGGGAAATTTTGGCGCGCCGCCAAAACCGCCCGCTTCCAGATCAAAGTTGCGCTGCAATTTCCGGAATATGCGGGTCGTAAAGGCAGAAGTCCACAGGAATACTATTTCTTCTTCATCATCCGCGCCAAAATGACTTAATCCGGGCGCTGCCTGAATCAATTGTTTATCGGCGTCGCGAATCATGTCCGTCAATTTTTCCGCCTGTTCTTCCACCACGTCGCGTTGATTTCGGAATGCGTCGCTCAGATGAATGAGGGTCTGCGTCCAGGAGGGCCGGTTGTACATGGGCTCTGGCGGAAAATACGTTCCCGCGTAAAAAGGCTTTGCCGCTGGCGTCAGGAAACAATTCAGGGGCCAGCCGCCGGAGCCGGAGATCAACTGACAGGCCTCCATATAGATCTGGTCGACGTCAGGCCGCTCCTCCCGGTCGACTTTGATGTTGACAAACCGCTCGTTCATCAGCGCCGCCACCTCCTGATTTTCAAAAGATTCGCGTTCCATCACGTGACACCAGTGGCAGGTGGAATACCCGATGCTGACGAGAATCGGCTTATTTTCCGCTTTGGCTTTTTCAAACGCTTCCGGCTTCCAGGCGAACCATTCTACCGGGTTATGGGCGTGCTGTAATAAATAAGGACTGGTCTCAAATTGCAATCTGTTCATCCAATGGCCGGGGTATTTGAATAAGCGGGCAGTCAGCAGTAGAACGCTGTTGATAATAAACAATAACGATTAAAGGTCTAACCACGTTTTCTTTCGCTACGCTTATAAACATATAGGCGGGGGTAAAGTTAATTTTTTTATTTCAACTCCAAACGCTGACGTCGTTCCCTTTCACAGGCGACGATCGGCATAAAAAAATGCCGCTCGGAGAACCGGACGGCATCAACATAACCATGAAAATAATTAACCAAACTATCTTTACATAATCAAAGACTATGCCTATTTATTTTTAGAAGATAACAGGATCTGCGGCGCGTCGGCGGTCTCTACTTTTTTGATCCACAATTTTTCTGTTTCCCCGCCTAGATTCATCGAAAGTTCATACATCCCTTTTTCAAATCCGCGAAGATCAAAATTCAATACGCGCGCTCCAATCTCTATACGCGATTCGCCGCTCTTTGTTACCGCGCCTGACACATTTGAGATTTTAAAGGTCATCAAACCCGCTTGCGCGGATTGCAGCGTAACGGTAAACAATGCGTCGGTAATCACGGAACTCATTTCTACCACCTTAATATTGTTCGACGAATACCGGTTAAACAATACGGTTTTAGTATATTCCACGCTTTCATCGGCGCTCACCAGGGCGAGGCGGTAAAAAATCCTCGATTCCCCTATGCCCGCGTCTAATAAGCGGTAAGAACGTTCGCCGCCTTTATTCGCGCCTTCTTTTACCCTACCCGCTTCCGTAAACAGGATCCCGTCTATAGACTTTTCTACCCGAAAATAAGCATGATTAACTTCAGAACGAGTCGACCAGGATAAAACGTTGCCTATTTGCACTTCAGTAATCTGCAACGGATGTGAAAAAACGCAGGCTGCAGATGTATCTGTGATACAAATATAAGTCAAAAAAAATAAAAATGCAGATTTTAATATAAAAAATTTACTTATTTTCATCTTTTTAATTTTTATAAAAGTAGAACGGGTTATAAAAAAAAACTATTTTTAAACGGAAATAGCAGAGCTATCAGCCGCCGGCTATCAACTTTCAGCTATAACATATTGACTATGAACTAATTGATCTTGTAAAGGCGTATAATGATTATTAGATAAGTCGCGAAGCGTTCTGTTTTACAACTGACAAATATTAGCGACAATAATTATACCAAAATTAGATAATATGTATAGCGGAGAAATATTTTTTTAACCATATATAGCGCTTTCTTATTTTAAAACCCGGATTAAATAAAAATTAAATACCGTTTCTATGAAAAAGTCTTTTTGGGCGTTCGCGTTTGCTACGGCGTTCCTGTTCGGCGCCTGCCGTTCTATTCAGCCGGTCGTTCAGTATGACGCCGTAAAAACCCGTATGGCCTCCAAAGCGGCTGTGGTTTGCGCCAATCCGCTGGCGGCCAGAGCGGGTCTGGAGGCGCTTCGTCAGGGCGGCAACGCCGTCGACGCGGCCATCGCAGTCCAACTGACGCTGGCGGTCGTCTACCCGCGCGCGGGTAATCTTGGCGGCGGCGGTTTTATGCTCTACCGGAGCGGGCAGGGGGAAAGCGCCGCGCTGGATTTCCGCGAGAAAGCGCCGCTGGCCGCCACGCGCGATATGTACCTTGACGCGAATGGCGCGGTCGTTCCCGGCAAAAGCGAGAAAGGCTGCCTGGCCGCCGGAACGCCTGGAACGCCGGACGGTATCTTTAAAATGTTTGATAAATATTCCAAACTCCGGGATTTTAAAAAACTGATCCAGCCCGCCATTGACTTGGCGGAGTATGGGTTTGCCATCACCGAACTGGAAGCCACGCGTCTGAACGCCAATAAAGCGTTTTTTCAGAAATACAGTACGCGGCCGACCGCTTTGGTGAAAGATACGGGAACCTGGAAAAAAGGCGATATACTGATCCAGAAAGAGCTGGCGCATACCTTGAAACTAATGCGCGACAAGGGCCGCGCGGGTTTTTACGAAGGCGAAACCGCCGATAAGATCGTCGCGGAAATGAAACGCGGAAACGGCGTCCTGTCGCTGGAAGACCTCAAAAAATACGACGCGGCCTGGCGGACGCCGTTGCATAGCCGTTATCGCGGATACGAGATCATCGGAATGCCTCCGCCGTCGAGCGGCGGGATCATGCTGGCGCAAATGTTCAGTTTGATGGAAGGCTACCCGGTAGGCGATTATCCTTTCCACGGCGTCGAAGAAGTGCATCTGACCACCGAAATAGAGCGCCGCGCTTTTGCCGACCGCGCCGCTTATATGGGCGACGCGGACTTTTACCCAGTTCCCGTCGATAAATTGCTTAACCCGGGATATGTGAAACAACATTTTGCGGATTACGACCCGCAGCGCGCCACGCCGAGCAAAGCGGTCAAAGAAGGCAATCTGGCGCGCGTTAGCGAGCAAACCACACACATTAGCATTGTCGACGAAGCGGGCGGCGCCGTCAGCCTGACGACAACCCTCAACGATAATTACGGTTGCCGCGTCATCGTGGGCGGGGCCGGTTTTGTGCTGAACAACGAAATGGACGACTTTAGCGTCAAACCGGGCGTTCCGAATTTATACGGCGCTATCGGCGGCGAAGCGAACGCTATCCAACCCGCCAAACGGATGCTGAGCAGTATGACGCCCACCATCGTCGCCCGCGACGGAAAACTTTTCATGACGGTTGGCACGCCGGGAGGCACGACCATCATTACTTCGGTTATGCAGGTCATTTCCAACGTAGTCGATTACAAAATGACGATGACGCAGGCCGTTCAGGCCAAACGCGTCCATCACCAATGGACGCCCGACCTGGTTTTTTACGAAAAAGACGCCCTGACCCAGGAGATCGTCGACCGGCTTAAAAAAATGGGCTACGCGCTCCAGGAACGGTCCGGCATCGGCGCCGTGGAAGCCGTCCTTGTGTTGCCGGATGGCAAACTGGAAGCTGCGGCGGATAACCGAGGGGACGACGACGCGGAAGGATATTAAAAAAGAATGATGAATGATGAAATACGTAATTAATTAAAGATCAGTATGATGATTTACGCAATTTAATTACATCGGCTCAAATTAAGACTAACAGCAGCTAATCAACCCGACGCCTTCTATTTTTTGTATAGTTTAGAATATTTATGGATGAAAATGACAAACAAAAAACTGACCCTTCGGATGGCGCTGACGGCTTTATCAATTTTGACGGCGGTTGTTCAACATCAGGCGCAAAACAGCGGGGACGCTTATTGGTTCCCGCCTTTTGATTTCGACGCGGCTACCTTTCAAAAAGCGCCCCGCGCGTTCGGGCCTTTTACGCGGTGGTGGTTGCCGGGGAATGACCTGACCAGCGAAGAGTTGAAACGGGAGATCCGGATGTTCGCCGATAACGGGTTTGCGGGCGTAGAAGTGCAGCCGCTGACGATGGGGCTGAACCCAAAAGCGCCGCAGGCGCAAAAAGACCGGGTCTATAGTTGGAATACCCCGTCGTTTTACGAACATTTGGGCGCGGTCATGGAACAGGCGCAGGCGTCGGGCATAGTGGTGGATATGAACGGCGGCAGCGGCTGGCCGATGGGCGGGCCGTATGTACAACCCGCGGAAAGCATGAAAACGCTGGCCGTTTCGGATACGGCCCTGGCGGGCGGGCAAATCTTTTCCGGCTTGTTGCCGCCGCCCGGCAATCATGAACTGAAAGCCGAAGGCCGGATGGCGGTAATGATGGGCGGCCATAAAATGGACGACGCCCTGGCCCTGGCGACCATTCAAAGCGTTATCGCCGCGAAAGTCGTTAAAACGGAAACTAAACAAACCATGTTAGATCCCCGGACGATCGTCAATCTCACCGCTCAGGTTCAAAATCGTTCCTTAACCTGGCAGGCGCCGGCAGGCGGCGAATGGCGGATCGTGGTTTCGTGGGTTATCCCGACCGGCGAGTCGCCGTCGTTGATTGCTGCTCCTGCAACCAGCTACGTGATCGACCACCTGGACCCGATGGTCGTCCGGAAAACCTACGATTATTTACTGGGCGACCGGACGGGCCTGCCAAAATTTTACCACAATCCAATGCGCGCGGTATTCAACGACAGTTATGAATTTCATACCGACCGGATGATCTCGCCGGATTTCCTGCCTGTTTTTAAATCGATGAACGGCTATGATATTGCGCCATATTTATCGACCGTTTTCCAAAAAGGGTACGACCATCCGACTTATCTCGCGGCAATGTACCCGGGCGCGAAACCGCCTTTTATTTTTTTTGAAGGCGAAAGCTGGCGGATGATGTACGATTACGACAAAACCGTCAACCAGGTTTTTAGGAAGAATTTCATTCAAACCAGCGACGCCTGGATGCGTGAGCGCGGACTGCTACACCGCACGCAAGCCTACGGCTTCCCCGCCGACCTGATCGGCAACTCCGGCTCGGCGGATATTCCGGAGGCCGAACAGCTATTCGCCGAAGGATCGGAAGGATATTTAAAATTGGTTACTTCCGGCGCCCACTTGCACAACCGGCCCGTCGTCACGCAGGAATCCTTTGTGTCCATTTACCGCGCGGACATGACCACGCCGCAAAAAATTAAGATCTGGGCGGATAAATCCTTTGCCTGCGGCGTCAATCAACTGATCTATCACGGGACGCCTTATAAATACAACAACGGCGAATATGGTTCCGAGGGCTGGAACACCTGGTCGTCGCCGTTCACGCCGTATATTAATTTTTCGACGGGCATGAACGAATCGTACCCTTTTTGGAAAGATACTAAATCAGTCAATCAATACCTCGCGCGCTGCCAGTACGCGCTGCGTTCAGGCAAACCAAAAACAGACGTATTGATCTATTTCCCTTTTGTCGATCTGACGGAAGACCAGGTCGTCCATAACCCGGAAGAAATCCTGAACCTGGGCTATTTTAAAGGCGTGGAACCGGAAATAAAAGGTTCGGGCGTTTTTGAAGCGCCCAAATCGCTCATCAGTGATTATTATAAAGCGCTATGGAAAACGGTGAACTTCCTGGAAGCGCACAGTATTACCTGGGAATTTGTTAACGACGAATCGCTGCAACAGGCCGATTTTAAAAATAAAGATATGACGATCAGCTATAATAACTACCGCGCGCTGATCATGGCCAATGCGCCTTATATACAACTGGCAACGGCCAAAAAGATCCACGCGCTGGCCAAAAAAGGTATGCCGTTCTTCACCGTTGGCGCTTTGCCCGCCAAACAGCCGTCCTGGCTCAATTTTGAGGTCAACGACCAATTGACGAAAAAGGAAATGGTTTTGGCAAGCCGGCAAAAGAATAGTTCTGTCCTGTCGGCCAAGTCGTTTGAAGATCTTTTGACGGATTCGCGGGCGGTCAGGATTGAAAAACCGGCTTCTTTTGTCCGGCAAATTACCCGCCAAATGGCGGACCATAGCGAAATTCGGTTTTATTGGAATAAAACGGACCAATGGCAGACCTTATCGCTTTTACAGAGTAAATCTTTGGTCTCCAGTTATTTTTTAAACCCTGAAAACGGAAACATGGAAGAAGCCAGGGGCGCTTACAGACTACCGCCTTACGGTTCCGTTATTTTCTATTCTTCACCGGAAAAAAAGCCGATCGCCCAAAATATCCTTTCGCCGTCCGCCGAACCCAAAACCGCCGAACGGGAATTATCGAAGATCGACCAATGGAATATTCAGGCCGGCGCGTTCAGTTTAAAAAACAGCTCTTTGATCGACTGGCAAACGAACGATTCCCTGAAATTCAGTTCTGCGGAAGGCGTTTATACGGCGTTGTTTCATTTAGACGGCAAAGCCGAAAAAGCGGCCTACCTGATCGACCTCGGCAAGGTATATTTCACCGCTGATGTGAGCGTAAACGGGCAGGCTGCCGGGACGCGCATTTTCGCGCCGTACCGGCTGGATATAACCAAATTCGTTCATTCCGGCGAAAACACCGTGGAAGTCCGCGTGACGCCCGCCCGCCGGAACGGTTTGATCGGCGAAGCCGTTAAAGGAAATCCGCTGTATGCGCAATATAAGGGAA
Source organism: Chitinophagales bacterium (assembly GCA_038230555.1). Taxonomy (GTDB): domain Bacteria; phylum Bacteroidota; class Bacteroidia; order Chitinophagales; family Saprospiraceae; genus JAAFJT01. The sequence continues at coordinate 38,628 of JBBRMZ010000003.1, forward strand.
AGGAAAATACGTTGCTTCCGGCGGGTTTGGTTGGACCAGTAATAATTCTTCAGCAAAAATAAGCCCTGTTTTGTTTTAATGGATCGAATCGCTCTATAATTACTAAGTCCTATATGCGGAAAGTAATTTTAACATACTATCGAAAACTTAATTATCCTTTATATGGCTGAAAGAAAGAAGCCAAAAAATCCGGCGACTGACGCTGACGAAGGCGCGATTCCCTTTAAAAAGGAAGGCAACGCCTATGATAAGATTTATAAGCAAATTGAGGAAAGTAATTTTCTGCCGATGGCGGAGGAAAAAATGGGCGTCAAATTCATTGCCTGGCTTCTGTTAAAAGAGAAAATGCAAAATACTCTGGAAACAGAAATTGATTTTTGCTACCGGATTACGAAGGACGACGGAACGGATGCCATTCTGCACTTGGAATTTCAATCCACCGACGATCATAAAATGATCCTCCGTATGATTGAATATCATGGAATGCTTGTAAAACGGTATGCTTTGCCGGTATATCATTTTGTGATTTACTTTGGCCAAAAAAAAACCGACGATGCGGACGCAGGTTTTACCCGACGAGTCGTTTACGGGTTTTGAAGTGATCAATGTGGGCGACATGAATCCTTATAATTTTTTGAGTTCAGCCGATCCTCAAGCTATAATTTTAGCTATATTTGCAGATTACCCAAAGGAACAAAGCGAGGATATTTTGCGGTTAAGTTTTAGGCGGTTAAGCGAACTATCGCACAGCGCCGCCGAATTTTCTAAGTATTCCAACATGCTGACCATGTTGGCCCGGCTACGCGACTTACAGGATTTAACCATTAAAATCAAAGAAGAAATGCCGTACAGATTCGAAATAGAAAAGGATCCTTACTTTATTAAAGGAATCGATAAAGGAATCGATAAAGGAATCGATAAAGGAATAGAAATAGGCGCCCGAAAAGCGAAGGCTGAAAAGGATTACACATTCGTCATTAGTTTATTGGAGAAAACAAATTTTTCAGACGCTAAAATTGCCGCCTTAGTCAGCGTAACTGTCGAGTATGTGAAAGAAGTTCGGGCAGAAATATCGTCTGTAAAAAAAGAATTATTGGAATAAGCGTTTTAACCGTCACGTCCGCTATCATAACAAGAAGGCCGTACCGATTATCCCGGTACGGCCTTTCTTATTTTAATTGTAACCGCATCAAATTATTTTTTAATCTGCGCCTGTAACGCAAGCGCCTTTTTATTGGCCGGGTCCAGTTTTAGCGCCTCGTCGACCATAGAGTTTGCTGTTACCATGTCATTTTTAGACCCATTATAATAACCTAAGTAAACATAGGCGTCGGCAAGCATGGATTTATTATCGTCGGTAACTTTGCTCTTTCCGATGTCAAGCACTTTTTGGAAATCGGCGACGGCGTCGTAGCGCGGCGTAGTCGTATCGTCCAACTCGTTGAGCGCTTTAGCGCGGTAGTAATAACCGTACTCCTGGCCAGGCTGTAGTTCAATATATTTAGTCGCATATTTGATCGTGGCGCTGTCGTTTTTTAGGTAAGCAAACGAACCAAACATCGCATAAAAATATAATGTCGAAGTAGGCGTGCAATGCGCTTTGTTGATCATATCCTCCAAGTTACTCACCGTTTCCTGAATCTGCCCTGCTCTGTAATAGGTTCGTATAATGTTGGTATAAATGTCGCAGGTTTTGGAAGTATCCAAAGCGGCCATCTGTTTATAAGTATTAACCGCCGAAGTCAAATAAGTATAGGGGGTGGAATCTTTTACCATCGTATCTTTAATAGTTTTATTAAATAATTCGATGGAAGATTTGGCGTAGTAATCATAATCATAATCGGCCAACTCGTCCGGTTTGGAAGCGTCGAACAGTTTTTTAGAATTCGCATAAGCGTCCGTATAGTTTTTGCTTTCATAATCGGCAATAGCCAGCCAGCGGTAGGTACGATTTTTAAACTCCGTCGGCGCATTCGGTTCGGCGATCAGTTTATTACCTTCCTCAATCGCGCGCGGATACGCTTTAGCGGCGGTAAGGAATTTGACCAAACGTAGGCGGGAAGGATAATCCGCTAAAGCCTCCGACAGAGTCAGGTATTTTTCCAGCACGCCGATGGCTTTGTTGTAATTATTGTCTTTAATATACAGCTCGACGAGGTATTTATAGAGCGGCGCGTAATTGGGCGCCTGCGCGATACCGTCGTTGAGGGATTTGAGCGCCAGATCGAGTTTTTTGGCGTCGTCCCAAATATGTGCTTGCGACAAATAGACTTCGGGTAATTTCGGGTCTTTGGAAGACGCAGTTTCGTAGGACGTCATTGCGGCCCCCGCGTCGCCTTTTTTCATTTGCGCGTCGCCGAGGCGGACCCAGTAAATGGCCTGCTTGGGATCGATGTCGCGGGCGCGGGTGAAGTTATCGATGGCCTCGGTAGCGTTCACATTTTTGCCGTTCAGGTATGCCTTGCCGATTTCCATATAGACGTCGGGGTGGCCTTCGCGGTATCCTTTGCCGCGGGAATGGCGAATGGCGGAGTCGAAAGTCTTTTGAGCTTCTTTATCCTGTTTCGCGTCTAATTGCAGTTGACCGAGGCCGACTTCGTCTTTAGCTCCGTTGGGTAGCGCGGCGCCTTTCGACCAATTTTCTCTGGCTTTCGCGCTTCCGTGCTCCGACTGTTCGGCATAATACGCTTCGCCCAGCCAGTAATATCCTTCGCCGTCCTGGGGTTTAGCGGCGACGACTTTCTCAAAAGTTTCTCTGGCTTTGGTCAGGTTGTCGTTGTTGAGGTAATTTTTCCCTTCTTCAATGGTTTGCGCGGTCAGGAAAGAAGCCCCCATTATAAAAAACGCTCCCAGCGATAGGATTTTTTTCATAAATTCTGAATGATTGGATGTTAGATAATGGCGTTTAAAAAGTTCGTAGAATTACTTGTGAAACTAAAGGTATAAAATTAAGACGTAAACTTATAAAAATTGGTTCTTACCGCAATGTTAAGAAAAGAATAAAGTTAAAACGTCCTAACTTGCAAATATTCATTCAACTGGTTGCAAAAATATAAAATTTATATCGGTTTTGATAAGGAAGCGAAATTTTTACCCGCTTTCAAAAACTGCGCTTATATAATCCGCTTCAATTACGCGCCTTACTAATTCGTTTTTATACGTTGATTTAGCATTTCTACATTCCGCTGCGGAGGTTGCGCGGGTTGTAAGCCGGCTTTCAAAATGATGGTCTGACCAATATCGTTGTATACAAAGGCTGCAAAACCGGACGCCAGCCCCGCTAAACGCCCGCGCTCGATCACATATACGTTTCTCGCCAGCGGATAAGTGGCGCGCGAAAGTTCCTGTTGGTAAGGCTTAAAAAAACCTTTACCGAGTTCGGGTTTGCGCGGCGATAAAGCGACGACTTTTATTTTACTCAAATATTCCTTGGTTGTTTTATCATCCGAATCGCTCAGCCAGCTCCACCCGACGACGCCAATGGCGTCTTCATGGGTAGCCACATAATCCACTGTTTCGCGGTTCGATTTGGAAGCATACGCATTTTTCGGCAAAGCGTCGCGGCCAATAAGCGTCAGGATATAATTGACCGTACCGGATCCCTGGCTATCGAATACCAGGTTGAGCGGACCCGTTTTAGCGCCTTTCACTTGGTTCCAGTCGGTCGTCGTCCCTTTAAAAATATTGAGCGCCTGCTCGTAGGTCAGCGTCGTATCCGGATTTTTGGGATGCACAATCAATGCGAGCGCGTCGATGGCCACTACGTTCTGGACGGGATGCAATTGCCGGCTTTCAAAATAAGCGACTTCTTTGGCCGTCAGCGCGCGGCCAATAAAAATCATCTTGGACGTATCGTTCATCAAATCCCGCACCGCTTCGGTTTCCGTTTTATACAGCAGGTTAATTTTTGCGTTGCTATATACATGGTTAAACACGTCTGCTTCCGCGTCGGCAATGGGTTGCAGGGTCTCGTCGGTCGAAACATTGATCGTCCCGGACGTTGGGGTTTCTGTTTTTTTCGGATCGTCGTTGTGGCAGGCGCCGAAGAATAGCACGACGACCGGTAAAATGATCCACATATTTTTCATAAACGGATGGCTTTAATTGTTAAGCCGCAAGGCTCTATAGACGCGAAAAGCGCCGTAAACGATTAATAGCGTTCCAAAAACGACCCACCAAAAATCCCTGGAAACGTATAATAAAACGCCTCCCATCAGAATATAAGCTCCCCCAATCAAAGAACGAAAAACGGGGCCGACTTGAAATTGCATAGCGATCTGTTTTTGGCAAATATACGGAAGGATTCGCTACTCCGGCGTGTATTTGTCGTTGAACCCTGAAAAAAGAAGACGCAAAGTTCATTTCCCGAATCCCTTTGCGCCTCCGCGTGCATAATAAATAATTCTTCTCCTTTGCAATCGACGTCAACAACAAAAGTTCAGGATTAAAAGCGCTTTCCCTATATAGACGCCGGTTTGTCGCATTTTGGCGTATAGCCCGATTATTTATTTTTTGAAAGAAGGATAGAGATTAAGGATGGGTTAAGTAATTGCGAGCTATCAATTTTCAATTCATCCATGATGAATTGATTACAAAGAATGATTGCGGGGTTGATCTGTATTTAATGCGAATAATGGGTTGTAAGAGCCAGAATAAAGTTCGCCCTGACAATAGACCCAAAAACAGGATTGTTGACAAGCTACGCATTGTCCCTTTCACCCTGAAAATACCGATCAAGATAACCATTCATCATTAAACCGCTCATCTTTCATCACCCACTTGTCCCGTATATAAGGCACATATAAGTCACATATAAGTCAGGTATAAGTCAGGTATAAGCCGTGCTCAATATTTTAGGAATAACGCGCTGTAACGCGCTCATTTCTAAATTTCATCCCTTTATTTCATCAATTCCAATACCAATGCGCCGTAATTTTCTACTTTCAAACTCCGCAGGTCGCTCAGGATTTCTCCGGTGACGACGTTCCTCGCTTTCGTGAAACCGGCCATCCGTTCGGAAAACCGTTTGGTATCGACCTGCGCAACGCGGTTAGCGGCATTAATCACGACCATGATCGCCGCGGCGTCGTCGTAGCGAAAATAAGTATAGACGCCGTTTTCAGGAACGAACTGCATGGTTTTGCCTGTTTGCAACACGGTTTTTTCTTTCCGCAGCCGGATCAATTTTTTGACATATTCATAAGCGTCGTTCTCGGCGGCGCTTCTGCCGGCCGCCGTAAACTTATTGACAGGATCGCCTTTCCAACCGCCCGGAAAATCCTGCCGGACCTTGCCGTCGGGATTAGAATCGCCCGTGAAGAGGATTTCATCGCCGTAATACATTTGCGGAATTCCGCGCGTGGTTAACATCCAGGCGTAGCCGGTTTTATATTTCGATATATTTTCTCCGATAGAGGTAAGCCATCGTGGGGTATCGTGATTGTCAAGAAAAATAACGTTACGGCCGGGGTTTTCATACAAATAGTCATTACCCAGCGCCTGGTAAAGATCGTTGACGCCGCCCGTCCAGCCCATCGGTTTATTGAGCGCTTCGATGATTGCAAAATAGAGGATAAAATCGGTGACGCCCGGCAGGTTAGAATTATAATCTTTTCTTAAATGATTATTTTCAGTCGTCTGCGCCTGCGTAGGGATATTATGCACCCAGGTTTCGGCAAAAATTCCCAGTGAAGGGTATTCGTCCTGTAGCGCTTTCCCCCAGCGGCTCATAAAATCCTGGTCGTTATATAGATAGGTATCCATCCGGAAGGCGTCTAGGCCGGTCGATTCGATCCACCATAGATTATTTTGAATCAGGTAGTTTGACAGGTGCGGGTTCTGTTGGTTGAGATCGGGCATGTGGACGTCAAACCAGCCGTCGGTCATCCGGTTCCGGTCGACGGCGGAGGCGTAAGGATCCGCAATGGTCTGGTCTTTAAAATTAGACGTCGTCAGGGTATCGAATTGATGGATCCAGTCGCGTTCAGGCAGGTCTTTAATAAAATAATGCTGGTCGCCGACATGGTTGGTTACGAGGTCCATGACCACTTTCATGCCGTTCTGGTGGCATAAATCGACGTAATTTTTAAACAACTGGTTAGTTCCGAACCGTTTATCTATTTTATAGTGATCGGTAAAAGTGTAGCCGTGGTAAGATTCGTAGCCTTCGTCATTCTCAAAAACTGGCGTCATCCAAAGGGCCGTGACGCCAAGGTCTTTCAAATAACCTATATGGTCCATGACGCCCTGAATATCGCCGCCGTGGCGGAAATACATTTTGCGGCGGTCGACGCCCCGCTGCTCCATGTCGTCGAAACTGTCGTTTGCCGGGTCGCCGTTGGCGAACCGGTCAGGCATAATGAGATAGATCACGTCGGCGTCCGTTAAGCCTTTAACGCCCGTCGCAGTCGCGCCTTTTTGATAGAGCGGAAAGTTAATTTTCCGCGTTTCCCTGCCTTTTTTGAGCGTCAGCGGAACGGTTCCGACCGGCGCGTCGGGAGCGATCCGGAGCGTAACGAATAAATAGTTTTTATTCTCGGGCCGGTCTATTTTAAGAATTTTTATGCCTGCGTAATCGGCGGCAGGTTCAAAGTCGCGGACGTCCTTATCGTGGATCATTAGCTCTACGACTGGATTTTTCATACCTATCCACCAGTTGGGCGGGTCGACGCGGGCTTCTTTGACGTCGGCGGTTCCGGAAGCAGAGAGTCTCCCCGGATAAGCGGGCCTGAACCCTTCCGGCAGACGTTGTTGCGGGTCAAACGTGTCGCAAGGCGTCGAAAAAGAAGTTAAGGAGACAGGGTAGCCGGAGCGGGCAAAAAGATCGTTTGCAACGACGCAACATAAGAAAAGGGAGCAGGGGAAAATTATTTTCATAAAGGGCAGATAAAGGTTTTTAATAAGCGCAACGGACATGCCAACGAGCAAATATAAAAAAATTACCGGCCTCAAAAGAAAAGGTTCATATAATCCGTCATCTTCCTTACGAAATGAGGAATCGCATATCAGTTTTGCGCAATATTCCGTATCATTGCGCCTTATTTTTGACTACCAAAATTAATTTTTACGGATGAAATCCAAAAAATTCTTGTTCATAGCGCTCGCAAGCGTCGCCGGCCTAAGCAGGCTAGCCGCTCAGTCCGATGCTAAAAGCCTGTTCGATAATTCGTTTGTGCATTCGCTGTCCATCCGGTTCCCGCAAAGCGACTGGTCCTACCGGCTGGATTCGCTTTGGATCAACGGCGGCGAAATGATCCCCGCTTCCGTGACCATCAACGGCAAAACCTTTTCGGGCGCGGGCGTCCGCTATCGGAAAGACCCTTCTTATACGCTGGGGGCCGCGCGGAACCCCCTGCAGATCAAGCTGGATTTTAGCGTTCCAGGCCAAAATTACCAGGGCTGGAAAAACATTAAACTCTCCGTCGCATTCCACGATCCCAGCCTGGTCCGCGAAGTATTGAGCGCAGAATTGGCCGGTAAATATTTTCCCTCCCCGAAAGCCGCTTACGCCAATGTAACGATCAACGGCCAGAACCGCGGACTTTTTATTAACCTCGAAGACGTCGATAGTTTTTATCTCGCCAAGACATACGGCAGTTCAGCTGGCGGCTTGTATAAATCTATTGGAAACGTAAATAAGGATTCGCTTGGCGATTGCGACAAAGGCCTCGGCGCTTTGCTACTTCAGTCGGATACAACTTGTTCGGAGTTATTTTTTAAATCTTATAATAACGCGGACTGGAGTTCTTTGCGGCGACTGACTCAAATATTGAAAGACGATCCCGAACATGCGGGTTCGGTTATCAACCTTGACAAAGTCCTTTGGCAGTTGGCATTTAATAATATATTTGTTCACCTGAATAGTTATACCGGCGAAGCAAGCGGCAATTATTATTTATACGAAGAAAAACCCGGGCATTTTGTCCCAATTATGGGTAATCTTAACGAAAGTTTTGGCGGTTTCAAAAATAAGGGCGAAGGCAAAGAATTTTCGTTGAAGGAATTACAGGAGCTGGACCCGCTTTTCCAAAGCGCAAACCCGAATAAGCCGCTCATTTCCCAGGAGCTGAAGATTGACGAATATAAAAAAGTCTATCTGTCGCACATCCGCGAGATGCTAAACAACGAATTTGCCAATGGCGCCTACATAAAACGGGCGGAAGAATTGCAGCGGATGATTAAGTCTTATGTATATAATGCCGGAAACAAAATGGAATTTAGTTCTACTGAATTTCAGCGGAGCCTGACCGCAACGTCCGGCGACAAATTGAAAATACCGGGCGTCGAAGAATTAATGACAAATCGGATCGCTTTCCTGGAAGCGCATCCTGCCCTGGCATTTAGCGCTCCTTCTGTAGCCAAATTGGAGATTGCGCGGCGCGATACGTTGTCTCAAAAAAAAGTGACGGATTTCAAAATCTTCGCGACCGTTTCCAACTTCCCTAAAAAAGTCCGGATCTTTTACCGCAGTTCGCCCGACGAGCATTACAGCAGCGCCGAAATGTTTGACAAAGGGGCGCCGGAGAACGGAAAACCGGGAGAAAAAAAATACGGTATCAACGTAAATCCTCAGGGAAAGTATAAAGAAATCGAGTTCTTTTTCATTGCGGAGAACGTAGCTTCCGTCGGTTATAACCCGTCGAATTACATGCTTAAAACCAATAAAGCCAACCTCGACGATCTGAACAAATGATCTGTTTATCCCGTTGTTGAATGGAATAAAGTAAAATGCAAATAGTTGAAATACAGCTATTTGCATTTTTTTTATGCGTAATGACCGTCGTAGCGTTTTTTTTATATCATTTTGGCCGGCGTCGCGAAAAACTTATCTTTGAAAAATATTTAGCCCGGACCGGCCTTTAGGAACAAACCGTCGTTTAAATATTCAGGCGTTTGAGCCGAAACGCGCCGGCGCGCCACGAAAATTACGCTGTTGATCGTAGCCGGTTAAATCATTATGCAATTAAATATTTCTAATGACGACCCTGTTGAAAGCTGAAAAAATATCGACTCCGCCGCAAAAGCCCGCCGCGACCGTTTCGGGCGCCGAAGCCATTCTGATGTGCCTGTTGGAAGAAGGCGTCAACACCATTTTTGGTTACCCGGGCGGCGCCATCATGCCTTTCTACGACGCCCTCTATTATTACCAGGATCGCATCCGGCACATCCTTCCGCGCCACGAGCAGGGAGGCGTCCACGCCGCAGAAGGCTATGCGCGGGTAACGCGCCGGACCGGCGTCGCTGTGGCCACTTCCGGGCCGGGAGCCACCAACCTGATCACCGGGTTAGGCGACGCCATCCTCGATTCCGTTCCGCTGGTTTGCATTACCGGCCAGGTGAGAAAAGACTTGCTGGGCAGCGACGCTTTCCAGGAAGTGGACGTCATCGGCTGCACCATTGCAGTCGTTAAATGGAGTTACCAAATCACTAACGCGCAGGAGATCCCCGCTATTTTTGCTAAAGCGTTCTATATTGCCAACAGCGGGCGCCCCGGCCCGGTGCTGATCGACGTCACCCGCAACGCGCAGGTCGAACCCTGCGTTTTTGAATACCGGCGAAATCCCGTGATCCGCAGTTACCATCCATTTCCTAAACCGCGCCCCGAAGCGCTGGAACAGGCCGCCGCTTTGATCAACGTCGCTAAAAAGCCGTATATATTAGCTGGCCACGGAATTCAGATTGGTCATGCCCAGGCCGCTTTTAAAGCGTTCGTAGAAAAAACCGGCATTCCGTTCGGCTGCACCATTCACGGCCTGTCGACCTTGCCGGACGATCACCCGCTTTTTATGGGGATGCTCGGCATGCACGGAAATTACGGGGCCAATATCAAAACCAATGAGTGCGACCTGCTGATCGCTATCGGGATGCGTTTCGACGACCGCGTAACGGGCGATCTGAAACGATACGCTAAACAATGTAAGATTATCCACATAGAGATCGACCCGGCCGAGATCAATAAAAACGTAAAAGTCGACGTTGCCATTAATTGCGACGCTAAAGTAGCAATCGAAGGGTTGCTCTCGCTGGTTAATCCGGGCGCCTTCCCGGAGTGGATCGCAGAGTTTGAAGCCTGCGACCGGATTGAAGAAGTAAAAGTGATCCGCGCCGACCTGAGCGCAACCGAAAGCGGCGGCCTCCGGATGGGCCAGGTGGTGCGGGAAGTCTCCGACCAGACCGAAGGGCTCGCTATTGTGGCGACCGACGTTGGCCAGCACCAGATGTACGCCGCGCGCTATTACCAGTTCAAAGGAACCAATCAATGGGTTTCTTCGGGCGGCGCCGGCACCATGGGCTTCGGTCTCCCGGCAGCCTTCGGCGCTAAATGCGCGCAACCGGAACGCGCCTGCGTCGCTTTCATCGGCGACGGCGGTTTCCAGATGACCATCCAGGAATTGGGCATGTGCGCTCAGTGGGAAATGGGCGTCAAGATCGTTCTCCTGGATAACCAGTTTCTGGGCATGGTGCGCCAGTGGCAGCAGTTATTTTTTGACAAGCGTTATTCGTTCGTTGAACTTAAAAACCCGGACTTCATCAAAATAGCCGACGGGTTTGGCGTGGCGGGCCGCAAAATTACGAAAGTGTCCGAATTAAAAGACGGCGTAGCGGAGATGCTTGCGCATGAAGGCCCTTTTTTGCTTCATTGCATGGTCGAAAAAGAAGAGAACGTCTTCCCAATGATCCCGACCGGCGCGTCGATCAGCGATATTATTCTTGAAAAACAATCCAATCATGGTTAAAGAATTCACTATATCGGTTTTTACGGAAAATAAAACCGGGCTGCTGATGCGCGTTGTCTCAGTATTCACGCGCCGGCACATTAATATAGAAAGTCTAAACACTTCGCAGTCGTCGATCGAGGGCGTCTTCCGGTTCACCATCGTCGTCAATGTGACCGAAGAACAAGTCGTTAAAGTCGTCGCCCAATTGGACAAACAGGTGGAAGTGCTAAAAGCTTTTTACTATACGACCGAAGAGATTGTTTACCAGGAGATCGCGCTTTATAAAGTGCCGATCTCGGCCTATACTGAAAACGGGCTGTTAGAAAAACTGATGCGTAGACATAATGCCCGCATCCTGACCATAGAAAAGGAATTTATTGTTATTGAAAAAACGGGGCGGCAGGAAGAAACCGAAAAACTGCTGTCCGAACTGAAAAAAACCGGCGTGTTCGAATTTGTCCGCTCCGGCAGGGTCGCCATCACGAAACCGATGGAACAACTCAACGCATACCTTAAAGAAGCCGATATGGGATACGTCCGGGAATTTGATTGAAAAGAACTATTAGCCGACGCGCCAAGCGGTTTTTTACAAGTCATTTATAACCAATGGGTTACTTTTAAAATCAAAAACAAAAATTCAATTAATATCTAACATTTAGCGACAAAAAGCTAAGGGCTAATAGCTAAGGGCTAATAGCTAAAAATCATTCAAGAAGCATGGCTACATTAAATTTTGGAGGCGTAGAGGAAAACGTCGTTACAAGAGAAGAATTTTCACTGGCTAAAGCCAGAAAAACGTTACAAAACGAAACCATTGCCGTACTGGGTTACGGCGTTCAGGGACCAGGGCAGGCGTTGAACCTGCGCGACAACGGATTCAACGTGATCGTCGGTCAAAGAAGGCCGTCCAAAACCTGGGACAAAGCGGTCAACGACGGTTTTGTCCCAGGCGAGACATTGTTCGAGTTGGAAGAAGCCGCTCATCGGGGAACCGTCATTTGTTATTTGCTGTCGGACGCCGCGCAGATCGCCGCCTGGCCAACCGTCAAAGCCAACCTGACGCCCGGCAAAGCGCTGTACTTCTCTCACGGATTCGGTATCACTTATAAAGAAAGAACCGGTATTGTCCCGCCCGCCGACGTCGACGTCATCCTGGTAGCCCCGAAAGGTTCCGGGACTTCGCTCAGAAGAATGTTCCTCCAAAAAAGAGGCCTGAACTCGTCGTTCGCTATTTTTCAGGATGCGACCGGTAAAGCGCGCGAGCGCGCCGTCGCGCTGGGGATCGGCGTAGGCTCCGGCTATCTGTTTGAAACTACCTTCAAAAAAGAAGTGTACAGCGACCTGACCGGCGAACGCGGCTCCCTGATGGGCGCGGTACAGGGTATTTTTGAAGCCCAATATAATGAATTGCGCAAACGCGGACACACCCCCAGCGAAGCTTTCAACGAAACCGTCGAAGAACTGACGCAATCGCTGATGCCCCTGGTTGCCGAAAATGGGATGGACTGGATGTACGCCAATTGCTCCACTACCGCTCAGCGCGGCGCGCTCGACTGGAAAAATAAATTCCGCGACGCTGTGGCGCCTGTGTTCACGCAACTTTACGACAGCGTCGCCGCCGGCGAAGAAGCCCAGCGCTCGATCGACTCCAACTCTCAGCACGACTACCGCGAAAAACTGGAGGTCGAACTGAAAGAACTCCGCGACAGCGAAATGTGGCAGGCAGGCAAAACCGTTCGCAGCCTTCGCCCGGAACGTCAGGAACCTAAGAAAAAAGCCGCGCCGAAAAAAGAACTGGTTTAATCCGGCGGGCAAAAGCCTATAGTATGTTTTTAAATGAGTTATCCCGGATTTCTTATAAGGTAAATTCGGGATAGTTTTTTTAAGTAAGCGTTAGCCGTCAGCTAACAGCTAATAGTTGACGGCTATTTATTTCGCAGCCGGTTACGGGCAAAAATATTTATCTTTACCGACCGGAAAAAATTCATGCAATGACCGCAGAAGTGAAAAAATCCCCTTTTATCAGCGTAGAAAATATATATAAGGCCAAAGTGCGCCTGAAAAATATCGCTACCCATACGCCGCTGACGTTCAACGACAACTGGTCTGAAAAATACGAATCGAATATTTATTTTAAACGGGAAGACCTACAGGTGGTACGCTCTTACAAAATCAGGGGCGCCTATAATAAGATGTCCAGCCTGAGTAAAAAAGCGCTGGAAAAGGGGGTCGTATGCGCCAGCGCAGGCAATCACGCGCAGGGAGTAGCATTAGCGTGCAAAAAATTAAACGTGCACGGGACCATTTTTATGCCCAACACAACCCCTAAACAGAAATTTGACAAAGTAAAATTCTTTGGCAGAGAAAAAGTCGACGTCGTGCTGACGGGCGATACTTACGATGATTCTTATAAGGAAGCCATTGCTTTTTGCGAAAAGGAAGAGAAATTGTTCATCCATCCTTTCGACGACGAGAAAGTGATCGAAGGCCAGGCCACCGTCGGTCTGGAAATTATGGAAGATTGTCCGGTGAATATCGATTATCTGTTTGTCGCCATCGGCGGCGGCGGACTGGCTTCTGGATTAGGCAGTTATTTTAAACAGATCAGCCCCGCCACCAAGATCATCGGGGTGGAACCTGCCGGAGCGCCGGCCATGTATGAATCGCTCAAACAAGGGCGCATCGTCACGCTGGAACACATTGATAAATTTGTAGACGGCGCGGCGGTACAACGCGTCGGCGAAAAAACATTTGAACTTTGCCGCCTCGTGGTGGACGATATTATCCTCGTGCCGGAAGGCAAAGTGTGCACCTCCATTTTACAATTGTACAATGAAGAGGCCATTGTCGCAGAACCCGCCGGCGCGCTCACGATCGCCGCGCTGGACTTTTATAAGGAACAGATCAAAGGAAAGAACGTTGTTTGCATTATCAGCGGCGGTAATAATGATATTACCCGAACCGAGGACATCAAAGAAAGGAGCCTGCTCTATGAAGGGTTGAAACATTATTTTATTATAAATTTCCCGCAACGCGCCGGCGCCCTGCGGGATTTTCTGAACCAGGTGCTCAACGACCATTGCGATATTTCCTATTTTACCTATATTCGGAAAAATAACCGCGAGAACGGTCCCGCCATGATCGGTTTGGAACTTAAAGAAAAAGGCGATTATGACGCCCTGATCCAGCGAATGAAAGACAACAACATTCAGTTCCAGACGGTCAACGACAAACCCATGTTGTACGAAATGTTTGTTTAACGGTTTGTCTAAAAATTCCAGCGCGCGCCGTTAGTCAAAGAATAAACCACCGGCTGTATATTGGAAAGCTCCCGGTCAACGTCGTCCGTGAGGTTGAAAGAAGCGTTAAAGACCAGGTTTTTTGTGAACTTGAATAAAAGCGAAGCAGTCGAGCTTACGCGCCGGCTGGAAAAGTCGGTTATTTTGGGCTGGTAATAAGTCGTGCTGACAAACTTTGAGTCGCGCGACAATTTAATGATAAAAGCGATATACGAACTCAGGCGATGATTAATATGAAGGGACGCGGAATCCTTAAAGCGCTCGCTTTCAAACATATAGGACAGTCCCGCCACTACTCGCCGGTTGAACGATTTAGATAATTTAAATCGTAAACCCGCCCCGACGAGGTTCCTGCTCTGCATAGCGATCTGCTCGTTATACTGGATCTGTTCATAGGCTTCAAAAACCCAACGGTCGTGGAAACCGTAATCATAACGCAAATGCTGAAAACCTTCGTTCAGAACGCGTTGCGCGCCCGATTTGATCAGATCATATTGCGCGACCCCCAGTAAGAAATGTCTGCCTTTCAAATATTCGCCCTGCGCGGTCAGTCTTGCCGTTGCCGTCGTCTGATTATTGTGATAAACGCTGAATCCGGCGTCGACGAAGCCCGCCAGATGAACGCTGTCTGCCAGCCGGATGCGCCTGTCTTCGATGTTGAGGATTTGCGCCGAGGCGGAACAGCAAAAAAAAAGGCCGCATACCAGTGCTACCCTGCCGCGCAAAAACCGGACGCCGGGCAAAAACAATTCCTGAGTACCGTCCCGCATAGAATAGATCAATTAATTTCAATCTCAAAAACCGGAATAAATGTTAGCGCGCGTATCCGATTATCCGCATCTTTGCGCCCTCAAAAAAGAGACTAATTTAGTGCCTGTTTTCTGTTTTTGAGCGCGGCGCCCGTTGACGAACCTATTATTTTGTTTATAACGCCGAATTTTCATGTAAGTAATGGTTATAAATTACCCTCATTGATAAAAATAATGAAAAGCAGCTTTGGACGCTCGTAACTTTTGTAGCCGCCGACTACTTGGTGGTTATTAAACGGGAAAGCGAAAATATATTAATAATGGAAATTTGGATCATTTTCGGGCTACAAATTTTTTATTTTTTTATAAAATAAATTTAATTCATAAAAACGGACATGAAATTTATTATTTTTTTAGCGCTTGTTTTAAATGGTTTTGTCTTTTCATACGGCCAAACCTGCGACTGCAAAAGCAACTTTGAATGGGTTAAAAAAACGTTTGAAGAAAACGACGCGGGTTTTCATTTTGTTCTGGACGCTAAAGGCAAAAAAGCCTACGACGAGCATAATCAAGCGTTCGCGCAAAAAGTTTCTAACATAGCTGATCCATTAGAATGCACGAAAATGCTATATGAATGGCTGACTTTTTTTCGCCCTTCGCATATCGGGATTATTCCTATACAAAACGAGCAAACTGCCAAAACGGAAGCGCCTGCGAGCCAGGCGGCCCCTGAAAAATGGGAAACGCTTAAAGTAAATGTTCCGGAATTTGAGCGCTACCTGAATAATAAAAAGTCAACCGACTATGAAGGCGTCTGGGAAACAAGCCCATATAAAATAGGCGTCAAAAAAGTGGATAACGCCTATATTGGTTTTATTATTGAAACGACCGCCGAAGATTGGAAACCAGGACAGATAAAGTTTAAAATCCAGGGTAATAAGGGCGTCTTTTATCTAAGGGATCGAACGCCTGAAAACTTTGCGGTCGTTCAGCCCATCGGCCAAAGCTATTTGCGGCTGGGTAGGTTTATGTTAAAAAGACTGATCCCGCAAGCGGAAACCATCCCCGGCGTCGAAGCTCATTTTAAATCGTTGAACGCCGATAAACCTTACGCAGATCGACTCAATTCGACGACGTACATATTAAGAATACCCTCCTTTGACGGCGTAGAAAAAAAGGCCATCGACAGCGTGATCTTGGCCAACAAGTCTGATATGCTAAAAACCGAAAACCTGATCATCGACGTCCGGAACAACGGCGGCGGAAGCGACGGGAGTTACAAAGAAATTATTCCTTTCCTTTATACCAATCCGATTAGAGAGTTAGGGGTCGAATATTATTCCACCCATTTTAATAACCAGCGTATGATGGAATTTTTGAAAAATCCCGATAAATACGGACTGACCGAAGAGGATAAAAAATGGGCAAAAACTTCGTACGACGTACTGGAGCGCCATATCGGCGAATTTATTAACCTGGACTCTGTCAAAGTTAACCTGAATAAATTGGATACCGTCTATCCGTTTCCAAAGAACGTAGCGATCATTATCAACAAGGGCAACGGAAGCACAACCGAGCAATTCCTGCTGGCGGCCAAGCAAAGTAAAAAAGTAAAACTTTTTGGCGCAACCACGTTTGGCGTGCTGGATATTTCCAATATGAATTTTGTCAATTCGCCCTGCAACGAGTTTGAACTGGGCTATTGCCTGTCCAAAAGTTACCGGATTCCTGAAATGGCCATCGACGGAAAAGGAATACAGCCGGATTATTATATCGACTCCGAAATTCCTGATTATCAATGGATAGAGTACGTCAACGGCGTTCTCAACCAAAAATAAAGTTGAAGAAGACGCCGACTATTTATTCGTCACTATATAAAAAAGCATGAACTTCAAAAAAAGCGCGCGGCTCGACGCCCTGCGGTACGAAATCCGGGGACCGGTGTACGAAAAATCGCTTCAACTGGCGCGGGAAGGATTTAAAATTACGCAACTCAATATTGGTAATCCGGCGCCTTTCGGCTTCGAGACGCCCGACGAGATCGTCCACGATATCATCGCCAACGTCCGGGGGGCGCAGGGGTACGCCGATTCGCGCGGGCTGTTCGCCGCCCGTAAAGCGGTGATGCAATATTACCAGAGCCGCGGCGTCCGCAACGCGCAGATTGACGACGTCATTATTGGCAACGGCGTCAGCGAACTGATCGTGCTGGTCATGCAGGCCCTCCTCAACGAGGGCGACGAAGTGTTGATCCCTTCGCCCGATTACCCGCTCTGGACCACCGCCGTCGGCCTTTGCGGCGGCAAACCGGCGCATTACGTTTGCGACGAACAGTCCGACTGGAATCCCGACCTGAAAGACCTCGAAAGCAAAATTACGAAACGAACCAAAGCCGTCGTCATTATCAACCCCAACAACCCGACCGGCGCGGTGTACGAAAAGGAAACGGTGGAAGGGATTGTGCGGCTGGCGGAAAAACACAAGCTCATCGTATTCTCCGACGAAATCTACGATAAAATTCTCTACGACGGGGCAAAACACCATACCATAGCGACCATGTCCGACGAAACGCTGTGCGTGGTCATGGGCGGCTTGTCCAAAAACTATCGCGCGGCGGGTTTCCGGGGCGGCTGGATGATCCTGACCGGCGCGCGCGCCAAAGCCGCGTCGTATATCGAAGGGCTGAATTTTTTGGCCGGCATGCGCTTATGCAGCAACGTTTTCGCGCAGTACGGAATCCAGACTGCCCTCGGCGGTTACCAGAGTATCGACGACCTCGTCGCCTCCGGCGGCAGGCTGCATCGCCAAATGAATTTTGTTTACGACCGTATTACCGCCATTCCCGGAATCTCCTGCGTGAAACCCAAAGGCGCCATGTATCTGTTCCCCAGAATCGACCTCGCGCAGTTTTCTTTTAAAGATGATAACGAGTTTATTTACGACCTGCTCGTCGAACATCATATCCTGATGGTGGCGGGCAACGGGTTCAACTACCCGACCAAAGACCATTTTCGCATTGTTTTTCTCCCCAATACGGATATTCTGGCGGGCGCGATGAAGCAGATAGAATTGTTTTTAGAAACGCGCAGGGTTGAAAAAAGAGTGCCTTCTGCATAGTTTGTTTTTATTGTCTATAAACTCCAGGTCATTATGTCGATTGAATTAGTACGGGGAGACATTACAAAAATTCGCGTGGATGCCGTGGTCAATGCAGCCAACTCGTCGTTATTGGGCGGCGGCGGGGTTGACGGCGCCATCCATAAAGCGGGCGGAAGCGCCATCCTGGAAGAATGTCAAAAAATCAGAAACCGCCAGGGCGGTTGTAAAACAGGAGAAGCCGTTATTACGACCGCCGGAAATCTTCCCGCAAAATATGTGATCCATACGGTCGGGCCTATTTGGAATAACGGCAAGTCCAACGAGGAAAATTTACTTGCTTCGGCCTATAAGAATAGCCTGAGCCTGTCCGAGGAACATCAACTTGAAACTATTTCCTTCCCAAACATTAGTACCGGCGTCTATGGTTTTCCAAAAGAACTGGCTGCTGAAATAGCGATCACGACCGTCAAAAATTTTCTTACGTCGACCAACGCGATACGGAAAATTATTTTTGTATGTTTTGACGAAGAAAATTACCATATATATAAATCTATATTAGAGGAATAGAAAAGCGTTAAACGCTTTAACTTTTTTTTAACAAAATCCTCCTTTTCAGGTTATATTGGGACGGCACGGCAACGTCCGTTGTTGAATAATATTCATTAACCAAACAAACTCAATGGACCGGATTGAAAGCCTGGAACTAAACATTCCCGCAACCGCCAAACTCCGTGTCGTCATTATCGGCGGCGGATTTGGAGGAATGAAATTAGCGGAAAAACTTTCCTGCAAGGATTTCCAACTGGTGATGTTCGATAAACACAATTACCATACTTTTCAACCGCTGCTCTACCAGGTGGCCTCCGCCGGGTTGGAGCCGGATTCTATTGCCGGGCCGCTCCGCCAAATTTTCGCCAGCAAAGAAGACTTCCATTTCCGGCTACTAAAAGTAACCTCCGTCAACCCGGACGCCAACACCATCAGCACTGTTGCCGGCGATCTGGCTTACGATTATTTGATCTTGGCCAACGGCGTCAAAGTCAATTATTTTGGCAACGAATCCGTCAAAGCCCACTCTTTCCCACTCAAAACCATCCCGAACGCGCTCAATCTAAGGAGCCAGTTGATGCAAATGTTTGAGCGCGCCAATATGTCCAACAGACCGGATGAGGTGGATACCATGCTTGATATTGTGCTGGTTGGCGGTGGTCCGATTGGCGTCGAAATGGCCGGCGCGCTCGTCGAACTGCGCAAACACGTGTTGCCTAACGATTTTCCGGAACTGGATTTTACTAAAATGAGCATCCACCTCATCGAAGGGAGCGACCGGCTGTTGGCCGCCATGTCGGCCAAAGCTGGCGCGCGGGCGCTAAGCGATCTGCAAAAAATGGGCGTGAACGTGCGGCTCAATACTATGTTCGACTCTTACGACGGAACGGTCGCGCGGTTAAAATCGGGCGAAGAGATCCGAACCAAAACCCTGATCTGGTCGGCGGGCGTGACTGGCGATCTTCTTGCGGGCCTGAAACCGGACATGGTCGAACGGGGCCGAATCCTGACCGACGAGAACTGCAAAGTCAAAGGCAGTCCAAACATCTATGCCATCGGCGACGTGGCGATGATGAAAACGGACAAATACCCAAAGGGCCATCCCGGCGTAGCGCAACCGGCCATCCAGATGGGCGCCTACTTGGGCAAACATTTAAAGGATTTCCACCTGGGCAAAACCGTCGCCCCTTTCAAATATTTCAATAAAGGCGACCTGGCCGCCATCGGCCGCGGCAAAGCCGTCGCCGACCTGCCCGGCAATATCCAGTTCGGCGGCCGCTTGGCCTGGTATATCTGGCTGTTCATCCACATCGCCTACCTGGTAAGTTTCCGCAACCGCCTCCTAGTCTTCAGCAGTTGGGTCTGGAATTTTTTCACCTATGACAAGGGTAACCGCCTCATCATCCGCTCCTTCGTCCGCGACGACGATCCGGTGGGCAAAGCGCTGTTGCAGTTGAACGAGACGGATTGAGGCTATTAGCTTTTTTATCCGTTATAAAGCCAGCCAACGCCTGTTTCTTTTTAACAAGCGGGCAAGCGCTTTTCTTGAATATGGCTTACCTTTGCAAAGAACAAAAAAGATATGGCGCGCGATAAGTTTCATTATAATGTAAGAACGGCCTTAGAAAAAGACGGCTGGACGA
>JBBRMZ010000004.1:0-55934 GCA_038230555.1 Chitinophagales bacterium
ACGATATGCTCCAGGCGCGCGGCGGCGGGCATATCCGGCTATTCGGCGGCGGCGGCGGCACGATCCTTCCCTCCGAAATTAAGGAATTGATGGATTACGGCATTGCCCGGATCTATTCGCCCGACGACGGCCGCCGCCTTGGATTACAGGGCATGATCAACGACCTGCTTCAACAATGCGATTATCCGGCAGGAACTTCTTTGAACGGGGAAATGAAAAAGCTGCCATTGCGCGATCCGGGCGCCATCGCTAAACTCATTTCGGCGGCGGAAAACTACCCGAAGGAGAGCGAACCCTGGCTCGCCGAATTGCGCGAAACTTTACAACATAAAAATGCCCCCTCAGGGAATTCAGCGAAATCAACGGTCCCGGTATTGGGCGTCACCGGCACGGGCGGCTCCGGCAAATCAAGCCTCGTAGACGAGATCATTCGCCGGTTCGTGATGGATTTCAGCGACAAAACATTGGCCGTGATCTCTGTCGACCCGTCCAAACGAAAAACAGGCGGGGCTTTGTTGGGCGACCGGATCCGCATGAACGCCGTCCACAACGACCGCGTTTTTATGCGCTCCCTGGCCACGCGCCAGTCAAACCTCGCGCTCTCCAAACACGTGCAAAGCGCCGTGGATATTTTGAAAGGAGCCGGGTTTGATCTGATTATCCTTGAAACCTCCGGCGTCGGACAGTCTGATACGGAAATAGTCGATCATTCGGACGTGTCGTTATATGTAATGACGCCCGAATACGGCGCGGCGACCCAGTTGGAAAAAATAGACATGCTCGATTTTGCCGACCTGATCGCTGTCAATAAATTCGATAAACGGGGAGCGCAGGACGCCCTTCGCGACGTGCGTAAACAATACCAACGCAACCATCAGCTTTGGGAAACTAACCCTGAGGAATTGCCGGTCGTCGGAACCATTGCCTCACAGTTCAACGATCCGGGTATGAACCGGCTCTATGAAAAGATCGTCCTGAAGATCGTCGAAAAAACCGGCGCCGACTGGAAAATTCATGTCCACGCGGACGCGAAAGATTCCGAAAAAGTCTATATTATCCCGCCCGCCCGGACGCGCTACCTGAGCGAGATCGCCGAAAACAACCGCCGTTACGACCAATGGGCGCGCGAACAGACAAAAACCGCGCGGCGGCTCTACCAGTTGCATTTCGCGCTGCAAACGCTCGAACAACAGGAAAAACTGCCTCAAAAGGAAGCGCTTGTCGCTTCGCTGCGCGCCGTATACCAGGAGACTGAACTGGCGCTCGACGGTCGCTGCAAAAAAATACTGACCGACTGGGACGCTAAAAAAGCCGCCTACCAGGCGGACGAGTTTGTTTACCAGGTGCGCGGCAAAGACGTGCGGGTTCCTACGAAGCGCAAAACGCTGTCGCAAAACTGGATCCCGCGCATCGCCCTACCGAAATACAGCGACTGGGGCGATATTCTGTACTGGAATTTGTTGGAAAACGTACCCGGCGAATTTCCCTATACCGCCGGGGTGTTTCCATTCAAACGGGAGGGCGAAGACCCGACCCGGATGTTCGCCGGCGAGGGCGGACCCGAACGCACCAATCTGCGTTTTCATTACGTGTCGGCAACGACGCCCGCCAAACGGTTGTCCACCGCTTTCGACAGCGTCACTTTATACGGCGAGGATCCCGATCATCGCCCCGATATTTACGGAAAAGTCGGTAATTCCGGGGTCAACGTTTGCAGCCTCGACGACGTCAAAAAATTGTATTCCGGCTTTGATCTTTGCCATCCCTCCACGTCGGTCAGCATGACCATCAACGGACCGGCCGCCATCGTCGCCGCTTTTTTTATGAACGCCGCCATCGATCAAGTATGCGAAAAATACATTCGCGCCAACGATCTGACCGGCCTCGTGGACGCCAAACTCAAAGAAATGTACGACGACTGCGGCCTTCTGCGTCCGCATTATCACGGAGAAGCGGCGCAGGAAAAGGAGAACGATTCAGGAAAAAATGGCATAAACGACGTCCGGACAAACGTGGAAGGCATCCTGCCGGAAGGCAATAACGGGCTTGGCCTTTTACTTCTGGGGATCACCGGCGACCAGATACTCGAGCCGGACGTCTATGCAAAATTAAAAAGCGAAGCGCTACAAAGCGTCCGAGGAACGGTGCAGGCGGATATTTTGAAAGAGGATCAGGCACAAAACACCTGTATTTTCTCCACCGAGTTTTCCCTCCAATTGATGGGGGATATGCAGCAATACTTTATTAATCGCGGAATCCGTAATTTTTACTCCGTGTCTATTTCCGGCTACCATATCGCCGAGGCGGGCGCCAACCCGATCAGCCAATTGGCGTTCACGCTGTCTAATGGTTTTACTTTGGTCGAATATTACCTTTCGCGCGGCATGAACGTCGATGATTTCGCGCCCAACCTCTCGTTCTTTTTCTCGAACGGCCTGGACCCGGAGTACGCAGTGATCGGCAGGGTAGCGCGACGGATCTGGTCGAAAGCCATGAAATTGAAGTACAACGCCAACGAGCGCTCTCAGCAATTAAAATACCATATCCAGACGTCCGGGCGTTCCCTCCACGCGCAGGAGATCGCTTTCAACGATATTCGGACCACTTTGCAGGCGCTTTATGCCATTTACGACAATTGTAACAGCCTGCATACCAACGCTTACGATGAAGCCATTACCACGCCAACCGAAGAAAGCGTCCGCCGCGCTATGGCCATCCAGCTTATTATTAACCGCGAATCGGGCATAGCTAAAAATGAAAACCCATTACAGGGTTCTTTTATCATCGAGGAACTCACCGATCTCGTGGAAGAAGCGGTATTGCTCGAATTTGACCGGATCAACGAACGGGGCGGCGTCCTGGGCGCCATGGAAACCATGTATCAGCGCGGAAAGATCCAGGAAGAAAGCATGTATTATGAAATGCAAAAACATACGGGCGAATTGCCTATCATTGGCGTCAATACTTTTCTGGATAGTGAGGGATCTCCGACGATCCTGCCGAAAGAAGTGATCCGGTCTACCGCTGAAGAGAAAGAAAATCAGATCGCCTCTTTAAAAGCGTTAATCGAACTGAACCGGGAAACTGCCGCCGAAAGTTTACGCAAACTTCAACAAGTTGCCGTGCAGCAGGGAAATTTATTTGAGGCGCTGATGGAGACGGTTAAAACCTGTTCGCTGGGCCAGATCACTCATGCGCTATACGAAGTCGGCGGACAGTATAGAAGAAATATGTAGCGTCTGTGGCTGAGCGATTTGTTATGTCCATCCGCCTAAGAAATTATTAGAAAATGGAGCGGGATTTTCCGGTACGCCCGGTCACAATTTCACATTTTTACCGGTTTTCAGGTTAGCCGCTCTCCGTATCTTTCCGTCATGTTTCGAGACCGGCATAAACAAGAAGATTACTTTCTTGCCTACTAACTTTAACTTACGACGCCTCCTTTTTAAGGAATTATCTCAAATATAATTTAATAAAGGTACGTTTATAGACCATAAACGGGCTATTTTGATTTTCAAGACTGCTTTTTCGTCTTGTGAATCCACAGAATGGTAAAAAAAATACACGCAAATTTTATAAATTTTGGCGCGGCGCCATATTTTATTCTACCCTATATAGGGTATTTTACTAACGCAGACTCCTGAATAATTTTTTTTAACTCATTCTTTGTCTTAAAACCGATTTTAACGCTTAATTTTACCAACATGAAAAAACTTACAATTCTGGCTATAACTCTTTTCCTGGGTTTTACTGCTTCCTCCCAAACCTGGGAACTTGGTCTTTTTGCCGGCGGAGCCGTTTATAACGGCGATATTGACGTTACCTTCGGGAATTTTTTACCGCAAATAAAGCCTGCGGTCGCCTTCTTCGGCGATTACCATTTCAACGGAACATGGGGATTACGCACGCAATTGACCTTTGCGCAATTATATGGAAACGAAGAAAAATATCCTTCCTCTTCTTATCGCCAAAGTTTAGGAAGAAGTTTCCAAACGCCTATTACAGAATTATCGTTAACGCCAGAATTTACTGTCTTTCGTCTCAATAATCTATCGTTTTACGCTTTTGGCGGCATCGCCGTCGCTCGTTTTACACCAACGACCAATTTTAATATAAAAGACGTTTCGGAAGCGTCTCCATATAGTTTAAATGTCGCTCAGGACCTCCCTTATCAAAAAACGCAGACGTCTTTAGCTCTACCGATTGGCGGCGGTATAAAATGGATAATGAGCGAAAAATATGCTTTAGGGGCCGAAGTAGGCGGCAGAAAAACATTCACCGATTATATTGACGGAATTAGCAAAGCAGGAGGCTCTCTGAGTAAAGATTATTATTTTTTTGGCGGAGTAAGCTTTTCCGTTTTATTTGATTCTGGAAATAAGCGGGGGGATAATAACCGTTTTGGCTATCAGGGCGGCGTTTCCTGCCCGCATTTTTGACGATCCCAACTTATTCAAAATACATTATATTATATCAGAAGCGGCGCCCTGCATCAGGAGGAGCGCCGCTTCTTCTCCCACCAGGCTGCCTATGGCGACGCCCATACCGCCCATCCGGACGGCGGCTATTATATTTGGCGAAACATATTGGATGATTGGCTTTTTTTGACTGCCTAATCCTAAAATTCCGCTCCACCATCCTTCAATCTCCACCTTCCCGCCGGGTAAAATGATTTTCTGAAGAATCTCTTTCAGGGTATTCTGTATCAGCGGGTTTTGTCCCCATTCATCCGTTTCTTCATTTTTAAAATCCACGTTCCTGCCGCCGCCCAATAAGATCCGGGAGTCAATGTTCCGGAAATAATAATACCCCTGGTCATAATGGAAAGCGCCTTTTAAACGAAGTTTCGGGACGGGCTTTGTAATTAAAACCTGGTTGCGCGCCGGGACGACGTCCAGTTGCGGCAACAACCGCCGCGCAAATCCATTGGTCGCCACGATCGCTTTTTTCACCTGAACGCTCCATCCTTCGCGGGCGACGATTTCTACGCCTTTTCCATTTTCTACGATTGACCCTACCTCCCAGCCGTTAAAAATTTGGACACCTTTTTGCCGCGCTAAACCGGTCAGGGTTATCATCATAGCGCCCGTGTCGATCTGGCCCTCCGCCCGGTTCAGGATTGCGTCCCGTAAAATATATTGAAACCCGAATGTATTAGGTACAACTTTATACACCTCGTCCACATTTGTTATACGCCCAATATGGTGGTTGAACCAGTCCATTTTTTCGACGCACCCTTCAAATATCTCCGCGTCTTCGGGCCTGAATATTTCATAACCGCCGTACCCTTTATATTTTAGCCGGGCGTCGCCGACGCGGGCGCGAAGGCGCGCCAACCCCTTCCAGCGTTTCTCGACCAGCTCCCACACTTCATCCTCCGTATGCGTCGACAGGTCGGATATTAATTCCGTCAGGCTTCCAAAACAGGCAAAACCGGCGTTTCGCGTACTGGCGCCTTCTGGCAGCGCGCCTCTTTCAATAACGATCACGCGAAGTTTGCGATTTAACTCTTTCAGCCGGATAGCCGCCGTCAGCCCGATAATACCGCTGCCGATCACCGCAACGTCTACGTTCCTGAAAAATGCCTGGCGTTCCCAGTAACTGAGCGTGTTTTTCATGCGCGGGTTATATTTTCGCGACGGACACCTTCGATCTCCATAATCAGGTCGGGACCGTAGCAGCCGGCGGGAGTCTGAAAGCCCGTCCTAAAATTACCCTGAAGAATCTTTTGAATGATCAGTAGCGAAGTTTGCGCCGTCAGCCGGTAAGGTTCCGGGCAGCGCATCCGGGCTTCCGCCGCTTTACCTGATTCATTCCATACTTTTCCCCAGATGTAAATTTCATTTTCACCCTGCTCTTTATCGTCCGGCCCCTTGGCGGTCCGGTCAATCCGGCGGCGGATAAAATCGCGCAGCGAGGGAGAACGCATGAGCGGATCCAATATAGCGCCCCAGCGCAACGCGCGGGCGGTAGAATCGGGTAAAGCGTAAAAAGATTCGATGTTTGGAATTCCGGTCGTATAATATGCCGTCGCAACGTCTCCCCAGGGCAGCGACGAGCACCGCGCGGTAAACGTGTCGGAAAAAGGAACCGTCATCCGGTGTTCCCCGACGGGAATTTTGGTGAGAGCGCCGTCGCGGCGCCAGTAGCCGCCCTCGCCGAGGGTTTCCACCATGGTCATCATGGTTCCCCGCGAAACGCTCATTTTATTTGGGCTGCCGATGGCCAGTTGCAGATTCTCCGCGTCCGGAACCTGGTTTTTCAGGTAGAGCGCCAGGCAATCGGTTGGAACCACGTCCAGCCCGGCGCCGGGCAATAGCATGACTTTCGCCGCTTTGGCCCGCCCATCCAGCTTTGCCGCCCGTTCAAATACTTCGATTTCGCCGGCGATATCCACATAATGAACGCCGGTACGCATACAGGCCTCCATCATGGGCGTCCCCGTATGAATAAAAGGCCCGGCGCAATGCAGGACGATGCTAAAGCCGCGTAGCGCGGCATCCATCGCATCCGGGTCATCCAAACCAAAAACGATATGCTCTAACCCCCGGCTTTCTGTCAGCGCTTTGATTTTCGCACCGTCGCGCCCGGCGAGGACGGGCGTCAGTCCGTATTGGTCCGCCAGGTCGATAATCAGTTGGGCGGTAAAGCCGTTGGCGCCGTAGAGAAGGAATTTCATTAATTAAATTATATCTAATAAGAGTAATTTAAATGTTGACGCTAAGATTTTTTAACTAATTTTGTAAATTAATTATATATGCGAATAATGGGTTAAAATTAGCAAAAGTGGATATACACCGGTCTGCTTTTTTGAATATCCAACTATAAACCATTTTAAATAAGGCGTTTTTGAGGGCTCTTTTAGTTTGACCTTTCCTCAAACTGACTGCTGTCCGAGACCCGGGTCAGACCTGTCTCATGCATGCAACATGTACGGCTTGTGTACGGCTTATATACGGCTTATATGTGACTCAAAGGGTTGACGGGTATAAGGATAAGCGGACGCCGGGGCCGGGATTTTTGGGATAAAAGGAACCGTGCGCCTGTTATATTCGCTTCCGGTTTTCGGGTCTATCGTCCCGGAGCCCTTTTTACACTTTTTTAACCCATTATTCGCATTGTAGAATAATATTTCAATAATTGATAAAAAGGGAAAAGTCAAAGTACCTCCTTTTTGGATTGATATGTCTAAATTGTTTGAATTATATGTGCTCGGACTATTGAAAGATAGATTTGGCAAACAATTGAACTTTCAGGTTAACGGAAATTATGGATATTTAGATTTTTTATTATGTAGCGACAATTTGAAAATGATAACAGACGCAAAATATAAACATAGATATAGCGAAGAATATAAATCAGCGGATATTAGGCAAATTAGCGGATACGCAAGAGATAAAGCAATTCTTGACAAATTGAAAGTCTCCTATGAAACTGTAATCGATTGTTTAATTATTTATCCCGATCAAAATGCTCAAGAGGAATTGAGCGAATCTCTTAAATCGGAAGAAATTCATCAATTCGCTCATTTCTTTAAATTGCCCGTTAAGTTGCCTGTTGTTAAAGCTGGTTATTAATTTTTTACCAAAAAATTGTATATAGCGCCGTCAGCGTCCCCAAAATAAGCAGCGCGCCCGCCATAAATCCATTGGAAACTTTAAACATGGAAGCGTCGATCTCCAGGCCGCGCGGGTTGTTTTTAGATAGTGAATCGCTTAGGGTAATGGCGATCATCCCGATCATGCAAAAAACAAATACAAATCCCATCCGGTCTAAAAAAGGAATATCAAAGCGCTGGGTATCGGGATTCAGAACGGCAAAACCGCCCCCTTGCAGCCATGAAACGTCCATGATCCCAGGTAAAAATTTTATCCCTATGGACGCTAAAAAGCCGACCACGATGGAAAACATGGCCGCCGCCGCAGTGGTTCTTTTCCAGAAGAACCCGAGTAGGAAAGCGGCGAATATGCCGGGAGAAACAAAACCCGTGTATTCCTGTATGAATTCAAACCCTCCTTTTTTGTCGATCCCCATGAAAGGGGCGACGAAAATTGCGATCATCATGGCGACGATGATTGTCATACGGCCTATCTGCACCAAACGGCGTTCGGTGGAGTCAGGCCGGATATGGTTCTTGAAAATATCTAATGTGAAGATCGTAGAAATTGAATTGGCCTTGCCCGCGAGGGACGCGACGATAGCCGCCGTGAGGGCTGCAAAAGCAAGGCCTTTCAGCCCCGGCCCCAACAAATTCAGCAGGACGGGATAAGCGTTGTCCTGGTTGAGGGCGCCGTCCTTCATCATTTCCTGGTGAAACTGACCGTTTTGGTGCAATACGAAAGCGGCGATCCCTGGTAATACGACAATGACCGGCATTAGCAGCTTCAGGAAGGCGGCGAAGAGAATACCTTTCCGCGCGGTCGGCAGGCTCGCGCCAAGCGCCCGCTGCGTGATATATTGATTGCAGCCCCAGTAGTTCAGGTTGACGATCCACATCCCCCCGACCAATACGGTTAATCCCGGCAAACTCATAAAGTTGGGGTTAGAACGGTCGAAGATCATGTGAAAATGCTCGGGCGCTTTTTGAGTGAGCAGGCTAAACCCGTTTGCCACGCCGGTTCCGCCGAACCGGGCCGAGACCATATTTAGCGCCAGGTAAGTAGTGGCCAGTCCGCCCAGGATCAGGAAAAAAACCTGTATAACGTCCGTATACCCGATCACTTTCATGCCGCCCAGCGTAATAAAAACGGCAAAGACCGCCAGCCCGAGCATACAGACAGTAAAATTAATGCCGGAAATAGTCGTTACCGCCAGCGCGCCGAGGTATAAAATAGAGGTTAAATTGACAAAAACATATAGTAACAGCCAGAAAATGGCCATCACCATCGCCACCGTTTCGCCGTACCGTTGTTTGAGAAATTGCGGCATGGTGAAAATATGGTTCTTCAAATAAATGGGTATAAAAAAAACGGCGACAATGATTAAGGTAGCCGCCGCCATCCATTCGTAGGTCGAAATGGCCAGCCCCAGGCGAAAACCATTACCGGACATCCCGATAAACTGTTCGGCGGAGATGTTGGACGCGATCAGCGAGGCGCCGATGGCCCACCAGGTCAGCGACCCTTCGGCCAGAAAATAATCGGCGGAAGTGGTCTCCGCTTTTTTCTTGCGGTTATAAATCCAGTAGCCGTATCCGGCGACCACGATAAAATAAAAGGCAAAAACGAGGTAATCGAGGGTTTGAAGTCCGTGTGCGGTCATGTTTTAGAAAAATTGAACGTGTAAAAAGTTGGCGGTTTACGGCGTTAAGCAGGTTAAACGAATAGAACAAAGCAAATATAGTTAAAAAGCCGGACGCTCGTAATTTTTAAGTTTAAAATACGCTTACATAAGAACAATCGTCTGTTCCGGCTCCTCTACCGCCGAACAAATGCGTAAAAAATTAATGTTTTCTCTTTAAAACCAAAAAATAGATTTTCATGTATATTCCATTAAATTCTTTTTGTTAACAAACCATTGATTTAATATTAACAGATTATTTAAAAAAGTTTTTATGAAAAATGTATTATTCGGCGTCGCCGCTTCTTTATTTTTTATTGCCTGCGGCGGAGGTAATGGCACCGATTCTAAAACCGACGGCGCTATGACCACTACGACCACTACTACTTCTCCATCAGCCGCCGCGATGGATACGACCGCAAGCGCCATGAATTCCGGGGCAATGAGCGGCTCAACCGGCGCCATGACAGGCGATACTTCCATGTCTTCTCATAATATGATGAAAGACATGGTCTGTATGAAAGACGGCAAAATGATGGTTTGCAAAGACGGTAAAATGATGAAAATGGATAAAACCATGACATTGACCAACGGAACAACGGTCATGACCGACGGCCACATGATGATGAAAGGCAGCACGACAAAAATGATGATGAAAGATGGGCAGGCTATGGACATGGACGGCAACCCGGCGGACATGAGCATGATGAGCGGCGATAAAATGGGCTCCAAGATGCACGACGGCAAAATGGGTATGAAAGACGGCATGATGGGTATGCGTCATGGAAAAATGATGATGATGAAAGACGGCAAAATGGTCCCAATGGACAAAACGATGACTTTATCCAACGGAACAACCATTATGTCCGACGGCCGCATGATGATGAAAGGAAGTTCGACAAAAACCATGATGAAAAACGGTAGTATGATCGATATGGACGGCAACGTAACGCAAATGATGGGAGACCACGACCGGATGGATATGGACGGCAAAATGAATGGGATGCGCGATACTATGCATCATAAAATGAATCAGTAATATTTAGTTTAATAATCATTTATCTTACCAACAAAACAATGCTTATGAAAAATTTAAGTAAAATCGTTGCGCTGGCTTCGCTATCGGCTTTTGCAATCGGAGGATGTAATTCTCCTTCTTCTGATAGTAAAACGGCAACCGACAGCGGTTCCAATATGTCAACCATGAGCGACTCTTCAAAAAGCGCCATGAGCGGAGCGGCCGCTATGCCCGATAAAAGTATGACGGGAACACCCGCAGACGGAGAAGCTATGGCTTTTGTCATGGCCGTTGACAGTAATGAAATCAACGCCGCAAATCAGGCGCAAACGAAAAAACTGAGCCAGCCAGTAATGGACTATGCCAAAATGCTTCAAACCGAACACAGCGATAATGCCGACAAAACGATGGCTCTTACGCACACCATTCATACGGATTTAAATGCTACGCCGGGGGTGGATTCTTTAAAAATGAAAGGCGTGGCGCTGTTGGCAAAATTGAAGCCGATGGATGGAAAGAAATATGAAGCCGCTTACCTGGACGCGATGGATAAAGGTCATACAGAAGTACTGGCGACGATCGATAACCGCCTTATGCCGGAAGCCACCAATGATAATTTGAAAAAACACCTGGCTGAAACGCGCGGCCATGTAGCTATGCATCTTGAAATGGCAAAAAAGTTGAAAGCCAGCCATTAACAAATGACGACTTACTTTCATTGTACCGTATAACTGATTAACAAGAACTTATTTTACAGGAACGCCGCAATCTTTGCGGCGTTCTTTTTTGTACGTTCTAAGAAAGCCGTTAAAACTTATAAGGATAATTCATATAATTGATCCCCTTCAGGGTATTACCCGCAAAATCAAAAAACGTGGCGTTGTCCCAGGAAGAGCCAGTTCCGCCGAACTGATCTTTCAGGCGCGAAGTGATCCATTCCGGCTCCCAGTACATAATTCCCGAGCCGCCGCCGTCAATTACCTGCTGCGTCAGATCGCGCATATAATTATATTGCCCGTCCGGCGAAAAATCATAGCCGGACAGCGTCGTACTGGTCGGAAAAATGTTGCGGTAATTATCCGCGTCCTGGGTCGTCCACGGGAAAGCGGTCTCCACGATCATCACTTTTTTCTTAAACTTGCTTTTCAGCGCGGTAATGACCCCGCTAATCTGTCCTGCGGCGTTGGTCGTGGAATAATTAAAATAATGGGAGACCCCGAGAACGTCAAAATCCGTCACCCCCGCGCCTGTCACGCCGGACGTCCAGTAATCCGCGTTTTGAAATTGAGCGACGTGCAGGATGATCTGCGGCTTGATCGTCGCTGTTGCAGAAAAATCGCGGACAGCTTTGATTCCGCTGTTGAGCAGCGCGGCGAAGGCCGTCCAATTATTATTGACCACTTTCCCCTGATCCCAGAGCATGCCGCTATTGGTCTCGTTGCCAATCTGGATCATTTCAGGAATCAGGTTTTTGCTTTTCAGTTCGTTGAGTACCCGGAGCGTATACTGATAAACGGAATCATTTAACGTCGTCAATGCAAGCCCAGCCCAGGCTGCAGGCGTTTTTTGAGTGGCCGGGTCCGCCCATGTATCTGAATAATGCAGGTCGAGATTGACGGCCATACCCAGCGCTTTCGCGCGTTGGATGGTTTTCTCGACGTCCTGAAGGCCGGAATACAAGGCACCGTTGTTAAGCGAGGCTTCCCATTTTGGGTCGTACCATAAACGCACCCGGACCAAGTTGCAGCCGCGGTTTTTAAAGATCAGGAACGGGTCTTTGACGACAGACGAGTCCTTAAAGGCTCCACCGTTGTCTTCTACTTCGTTGGTATACGAAAGATCAGCGCCCATCACAAATTTATCCCAATTATAAATAACTTTACCAGATGGAGCCGGCGTTGGAACTACGGGATTAAGCGGATTATTTTGCGTACAACCGGGTAGGGCAAGCATTAAAAAAAGAAGGACCGGGTATATAAAAAAATGCTTTTTCATTATAAGACAGGTTTTAAAAGTAAAAAAGGCGGCGTCTTATTAAATAAAACGCCGCCTTTCAAATAACTTTGATCGTACAATTTCAATAAGGCGTCTACAAGCATTGCGCGCTACGCACGGGGAGAGTGGGTGGAACGTCTTTTTATTTTTTGCAAAGAATAAAAAGACGTTCCTTTTCCGAATTTTCTATACTGCCCTACTATTTACAATTTTTAATTTACTATTAAAAATCAGTTTTTCTTGATCGAGTATTTATACCCGTTCGGATTGCCAAGGTCGAGCGTAACGGTATAGGTTCCGTCGGACGGAACCAACAGATTATCGCCGTTCTGCACGAGCGCGCCATTGCCTTTAGTATCGCCAAAGTTAATATCCCAGGCGCCGTTGGCGCGGAATTTAATCGCTTTTGTTCCGTCGCTAACGAGTTTTACGGTCGCTTTCCAGGTATCGGTCGCGGCGTCGTAGGTCAGCGGGGTATCGGTACTCCAGCCGCCGGGCGTGGCGTCGCCAATCACCGACCAGGCGGCCAGGGTACTGGTCCAGGTCGTATCGTTGAGATTTGCCGTTAATCTGTAGTAACCTGCGGCAGGAACTTTGAGGTTATTATCAAGCCCCTGCGCCGAGGTCAGTTTCCCCGCGCCTGCGCTCCCGTAAGCCAAATGGTTCCAATCGGGAAAGTCGGTAAATTTGAACTGTAGCGTGGCGCCGGTAATATTGACGTATCCTTCATAGTTTTTATCATTTTTGAAAGACGCCAACGTTTTGGCGGTAGCGGGCGCCCAGCCCTGGTACTCTCCCGGCACATAAATAACGGGGTATTTGATCGGCACGGCCAGTTTAAACGGCGTGGCGGTGATGGACACCACGTTGGAATAAACGGTTTTGACGCTCGGGTTGACGTCCGACCGTAGCCTTGCCTCAATTTGACCGGTTGTTCCGGCAGGGACGCCGAGCAGGATCAAAAAATTGTTGAGGTCCTGCACGGTATAGCTTTTCTTAATATCGCTGCCCAGGGCAATCGCCGTTGGCGCTTTAAAATTATCGCCTTTCAGGTCGATTTCCAGCGAATAATTGACGACGGCGTTAAAACCATAGTCCACCGGCGTCCCGGTAAACGTCAGGGCGGTTTTGCCGGTATCTGCCGCAACCAAAGTCAGCGTATTAGCGGAAGCGGTTAATGCGGGCGTCGTTCCGGCCAGCGCGTAAGTTTTTACTTCGTCTTTAGTGCAGGAAGCGGCCAGGAGCGGCAGCGCGCTCCACAACATTATTTTTTTAAACATCTTTTTCATTGGATAAATTTATTAATTAGCCGTTAGCTTATAATTTATTGATTGTAAACAAATTAAGAACACTTTAGATCATTGATCTTTATAGAGACGCTTATTACAAATTATTGCGGAAAGATTCAACTGTTATTTAAAGGAACACGCCTGTCATCCATAATATTCATCATTCATAATTTATCATTCATCATTCATCATTACTTAGTATCCCGGATTTTGTTTTAAGTTCGGATTGGCAATCAGATCGGAAGAAGGGATCGGGAATATATTTCGAAAATCCTCTACCGCTTTGCCGTCTTTGACGTTTCCTTTCCAGGGCCAGAGATAGGCCGCCGTAGTAAATTTATTAAACCGGATCAGGTCGGTCCGGCGGTGGCACTCCCACTGCAATTCGCGGCCACGCTCGTCGAGGATGAAATTCAGGGTCAGGTTAGCGGCCGTGATATTTCCGTTTGCTCCGCCGTAAGCTCTTTGGCGGATCTTATTTACATAATTTAAAGCAGTAGCGTTATCTCCGCCTGAGCCGCCGCGCAAAACGGCTTCCGCATACATCAGATAAACGTCTGCCAGGCGGAACATCGGGAAATCCGTATCCGGGAAAGCGCCCGTTGCATCTGAACCCTGCGCGCCGGTAGAAGTGACGTTTTTATATTTGGCGATGGCATAACCGTCTGTAAAAGTTAGCAGGTCATTAATCTCGAGGTTTTGGCCGTTGGTATAGAACATGGCGCGCTGATCGGTTTTACCGGTCGTGTCGGAAAACAACGCGACAAACGCTTTGGTCGTTCGCAAACCGGCCCAACCGCCGTCGATGCCGAACGCTTTAGGCGGCATGGTTCCGCCTACCGGCGCATGGGTCAGGAAAGTCATACCGCCGTAACCGCGCGTTTTCAAACCGTCGAACTCGATCGGGAAAATGATCTCTTTGGAGTTATTGTTATCGGCCAGGAACAGGTTTTTGTAATTTGGCTCCAGCGCGTAAGCGCTCACGGCGGCCACTTTATTGCAATACGTAATGGCGTCCGTATACCGTGGTGTTCCGGTATAAACTTCCGCGTTCAGGTACAATTTAGCCAGCAGCGTCCAGGCGGCGGCTTTGTCCGCTCTGCCGTACTCGTTTTTGGTTGGGTCGACCAAGTCGCCCGATTCAATGGATTTGAGTTCCGATTCGATATAGGTAAACAGGTCTTTTCTAAGAATTTGCTTTGGCGCGGTAGAACCCACGCCGTCGGCCTCGGTCACGAACGGCACATTTCCATATAAGTCGATCGCGTGCCAATAACTGAGCGCGCGCAGAAAACGGGCTTCCGCGCGATAATGCTGCGCTTCGGTCAGGTTTGCGCCCGTGATTCCGCGGCCTGCGAGCTTGGCGTCCGTTAGTTCGCGCAGGAATTCATTGCATAAAGAGATCTGGTAATAAATGCGGTTATACATCGCTCCCACGAATTCATTGCTGGAGGTCCAGATCATTTTATGGTACTCAGGCAGCGTGCCGTCGTTCCAGGAGATGACCGCTTCGTCGGTGGTCAGTTCCTGCGCTTTATAATATTGGCGCAGGTATTGGGAAAAACCTTCATCAATACCGCTGATATCGGGTTTTCCAGCAGGTCCCTGCTGTCCGCTGATAGCGTAACCAACATACAATTTGGCCAGCACCGCTTTATAATTGGCAAAATTCGAATAAATGGTTGCCGAGGTTACGTCGTAAAATGGAAGCCTGTTGAGGTCTTTGGTACAGGAAACGGCAAAAAGAAGCGCCAGTAAGCCTGTAAATGCGAGCATTTTTATTTTGTGCATGATCTGATTGAATGATCTATGTTTTTAAGAATAAGCGCTTTAACAGCCGCGCAATAAGCTATATACGATATTTTCAAAATAGAAGATGATCCAAACGCGCCGAATGGAGCGTTAAAAATCTAATCCTATCCCCAGCGAATACACGCGCGGACGCGGGTACAGATTATTGTCGATACCGCCCGCCACTTCCGGATCCAGGCCGGAATATTTAGTAATGGTAAACACGTTCTGGACATTGGCCGTCAGCAGGAACCCTATTTTATTGTTTATGAACTTTCCAAAGTTATAGGCCGCGTAGACGTTGTCCATTCTCAAAAAGGAAGCGTTCTCTATATAATAATCGCTGAAATACTGCGGATTATAGAAGCCCGAACTTAAAACGCTACGGTTCAGGTTAGACAGGTAATTGTTGGAGTTAAACGTGTTCGTATAGGTTCCGGTTCCGGAACTGACGTTGTTATACACGTAGTTATCCAAATGCGCGCGCATCGAAAATCCAGCCGTTAACTTCCGGTAACTGAGTTGGGTATTGAATCCTAAAAATACCTTAGGCTCCGGCGTTTTATACAAATATTTATCGTCGGACGTGATCTTACCGTCTTTATTCAAATCAACGTAAAGCCCTTCAATGGGAACACCGTTTTCATTGTACGCTTGTTTATAGACATAAAAAGAATTGAGCGGAGCCCCGACCTGCTGTAATTGAATGGTGTTACCGACCCCGCCGGAAATGCCGCCAACCAAAATGCCGCCGTAGTTTGGCACGGGTACTTTCGTTAGGTTGGTGATTTTATTCTGATTGTAGGTCAGGTTGAAACCGAGGGTTAAACTGAAATCGGCGCGCCGGACAGGAACGACGTTAACGACAAACTCCACGCCGGTATTTTCAATATTCCCAACGTTGGTCAGAATCTGGTTGGTCAGGTTGGAGCCTGCCGGAACCGGAATCGTACTCAACAAGTCTTTTGTTTTCTTGGTATAATAATCAAAACTTCCGTATACCGCGCCGTTTCCGAAGCCGTAATCCAGGCCGGCGTTAAACGACGAGGTCGTTTCCCACTTGATATTGGCGTCGTAGCCTTCCGGGCGATAGGTAGCGTAAAAAGTGTTGCCAAACTGGTACTGCGCGCCGTTATCTCCCAACGTATACCGCGGCAAATAAGCGTAATCCTGTCCGATATCCTGTTGGCCGGTCACGCCGTAGCTGACGCGGGCTTTCAGGTCGGAAATGAAAGACCAGTTTTTGAAAATATCTTCCTGTTTGATCCGCCAGGCGGCCGCGACCGCCGGGAAATTACCCCACCGGTTTTCGGGACTAAACCGCGAAGAGCCGTCCCGCCGGAGCGAAGCGGTCAGCAAATACTTTTCGTCGAAGACATAATTGACCCTGCCCAAAAAACTCACCAGCGTATTCTGGGTTTTGAAAGGCGTTCCGACTGCAATAGCGGAGTTAGTCAGCGTTGTACCGTCGGCCAGATAACTCGGGTAGCCAGGCTGATCGCGGATAAAATCCTGGTAAGAATAATCGACCGTTGCGTCGATCCGGCTTTTAATCTCTTTTAGCTCTTTGGTATAATTGAAATAAAAGTCCAGCAATTTATTGGTTTTGTTCTGCGAATATACATTGTACTGCCCCCCTGTAGATCCCGCCCTAAACAAAAAAGCAGAATAGTTCGGCACAAAATCGCTGCCATCGCTTTGAGAATTGTCAAAACCCATGTTTAGGTTAGCCCTTAATTCGGGCAAAAAATGGAATTTATAGTCCAGCGCAATCGATCCAATGCTCCGGTTGACGGAACTGTGGTTGTCGCGCTCGTTCAACAAACCCAGCGGATTGCGGGGCGCCAGCGTATTGGGCAATCCCGTCGTAGGGTCCAGCCACTCGAAGAATCCGCCATAGGCCTCTTTGCCGGAATACGGCGACTGGGTAGGGTCAAAAGTAACGGCCGCGCCGATAGCGCCTTCGTTCGCGAACTGGCTTTTGGTGTTGGAGAGTCTTAAATTAGCGTCTATACTCAAGTGGTTGTCCAGAAAATGCGGGTTCAGGTTCAGCGAGCCGGACAAACGTTTGAGGTTAGAATTGAGCAAAATACCGTTTTGATCCAAATAACCCAAAGAAACCCGGAATGGGATATGCTCAACCGCGCCGGAAAAAGCGAGGTTATTATCAGCGCTGACGGCGTTACGGAAGACGAGGTCCTGCCAGTTGGTGTTGGCGGTTCCCAATAACGCTTTTTGTCCGGCGTTACCCCGCGCGCCTACAATTTGCCGCAGTTCATCGCCCGTCAACACGTTGATTGACCCCGTTTTTTCAGAGAGCGAGGTTTGGTTGTTGGAACTAATTCTTAAAGCGCCTTCCCGCCCTTTTTTGGTCGTAATGATGATAACGCCGTTGGAACCGCGGTTTCCGTAAATAGCAGTAGCGGAGGCGTCTTTCAAAATATTAAAGGTTTCAATATCGTTCGGGTTGATGGTACTCAACGCGTTAGCGGAACCTGAAATTACGTTGTTATCAAGCGGAACCCCGTCTATAACAATGAGCGGATCGTTGCTGGCATTCAAAGACGCGCCTCCGCGGATGCGAATCCGGCTGCCGGCGCCCGGCGCGCCGCTGTTGGAGGTGATCTCCACGCCCGCTACTTTTCCGGCGATGAGCTGCTCCGGCGTGACCAGCGGCCCTTGGTTAAAATCTTTGGAAGAGATGGCCGTGACCGAGCCGGTCAGGTCTTTTTTGCGGGCCGTTCCGTAACCAATAACGACTACTTCGTTCAGTTTGCTGGCGGAGACAGACATTTGGACATTTAGCGCGGTCGTTTGCGGCGTCAGCGCGATCTCCTGGTTCTGGTAGCCGATATAAGTAAAAACGGTCACCGCATTATTGGCAACGTTTTCTAGCGTAAAAGCGCCTTTTTCATCGGTAATGGTTCCCTGCGACGTTCCTTTGACGCCTACGGTGGCGCCAAAAATGGGCTGCTGTTTTTCATCAGTAACGACCCCGGAAATAGTGCGAATGATTGAATGGGAATTCATTAAAGAGGAATCGGGAAGGTCGCGCGCGGCTGCTTGCGCATTCAAACAAATAAAAAGCGCCGCCGAAAGGGCTATACATAAACCAAAGCGCCCTTTAAAAATAACTGGTAAGCGTTTTTTCATACAAAACGATTTTTGGATATTAGTTAATTATAAGCAAGGAAATAAAATCTATTCTTTCATAGAAGAATAACAAATAGAACGGTATAAAGGTAGGGGAAAACAAGAAAAAACGAAAAAATATTTTAGCCTCCGCCGCTTCTTCGTCTGCATTCGCGTATTTTTAACAAAGCGCCGGGTTAAGCGGAGAGTCGATCACTTCGCCAATTTTCGCGCCCGGACACCAGGTATGCCAGTCGTCGAGCTGGTTTTTATTCTCCGGGTCTTTCAGCTTCATATCCCGGTCCATATAAATAATGGTCATTACTTTACGCATTTGATCCGTCTGGTTGGCTCCTGCGCGGTGGAAAACCCAGCCGGAATGGAAACTGATCTCCCCGGCGTCGAACGGCTCGACGACATGCTTAAAATCGGTGACCCGCAGTTTTTGCTGTATTAGTTGTTCGCTTTCGTCGCCGATCTTCAGGTCCCTGCCCTCTACCAACTGGTGGCTGCCTGCGCTGAATTCCAGCGGTCCCATTTCTAACGGGGTCGCCTGCAACGGGATCCAAGCCGTGACGGTTTTATCTGTTTCGAGCGGCCAGTAATATTGGTCGGCGTGCCAGGGCGTCAGTCCGCCACCGGCTTCTTTAAACAGCGCCTGGTCGTGGTAGAGCCGGACGCCGTCAGTCTGCATCAGGTCTGCCGCAATTTTTGCGATCCGCCTGCTGAAGATCAGCTCTTTCACTACCGGGTCCTCCCGCCAGAGGTTAAACAACTGCAAAAAAGCTTTTCCGTAGGTGGTTCTTTCTTCGAGGGGCGTAGCGACGGTGTTCATCTGGTTTACCCTGTTGCCAATCGCCTGGTTAAAGAATTGGAGCGTTTCGACGTTCAAAACCTTTTTTAATTTGATGTACCGGTTCTGCTGGTAAAAATTAATTTGCTCTTGCATCAACTCGTAAGGCTGCGCCAGAAAATCCTGGATGTTGGAAGGAATCGTCATAATGTCTTAATTTTATGTTTGCAAATATAAGGGGTGGCATAGTAATTTTCTATTTTCCCTCTTTTTGTAAAAT
Source organism: Chitinophagales bacterium (assembly GCA_038230555.1). Classification (GTDB taxonomy): domain Bacteria; phylum Bacteroidota; class Bacteroidia; order Chitinophagales; family Saprospiraceae; genus JAAFJT01. The sequence continues at coordinate 19,578 of JBBRMZ010000004.1, forward strand.
AAAAAACACGGACAACCTGAATATAGCTTTTTCGCTTACGGATTCAACCCGCTGGCACAGGTACTGCTCAATACATAATACAGAAAATATTCAAAAACTATCTAAACTGTTTTGTCATGCACTTAAGTAGTTTTTACTTCTTTTAAAAAATTGGAATCAGCAGACCTTATCTTTCAAAAACTCTTTAATCCGGCTGGCCTGCCTGAAATGATGTCGAAAGTGCATTTCTGCATAATGCAGCCATTCGGAGGCGTTAAAATAACCGAATGTAGGATGCGGGGTTTTGCCGCGATAAGCGCTGCTGGAAATCAACCCGTCCGCCGTCGAAATATATACTTTTAAAGTATGCAAACTTTGTAAAAGCTGTTCCTTGCTTTCGGGCTGCGGGGTAAAATCGTTGGAAGGCGGCCCCGCAAAGACGCCGTTTGGGAAAGCATTATTTTCAAACCTGTTCGCGGCCGTCGCAGATTTTTGCTCCGTTTCAGAATCGTTCGTGGCTGCACAAACAACTGCTTGTTGAAGAAAATAATGCGTGGTTTCAACGAGGTGCATGGACGTCTGGCCAAGCGACCAGCTACGGGGATTCGGTTTGGCGCATATTTGATCGAAAGTTTTTGGCTCCAGTTCGCCGATCCAGCGATCTATGGACGCATTGAAATCATTGATTATCATATCTGTATCATTTGGATCCCGCCTACGGGCTTGGCAAAGGCGGCAGCGAGATGGCCGGCTGGTTCAGTTTTGCAGCGCGGGTTATTTTTCGAAAATAAAGGCGGCGCCAGAAGAAAAATTATGGATTTGGAGCGCGTTATTAAAGGCCCGAAACTCCTTGTACCAATAGAGAGGTCTCGTTATTCACTACTTCAATAAACCCGCTCTGAATGGAAAAGTTCAACTTTTCGCCGTCGGCTTTGACGATGGCGACCTCCCCTTTCGTCAGCGCGGCCACAATCGGCGCGTGGTTGTTCAACACCTGGAACTGTCCTTCGACGGAAGGAACGCGCACGGACGTAATGGCGCCTTTAAAAATTTCTTTATCGGGTGTCAGGATGGCTATATTCACTTTGAGAAATGATGAATGATGAATGATGAATGATGAAATTCATCCAAAATAGGTTTTAATGAAAAGGATCATTCAGCGCTCTATATAGTTACCACCGAATGATCCTTTGAATTCAAAAAAGCTGATAGCTGAAAGCTCCTTAATTATTTGCCTCCGCGATTAGTTTCTTTCCTTTAGCGATGGCGTCGTCGATGGTGCCGACGAGGTTAAAAGCGGCCTCCGGGTACATATCCACTTCACCGTCCATGATCATGTTGAAGCCGCGGATGGTTTCGTCGATCGAGACCAGCACGCCTTTCAGACCCGTGAACTGCTCGGCCACGTGAAAAGGCTGCGACATAAAACGCTGCACGCGGCGCGCGCGCGAAACAATCAGTCGGTCGTCTTCCGACAATTCTTCCAGACCGAGGATGGCGATGATGTTCTGTAATTCGTTATAGCGCTGCAAAATATTTTTCACCTTTTGCGCGCAGTCGTAATGCGCGTCGCCGAGGATTTTCCGGTTCAGAATCCGGGAAGTAGAAGACAGCGGATCCACGGCAGGATAGATACCCAGGGAAGCAATTTTACGGTCCAACACGGTCGTAGCGTCAAGGTGCGCGAACGTAGTCGCGGGCGCCGGGTCGGTTAAATCATCCGCCGGTACGTAAACGGCCTGAACGGAGGTGATGGAACCGCGCTTGGTCGAGGTGATGCGTTCCTGCATAAAACCCATTTCGGAGGCCAGCGTCGGCTGGTAGCCGACCGCCGAAGGCATCCGGCCCAGCAGGGCAGACACTTCGGAACCCGCCTGGGTAAAGCGGAAAATATTATCAACGAAAAATAAGATATCGCGTCCGCCCGTCGGGTCGCTCATGTCCCCGTCGCGGAAATATTCGGCAATCGTCAGACCGGACAGCGCCACGCGCGCTCTCGCGCCCGGCGGTTCGTTCATTTGTCCGAACACGAGGGTCACGCGGGAGGTTTCCAGCGCTTTTTTGTCTACTTTGCTCAAATCCCAGCCGCCCGCTTCCATGCTGTGCTTAAAATCTTCGCCGTACCGGATTACGTCCGATTCGATCATCTCGCGCAATAAATCGTTGCCCTCGCGGGTGCGTTCGCCGACGCCCGCAAACACGGACATCCCGTCGTAGGCTTTAGCGATGTTGTTGATCAGCTCCATGATCAGCACCGTTTTGCCCACGCCCGCGCCGCCAAACAGCCCAATTTTACCGCCTTTGGCGTAGGGCTCGATCAGGTCGATCACTTTGATCCCCGTAAATAAAACGTCCGATTCCGTCGATAGCTGATCGTAGAGCGGCGGTTTGCGGTGTATCGAATAAGCGTTATTTCCTTTTTCTACCTTTCCGATTCCGTCGATGGCTTCGCCGATCACGTTAAACAACCGACCTTTCACCTGGTTGCCAACGGGCATGGTAATGGTTTGCTCCAAGTCGGTCACCGCCATGCCGCGCGTCAGGCCGTCGGTCGAATCCATCGCGATGGCGCGCACACTGTCCTCGCCCAAGTGGCGCTGGGTTTCCAGGATAACTTCAGCGCCGTCGTCTTTTTTGATGGATAACGCGCTCAATATTTCGGGCAGTCTGACCCCTTCGCCTGCAAAACTCACGTCCACCACGGGACCAATAATTTGTTTAATGTGACCGATATTCGCCATGAAAAATAATGATGAATGATGAGTTATGAATGATGAATTTTTACACAACCGGATCGTCCGCAACTGTAAAAATCAGAACGCCATGAATGGTAGAAAGACGGCTCCTTTAGGAACGCCGCCTAAAACGCCGCAAATATAGCGCTTCTTCCCGGAAAGAAAGTTATTCAGGGTTGCAAAATAAAAAAGTTTGCGGGAAAGTTTCCTTAAATGGTTTTATAGCGGCCAGGTATTTAAATATATGCTTTGAAAGTTTTACTTTTAATCCACAGAATCAATGAGAAGTACTTAATCCGGCTTTTCTGTCGCAAAAAGCGCCGCAATTTAAGCCCCTTACCCATTTATTTTTGACGGCATAAAATTATCACAGAATCAACATTTCATCATTTATTATTTTTATTGTCTCCCAAAGCCCGTTTTTTAGAACTGACCGACGCCCTGACGCCTTTGTACGGCGCCGGGGAAGCCCGCAGCATTGCCCGCATCGCGTTTGAAGATTATTTCAAATTATCCATCCAGGACGACGTTGAAGACCCCGTTTTCACCGCCCTGCTCGAACCGGATTTTTTGACCATCCGCGACCGCCTGCTGTGTTGGGAACCCGTGCAATACGTCGTGGGGTTCGCCCATTTTTATAGCTATACATTTAAAGTCAACCCCGCCACGCTCATTCCGAGGTCCGAAACCGAAGAATTGGTTCACTGGGTTCTATCGACCGTCAAAAACGCAGGCCCGCTTTCCGTCCTCGACGTCGGGACCGGCAGCGGCTGCATCGCCGTTACGCTAAAACTAAAAAATCCCGCCCTACAGGTCGCCGCCGTCGACGTCTCCGAAGCTGCGCTGATCGTTGCCTCCAAAAATGCATATCGTTTGCAGGCCGACGTTCATTTTCAGCGGATGGACGTCCTGGACGCCGCCCAATGGCCGCAACTGGAAATGTTTGACGTCGTGGTCAGCAATCCGCCTTATATCCCCGCCCGCGAAAAAACGGATATGTCAAAAAATGTGCTGGCCTTTGAGCCCCCGCTTGCGCTCTTTGTTCCCGACGACCGTCCGCTCCTTTTTTATGAAACCATCGCCAATTTTGCGCTGCAACGCCTGACCCCCGGCGGTTATTTGTTTTTTGAATGTAACGAGTTCAACGCCGTTGAAGTCGTCCGCTTGCTGGAAGCGAGCGGATTTTCAGAAGTGGAGTTAAAAAAAGACATGAGCGGAGCGGACCGAATGGTTCGGGCGCAACAGAAAAATAACTAATTTCGCTAAAAAAAATAAAGCGAACGTAAATAAATATATTTATATTTTACCATGCGCCAGAATCGATCCACAAAAATCTGCCAAGCGTCGATAATGATTTTCTGCTAGTCGCCGACCTGAATAATATGCAGACTGTAATGATACGCAATCTGATTATTATCAATAAATTGATTGTTAACAGCTCACAGCTAAAAAAATGGACGTCTTTATCGCTTTACTTCGCGGGATCAACGTCGGCGGCAAGAAAGTCCCGATGAACGACCTGAAAGCCTGTCTGTCGGATCTGCCGTTCGGCGCTTTGCAAACTTACGTGCAAAGCGGGAACGTCGTTTTTAAAGCGCCGGGATGGACGGCGGAGCGCGTTTCCGCAGAGATGGAGAGCAGGATCGCCGCGCGCTTTGGCTTCCCGATCCCGGTCGTCGTCCGGACGCTGGAAGAACTCGACCGGGCGGCGGCTGAAAACCCGTTCTTCATCGCTTCGGCGGAAATTGCGACCGAGCGTTTGCACGTCACTTTTTTAGCCGCTCTACCGCCAACTGCCCTTGTTGAAAAGCCCGTCGCTTTTTCCTTCGCGCCCGACCAATACGTCGTTTCAGGCCGGGAAATTTATTTATGCGTAGCGTCGGGTTACGGAAATTCCAAATTGTCCAATACCTTTTTTGAGCGCCGGCTAAAAACTCCGGCGACCACCCGTAACTGGAGAACCGTTAACGAACTGCTACGGATGGCGCGCGCCCTGTGAAATTTCTTAATAATCAGTCCGTCGCCGCTCTTTTTATCGTAAAATTGGCTCCAAACGCCAGAAAAAACGTCGGATAACCCGCCTTTTTCAGTTCAGGCGTTTACCTTTGCGCCGCTCTTTAAGAACGGGCGTTCTTCACAGATCGCCGTTCTTTTCCGTTTACCGGGCGCCCGCGGCGCCGTCAATCAACGACCCTGATATGAAAATGATCGAATTAGTAGAACGCTTCCCCGCTCAAATGACCGAGGCAATGGAAATCGGGCGCAACGCAACGCTGGCTCCCCATAGCAGCCCCATCCGGAATGTATTTGTCACGGGCATGGGCGGTTCCGGTATCGGCGCCAATTTTACGGCCGCCTTTTCCGCCGACGAGTTGAAAGTTCCTTTTGAAGTCGGCAAAGGATATAGCATCCCGAAATTTGTCAATAAATTTACCCTCGCCATTGTGTCTTCTTATTCCGGCAACACCGAAGAAACGCTCGCCTGCTTCGAGCAGTTGGTTCCGACGGGCGCAAAAATTGTCGTGATCTCCTCCGGCGGCAAAGCGATCGCCCGCGCTAAAGAATTGGGGGTCGACCATATTGTTGTTCCTTCGGGATGGCCCGCTCCGAGGGCCTGCCTGGGCTTTTCTATTGTCTCGCAACTTTTGGTCTTACAAAAAATGAAGCTGATCAGCGCCAAACCGGTTCGTCAGTTGGAAGCCGCCATCGCTTTTCTGACCAAAGAGCAGAACGACCTGCGCACCAAAGGGGAAAAACTGGCCGGTTTCCTGGCCGGGAAAATTCCCGTTATTTACACGACCGACCGGATGGATGCCGTCGCCCTTCGTTTCCGTCAGCAGGTCAACGAAAACGCGAAAAGTCTCGGCTGGTATGGCGTGATTCCAGAAATGAACCACAACGAACTGGTGGGCTGGAAAGAAAAAACCGACCAACTTGCCGTCGTCTATTTAAGGAACAAAGACGATTTTGCCCGCAACGCCGTCCGGATGGATATTAATAAAAAAATGATCGCTCCGCTGGCGCCCGTGACGGAGGTCTTTTCCAAAGGGAAAAACTTCATCGAGCGCGCCCTGTATTTTGTGTTCCTAGGCGATTTTACGACCTGCTTCCTGTGCGACCTGCGCGGCTACGACAGCATGGAGATCGTCGCCATCGACTATTTGAAAACGGAACTGGCTAAGGTATAAAGTATAGAAAAGAACTTTTAAGCAGGAATTTTCGTTTTATATGTGTCGGAATTTAAGTAACTAAAAGTGTTCGACGCCGCATTAACCCGTAAAATTATTTTATTCAATGTTCATCACTATTATTCTGCTTGTTGTTGTCACGATATTTGGTTTCATTCTCCAGATGCGCTTAAAAAGCAAGTTTGCCCAGTATAGCAAAGTAAGTTTAAGCAATGGCATGTCAGGCAAGGAGATTGCCGAATCTATGCTTAAATATTATCATATATACGACGTCAATATCAATTCCGTCGAAGGTTCGCTCACTGACCACTATGACCCGTCCAAAAAAACGGTCAACCTTAGCCCGGACGTCTATAACGGCCGCAGCGTGGCGTCGGCAGCCGTAGCCGCGCACGAATGCGGTCACGCCGTTCAGCACGCCGAAGGATACGAAATGCTGAAATTAAGGAGCGGCTTTGTACCGACTTTGCAGCTCACCTCGGGTTTACAAAATTTTTTGGTGATCGCTCTGATGTTTACTTTGCATACTGTTTTTGGTAAACCCATTATTGGCCTAATTGTCTTGATTTCTGCGATCAACGCTGTTTTTGCGCTTATTACGCTGCCCGTTGAATTTAATGCCAGCAACCAGGCCTTAGCCTGGCTGGAAACTTCCGGTAAAATGCGCGTGGAAGAGCAAGCGGGCGCAAAAGACGCGCTTTGGTGGGCCGCGATGACCTACGTGGTTGCAGCGACTGCTTCCCTGGTTTCACTAGCCTACTGGATCATGCAATACAACCGGCGGTAATTTGCTTCGGCGATTCAAAAGAAAAAGCGGCTAAAGGAATTCCTTTAGCCGCTTTTTTTGAATTATATCAGCCTGAGTTAATAGATTTACGGGCTTTTATAAATACATATTATGGAAAACCAGCCTCCTGTAAACAACAACATTCATGACAAGCTATTCAAAGCTACCTTTCAGGTTCCAGGAAAATCGTCCCCATTTATGGAAAATAAGGAATATTTTTGCAGGGTATATGCGTCAACGAATCCCGATTACTTATTCGGAATGGTTGGAATTAGTAGATCAAAAACTATCGTCAATTATGAGAGCCCAGGTAAGACCCATTTTTGAAACTGCCGATGTTGTTGCAAGAAGAGAGGCCAGTGAAGAAGCGAGAAAAGAAGCAAAAGCAGAAGCTTTTGTCATTGCGGAAGCAAAATTGAGAAAATCAATAGAACGCTTTTTATTAAAAGGCGTACTTGAATTGCAGGAAATTGCCGACGGTCTGGACGTACCCCTTTTACTGGTACTGACCGTTCGTGATGAAATGCTGGAAGCCGGCATCAGCCTTCCGCCGCTTTCATTGTTGGAGCTTTAACAGACGCCGCATACCGTTCCATAAACTCGACCAACACCCGGACGCCGTAAGCCGTAGCCGTTCGTTGCGATCCCAGTTCTGTATTAGCCAGGGCTACGCCGGCAATATCAATATGCGCCCAGGGCGTATCCGGCCCTACAAAAGTTTCTATAAATTTGGCGGCGGTAATAGCGCCCGCCACCGGTTTGGAGCTTAAATTGGCAATGTCGGCAACGTCCGAACGCATATCGTCGCCGTAAACGTCCCAAAGCGGCATAGCCCATAACCTTTCCCCCACCGCGTCGCCCGCTTCCAGCAGTAAGTCCCGGACGGCGTCATTGTTGCAAAACAATCCGGCGGCATTATAACCAAGCGTACTGACGATCGACCCGGTCAGCGTCGCCAGATCTATCAGAACGTCGGGGCTAAAATGTTTGACGGTGTAGGCGACCGCGTCCGCCAGAACAAGGCGTCCTTCCGCGTCTGTATCGATAACTTCAATGGTCTTGCCGGCAAACGAGTTGATCACGGAACCGGGTTTGGTGGATTTGCCGTCGGTCACATTTTCGGTGCAGGGAATAGCGGCGTATATTTGTACGGGCAATTGCAGCCGCGCCGCCAGTTCGACGGCGCCCATGACCGCGCCCGCGCCGCCCATATCGCTTTTCATGAGCCAAAGGTTGGCGGAAGGCTTAATATTGACCCCGCCCGTGTCAAACGTAACACCTTTGCCAGCCAGGCCGATCTTAGGCAGCCCGACGATCGCGGCGGCCGGTTTATATTCAAGAATGATAAAAGCGGGCGCTTCGGCGCTGCCGTCATTTACTGAAAGGAAAGCGTGTAATCCTTCCGTCTCGCATTGCGCGCGATCCATGACTTTTACGGAATATCCATAATGCCCGCCCGACCGGAGCGCGGCTTCGCCCAGTATGACGGGCGTTTTTTTGTTGGGCGCGGCATTCACGAGATCCATGATCTTTGCCTGAACGGCGGCAGCGGCGACCCCTTTTTCAACTGCAGCGCTGACTTTAGCAGGATCGGCAGTAGAAAAGATCGTTAACAATTCAGGTATAGACTCGGGCGCCGGGGTGTCGGATTTTGCAGTTTTATAAAGACCAATTTTATAGCCGCCGAGCAGTAGTCCGTTGACGGCAAGATCTATCAATTCAGTACGATTTTCCAGGTTGGTATGTAGGAAATCCAGCGCCAAGCTTTTGCCAAACAGTGTTTTATGCTTAAAGCCGGCAAACCGGAAAGCGCCGAGGACAGTAGAGGCGCTTTTTTTGTCACCCATACCTAATAAGATCACTTTTCCGCCGGAGGCCGGGTACATAATCAGACATTCTTTGAAATCGCCTTTAAAATCTTCGGTTAGCGGAGTTTCTGGAAGTTGATATGCGCGGGAGATCGACTTCAAAGTAGCGGTTAAATCGGGCGTTTTAGCGACGGGAATAACATAATTTGCTCCGTCAATAGGGCTAAAATTTGATCTGTATAATAAATTCATAAAGGGGGAGGTTGGTATTGCTGTACTAATATAGGACTCCATGAACCGGCAGCCAGGCAAAGCGAAACGCGCTTAATTTTTTATGTATTTATTTTTTAAAAAACAGCCATTCGACGGCTTTAGGAAATTCGACCCCCCAGTAATTTTCGGAATGCCTGCCCTGGCGGTCAATAGATATTTTGGTTTTGACTTGCCTTCCGTCCCAGCGGGTGGTTCCAATGGCCTTTTTAAAATCCCGCGCGCTTTGGGCAACTCCGACGCCTTCTTTACCGCCCGCGTAAAAATATATCCTGGTCGGCTGAGGCTGATAAAACCGGTCTACGTCAAACTGCGAATTGCGCGCGGCCCATAAAGAGGGCGAAAAAATCAGCAGTCGGCCAAATACTTCCGCAAACATAATTCCCGCATAAATGCTAACCAATCCGGCTAAGGAACTGCCGCCCACTCCCGTAAACTGACGCTGGGGCAGGGTACGAAACAAACGGTCTACGTCGGGCTTCAATCGGCCGGCCAGGAATTTTACCCAGTCGCGGCCTTCGCCGGGGCCGAAACGCCGGTTTCCAACGGGCAGGAATTCCCGGATCCTGTCCGGACCGCCGTGATCGACGGCCACAACGATAATCCCGCCCATCCCTTTTTCGGTCAGAACGGCCAATTGCTGATCGATGGCCCAGTTGCCATAAGGAGATTTTTCGTCGAACAGGTTTTGCGCATCATGCATATATAAAACCGGATAGCGGTCTAAAGAACGGTCGTAATCGTGCGGCAATAAGACGCGAATTCTGCGCGTGCGGTCGATTGGATGTAAATGATAATCGTCGGCCAGGGTAATTATTTTAGGCAAAAAGGCCGGATTATACGGCATTCCATAATTTAGCCAGCGCGGAACGAAATCCCGGACAAACAAACCTTGTTTATTTTCTAACGTGCGATTATTCGTAGTGTTACCATTTACGTCTAATTCTTTATTTTCCCAACCGCCACGAATGTATTTATATTCCAGTTTTGGCGGTAATGGCTGATGAGGCGGGAAAGTGAATATATATTTTCCATGTCCGGTCTTACGCATCCGGAAGCGTTCTTCGTCTAAGGCCCAGTTGTTGAAATTCCCGGATAAATAAACAGGGCGATGATCGTCGACAGGGGTTTCCAGCTCTAAAGTTAGCGCCTGGGCGCGGTCAGGTGCGTTCATAATGATTAGCGTTTATGAGAAAGTAAACCCGCTATATTTAAATTATAATCAAATATAGGATTTATAAGCCGTTATTACAAATAGCGGCGGCGATTAGTTCATTATTAAATGTTAAGGAATTTTTGCTAAGGGCATAAATTGGGAAGCCCCCCTCCAAAAATCTGGAGAGAGGCCATCCCAAAAACCAAGTCTTTAACCTGAAATATGCCGTCGCCGAAAAAGGCGGGAGGGCGCGGTTTAGTTTCTGTACGTTTTTTTACGCTGAAACTTTTTATCTTTTTTAGCGAACTCTATGCCCAGCGTGAGTTCGTGGGCGCTGCTGCTATAGTTGTTGATCTGAGCAAGAGAACTACTATATGTATAGTAGAACTTAAAATTATCCTGTTTAACGCCGACCATGAAACCCGCCAGCCCGCTCGAACCCGGACGGTAAGTAATGGCGCCGGTAAAACGGTCGTCCATAATGGAGATTTTAGCGTTGAAATCCACTTCAAAAGGAGACTGATAGAGTTTGCGGATTTGTAAAGACGGCTCAAAGGTATACTGGTCTTTTTTAAAGATATAGCCGCCGTACGCAATGTATTGTTTAAAAAGCGTGCTGGTGTCTTTGTGGCCGACCCCGGCAATACTGCCCAAACGGGCGCGGATGAGGTTGGGCGAAGAAATGCTGACAAAAATGCGGTCGTCAAACAGCGCGTTGGCCCCGACGGAAGCGTCGAAAAACGTGGAACCGCTCATGGCGTCCTGCGCGACGTAATCGTTGGCGTTGAAATTGTAGCCTTTGGAGACGTCGCCGTTCAGACGGGTTTTGGAAAACGAAGTGGCAAACCCGATCCCCGCTTTAAGGCCTTTTTCGTTGTAGTGATAGGCGTAAGAAAGCTGACCCATAAACCGGTTGAAGAAAGAAATATTTTCAGACAGAATCTCCGCGCCCAAACCGAGCTTATCGCCCATGGGCGCGTTAAAGCTTAGGGCATAAGTTTGCGGCGCGCCTTCAAAACCGCTTAACTGAGCGCGATAGTGGGCAAACAACTGATATTTTCCGGCGTCGCCCGCATAAGCCGGGTTGATCATGGTCGGGTCGATCAGATAATGCATAAAAAGACCTTCGTCTTGCGCCCGCAGGGCGGTCAGGGCAAACAGTCCCAGCGTAATGGTGTAAAATAATTTTTTCATCGCTTTATCTTTTAATGGTTCTGGAAATTTATAGGAAATAGAGAATAATCATGAGCGGTTAGCTGTCAGCCGTTAGCTTATAATTAATTTAAAAGCTAACGGCTAAAAGCTGCCTCGATTTTAATTACTGCGAATCAGCGCAAATGATCCTTTATATACGTCCGACGTTCCCTGGGCTTTGGCGACGTAGAAGTATGCGCCTTCCGGAACCTGATTCCCGCCGTTATCTTTGCCATCCCAGATATCGACCGAATAATCGGGGTTCCGGTAAATCAATTGTCCCCAGCGGTTGAAAATCTCCAATAAAATAGTAGCCGTTCCACAACGGCGTATTGCAAACACGTCATTTTTGCCGTCTTCATTGGGGGTGACAACGCTGGAACCTTGTAAACATGACCCCTCTGTACTGTCGCAAGCTACCTGCGCGTTTCCAATGACCGAACAGCCCTGCGCGTCTTGAACCAATACAAAATAAGTAGCCGGCAAACCCGTACTTCCGCACACAAGCCCTATAGCCGCTTTGGTCGTATCCCCGGCTGTAGAATTCCATTTAAATTTATAAGGAGGAACGCCGCCGGTAGGATCAACTTCCGCTTTACCGTCGGCATTATGCGGACCAGACGCATGCGTTGCAAGGGTAGGAGCCGTCAGTTTATCCGGTTGGAAAAGCGTGACGCTGCCGATATACTTTCTGCCGTTGGACAGATCGGTCACGGTAACAAAGGCAGGTCCGGCAGTCAACAGGAAAGCCGTGCGCGCCGTTTCGCCCGACGACCAGACGTAGGCGTAAGGGCCGACTCCGCCGTTTACGCTTTCTACCGTCGCCGAACCGTTGGCGCCGCCATTGCATTGAATATCAAAATTACCGGCGTATTTTTTAATAATGGTTACGCGGACGTTGCTGCCGGTGTCAACCGTAAAGGCGCGAACGACCTGGCAGCCGGAGGCGTCGGTAACGGTGACGGCGCAGGCGCCGGCGCATAATTTAGCGATCGTGTTTGTCGAGGTAACGACGCTGTTGCACCACAGGAAATTGTAAGGACTAACGCCGCCCGTCACAATGACAGTTGCCGAGCCGGTACAATTTTTAGCTTCGCTGTTGCCTACGCTGACGTCGCTGACGGCGAGCGTGGAAGTGGCTTTTATATCAAAATAACGGGAATCCGATTTTGCGGGGCGACTGTTGTCGGTCACCGTTACCGTATATCTGCCCGGTTTCAGCCCGATTATTTTTGACGTGGTCCCGACGATAGTTCCCGAAGCGTCTTTCCAAACATAAGTATAAGGAGCGGCGCCGCCGGCGACGGACAATACGATGCTACCAGACGCAGCCGCGCTGTTGGCGCATTCGGAATTGGTCACGACGGTGCCGACGGTATCTATTTTAAAATCTTTGGAAGAAATCGTTACCTGCACAAGCGCGGAATTGGCGCATTGGTTAGCGTCGGAAACGGTGACGCTGTAATTTCCCGCGCATAGTTGCAAACGGTCGCGGGCGCTTTCGCCGGTGTTCCAGACATACTTATATTGCGGCGCGCCGCCGGTCACACTCAACGTAATGGCGCCTTTGGTACAGCTACCGTCGTCCGGGGTTACGGTTGGATTGATTTTTATTGAGTCGGGTTGCGCTAAAGTGGCGTTGATCGTGGCGACCTGGTTGTTGGCGTCGGTGACGGTGATCGAATAAGCGCCTGCGGTAAGACCCGGAACAGTAAAAGTCCCGCCGATAGTCGGGGTGTTATTGACGACGCCGGAGCCGCCATTGTTCCATTTGATCGAATAGGTCGGATTACCGCCGCTAATGGCCAAAGCGATCGAACCGTCGGAGCCACCGTTACATTTAGGGTTGACGACGGTCTGCGCCACGAACAACTGGCAGGGTTTATAATCGACGGTGAAAGGCGGCGCTACGCCGCTGCAACCGTTGTCGTCGGTAGCGGTGACCTGGTAAGTTCCTTTGGACAGTCCCGTTCTATCTTTTACATTGCCAGAAATATCGTTCCATTGATAGGTGTAAACGCCCGATCCGCCTGTTGCGCTGATAGAGATGCTGCCGGTCTTGCCGTTGCAGGAATCGGACGTAATAGAAGTGCTTTGCACCACCACGCCGGTCGCCGAAGAAGGCACCACGTAAACCGGGGAATTGACCACCTGCAAAACCGAGTCGGTCACGGTCAGGGTATAAGAACCGCCAAACAGGTTGGTGATGTTCTGCGAAGAAGAAGTAAATCCGTTCGGTCCTTTCCATGCAAAAGTATAGGGCGCTTTTCCGCCCGAAAGCGTCACGCTGATGGCGCCTTTATTTTGGGTGGAGCATCCGGCTGGTATAATGACCGGATTGGTGATGGCCATAGCCGAGCTGCCTCTGCCGCCGATGGTGAAGGTCATGGTTGCAGTACATTTTCCGGCGTCCTGAACTGTGACGTTATAGGTTCCCGGAAGCAAAGCAGTTTGGTTGGCGGCGCCGGGCGTAACGCCCGGGCCCGACCAGGAATAAGTAAATGGAGCCGTGCCGCCTGTTACGGTCGTGGAGATGGTTCCGTTGTTCGTTCCGGATGCGTCAGTTGCGACGCCGGTTATACTCAGCGCTGCGGTCGGTTGGGAAACAAGTATTTCGCCGGAACTTGCTTTACATTGGTTGGCGTCGGTGACGGCCACCACATATTTACCTGCGGGAAGATTATTGATGGCGGCGGTGGTTGCTGAAATTAGTCCGTTGGGTCCCGCCCAGGTATATATATACGGAGCCGTTCCGGCGTTTGGCGCTACGGTAATGGAACCGGTGGAAGTTCCAAAACAATAAGCGTTGACGACCATAGCCGGTGGAATGTTTAGACCGACTGCAGGTTCGGTAATCGTGGCCGAAGCGGAGGCCGGGCAGGCGCTCGCGTCGGTCACCGTGACCGTATAGGCGCCCACCGGACGATTGGTAATATTTTGAGTAGTAGCGGTAAAACCGCCCGGGCCAGACCAAGCGTAGGAAACCGGAGCGGTTGCGCCCGTTACCGCAATATCGATTTCGCCCGTCGATCCGCCTTTACAAAGCACATTGGAGACAACCTGCGGCGTAACGGTAAAAGAAGAAGATTGGTTGACGTTGATCGGATTTGGATTAGCAACGCAATTGGCGGCATCTTTTACGGCGACGATATACGCGCCCGCTTTTAAGTTTGCGATGGAAGGGCCGGTAGCGGTGAAACCGTTCGGGCCTGTCCAGGAATAAGTATAAGGACCGGTCCCGCCCGTCGTCGTCAGGGTAATCGAGCCGGTCGATCCGCCGCTGCACTGGATGTTGACGACCTGAGGGACGACGGAAATGACGGCCGGCTGGGTAACTGTAATAGCGTTTGAAACAAATGAACAACCAATATTATCGGTTACGGCGACCACGTAGTCGCCCGCTTTCAAGCCGGTAATAGAAGCGCCGGTCGCGGTAAAACCATTCTGACCTGTCCAAGCATAGGTTAGCGGCGGATTTCCGCCCCCGCCTGTTACCGAAATGGAACCGTCGGCGGAACCATTGCAGGAAGTCGCTTTTGCGTTAACGTTCGATATAGAAATATTGGAATTGCCGTCGTTCACGTTGATTTGCATGGAAACGAAGCACTGGTTGGCATCCGTTACAGAAACGGTATAAGCGCCAGCTTTGATGTTCGTAATATTTTGCGAAGCGGAGGTGAAACCATTTGGTCCCGACCATTGGTAGGTCAAACTGCCACTTCCGCCGGTCGCGCTGACGGAAATGGCGCCTATTGATTTCCCGCATTGCGTGTTGGTCACTTGCGGCGCGCCGAGAACAATGGCGGCAGGTTCAGTTACTGAAATCGGCGTTGAAGTCAGCGCGCAACCTTTAGCGTCGGTAATAGTGGCGGTGTAGACGCCCGCTTTGACGGCGGTAATGTTTTGCGTGGTCGCCGTAAATCCGTTTGGTCCGGTCCAGCTAAACGCGTAAGGCGCAGTGCCGCCGGCGACTGGGAGCGCAATAGCTCCGGTTCCCCCTTTGCAGGAAGCGTTAGTCACGGCGGGCAGGCCATAGCTCAACGCGGAAGCCGGTTGAGTTACGCTGGTCGCCACCGATGAGACTGTACACTGGTTGGCGTCTTTTACGGTAACGCTGTAAGAGCCCGCAGGCAAATTGGAGGCTGTCGCGGTTATTTGCGCGGGGCTGGTATTCCAGTTATAGGTCAGCGCCCCCGTTCCGCCCGAAGCGGTCAGCGCGATAGAGCCGGTGGATTGTCCAAAACAATTAACGTTGGCTACGGTCGGCGCGCCAATGACGATGGCGGAAGGCTGTGAAATGGTTACCGGCTGTGAAATAGCTGAACATTGTCCGCCGTCTTTTACCGTAACGGTGTATGACCCTGCAGGCAAATTGGAGGCCGTTGCCGACGTTTGCACCGGATTCGTGTTCCAGCTATAGGTATAAACGCCGGAGCCGCCTGTAGGAGCGACGGTGATTGATCCGGGTTGCCCGGCGCAAACAGGGTTAACCACGGTGGGCGTCCCGATCGTAATTGCCGTAGGCTGAGTAACGGTGATGGCGGAAGAAGCTACCGAACACTGCGAGGCGTCTTTTACGGTAACGATATAAGAACCGGCGGCTAAACCGCTGGCCGTTGCCGTCGTCTGAGCGGGCGTCGTGTTCCAGCTATAAGTGTAAGCGCCCGTCCCGCCCGTTGGGGCAACGGTGATCGAACCGGTAGAGCCGCCGCAGGAGCTGTTGACGATGGTCGGCGTTCCGATGACAATGGCGGCGGGTTGAGTCAGCGTAAAAACGTCTGTTTTAGTAGTGGCGCCACTGGTAACGGTGAGTTTATAGGTTCCGGCGGCGAGCGCGCTTATGTTTTGCGTAGTGGCGGTAAAGTTTGGCCCTGTCCAGTTATAGGTAAAAGTTCCGTTTCCGCCGGCTACTGCGGTTAGGGTAACGGCGCCGGTCGCGGCGCCCGCGCAGGCAGGGTTTGTAGAAGCGGAAGTATAAGTAATCGGGGCGGCGGCGGCCGTTACATTAATACAGGCGTCGGAAAAAGTGAAAGGTACTTTGTTATTATTAGCAGTGCCATCGTTGACCTGGGCTTTGACGGGAATACCGTCAAAATGGAAAGGCGAACAGGCGACGGGAACGGCGGCGGGAAGTATATTGAGGCAAACTTCGTACATTTCCGTACTGTCGGGCAGCGTAATTCCGTTGCCGGTCGAACTGGCCCATACGAACCGGAGCGAGCCGGATGGAAGATTATTGAAACTGGACGCGTCCAACCCGACCATGTTTGCATTAAGGTTCTGGACTTTATTGTAGCTATATTTTGTCGAATCCCAGTGCATTGACCAGGAGGCGGTAGCGATGTTGGTAAACATGTTGGCGTTGACTTTAACGCAAACCACGTCGCCTACTTTGCCGCTGACGTTGGTTCCGTAGAAATTCAGTCCGGCGCCGGCAGAGCCGCCTGAAATGGTCTGCGTGCCGTTGGAAGCGTTGAGATTGACGGAAACGTCGCCGGCAGAGGTCGCGCGGATTAAACTAATGTTGGTGCCGTTGGCGTTCACGAATTTTACCTGCGTGCTGGTTCCGCCCGCGCCGATGGCGTGGAAACAAATCCGGTACAGAACAGAGCCGTCCGCCAGGGATCGCGAACCGGAGGGGGCGTTCCAGGCAAAATAAAGGACGCCGTTAGTTTTTGCCTGAGAAGTTCCGAAATAAGAAGCGTCGAGCGGAAGCGTTTGATTATAAACAGAGATTGAATCAAAAGCCAAGACGGAAGAATCCCATTTCATAGCCCACTGGGCGCTCACGATGGTAGTAAAATTGGAGGCCAAAATATCCAGACAGATTTTGCCGCCGGTAGCCACTGTGTTGCTCGCCGTCGAGACGCCCACATTACCGGAGGAAGCCCCGGGAGGCGTACCCAGATTTTGAAAAACGGGCGTTACGTCCGTACCGGGATTCTTGATAACCTCGACCGAAGTTTGGGAACCGGAGAATTTTGCCCAGTAATTGGACGAGGCGGCCAATACTTTGAGGTTGAGCCGGTAAATCCGGCTTCCTGCCGGAATAGAATAAAACCCGGGCGAGGCGGGCGCATTCCAGGAAAAGGTGATCGCATTGTTCCCAACGGGATTATACCAGGTGCCGCTGGTGTTCGGCAAAATGGTACTATCGACCGAGACAAACTGAAAAAGCGTCGCATCCCATTCCATCGTGTACTGAAAATCGACGATGCTGTCGAAATTGGTCACTACAATGTTCAGGTGAACCACGTCGCCAACAGCGGGGGTGACCGTGCTGGGAGAAATGCTAAAAGTCGTTTTTTGCTGGGCTTGCGCCGAAAGGCTCCAACAAAGGAGCGGCGCGAGAAAGAGGGAAGTAATAATTTGTTTTACCATCGGATAATAGATGTGGGAGCGGCGCGGTCGGAAATAAAATAAGCGCTATTTCTTATCCGCGATTTCCCGGTTTTTGGAAATGAAAAATCAATTATTTGCTATTAGCCCTTTGCTATTAGCTATTTGGTATAAAAAAGATAATCGAATAATAACAGACATTTAAGAAAACTAAGTAGCTGATGTTTTAATCTCCGGCGACGATTAGTTTCCTTGTTAATCTTGTCGCGGTTGTTTGCAGGGTATATATATAGACGCCCGAAGGGAAACGGTCATTCAAAAAGACCGGCTCGGCGTGTTTTCCAGCGCTATAATCGCTTTTTCTCTCCCATAGAGTCGCGCCCGTCAAATTGTACACTGACAACATGGCCGCGCCTGGTTCCGTCAGTTCAAACGGGATCGTCGTCTGGCGATTAGCGGGATTAGGAAAATTCTGGAAAAGGGCGGCGGAAGAAACGGCTGTCAGGTCGGCGACGGGCGTAGATCCGTCCACCGAAAAAACGCCTTGCTGACCGGTTACCGCAATTTGCGCGGATTGTGCATTGTAAGCAATAATCCGGGTAGGCGAACTTGAAAAATTCAGATGGGCAGTGTCGCCGGATTTCCCCGTAGCCTGAACGATTATTTTAAAAAGCAGCAGACTATCTTTTAACACCGAACCTTTCGTGGAGGCTTCCACCCAGTCGAAAGTGAGCCTGCCTGCGTCCGCGTTATTCCTGCCAAAATTATTGACGGTGTCAATACCTTCCAAGCCGAGCGAACTTAGGCCAATATATTGAATGATCTTAGGATTCCAGGTAAAAGAGAACTGCATGGCGGTGAGGGTATCGCGCGATCGCGCGCGGATCTCTAAAACCGTCGTCTGACCGCTTTTAGCTTTCAGCGTAGGGGCGAGCAGCGTTAACTGCGCGCGGGCGGGCTGGTAAAAAAAAGTTATACTTATTACAATGCTGTAAAATAATCTCATTTGCGTTGGTTTTTGAGAAAGCGGGCTTTATGGCGTCGGAAAGCGCTGTAAAAATAACAGGAATTCCCGGAACGCGCCGCTAACGACTATATTTATAAAGATTTATGCATTCAAACCGCGCAAACGCAGGTAAGACGGCAAGTTCATTCACATAGTTGACGGGGCTCCGCAACGACGATTCGCATAGGAAAAATATTACGGGAAAAGCGCAGATAAAGGAAAGGCAGTTCTTTACAAAAAGAACTTTTTACGTACAAATAGTTCATGGATTCGCTTTAAATATAAGTTATGGGAAACCGGTTATAATATAATTTCTTTTTACGAATACAAAAATACGATCTATTTTTTACTAAACCATACTCTTTTTAGGGTATTTTACATTATTTTACATTAAAATATTAATTAAGCGTTCTGAAGGTCGTTTATTTGGACGTCTGGCTCCGTATTTTATCGTGTTATTGAATTATAACAGCAATTTGGAGGAGCGCAGTTAGAAATGCAATCTTTCTGCAAAGAAAAAGCGTTAAAGAGATCGGCGAGATATTTAATAAAAAAGTGGGAGCGGTCAAATCGCTCCTTTCAAGGGGGCTGGAAAAATTAAAATAAGCTATCTGCTGAATACAATCTGAGGGCGCGGGCATACCTGACTCATACCTGACTTATATGTGCCTTATATGTGCCTTATATATGACTCAGGGGGTTTGAGCATAATGGATGGTTATTGAGGATGAACGGACGTCCGGGTCGGGATTTATGGGATGAAAGGGGTCTACGCTCCCGTTGTATCCGCTGCTGATTTTCGAGTCTATCGTCCAGCGGACTTTTGGGATTTTTTAACCCATTAACCATATAAAGATTTAGCCATTAAGCGCTCCTAGAAAAAGTAGAAAAAGAGGGGGCGCGTTTGACGGGCTACGGACGCCAAGCGCTGAAGCGCCCGAACACCAGCGGCGGCTGAAAATGACGCTCTTGGGTTCTCAACGATCGTCGCTGAGAATATGCGTTCGCATTAAGCGGGCGCAGTGTTGCAGCATATTTTTAACCGCTAAATTCCCTACCGATGATCTGGTTTAAAAGAATAGGCTTATTGTATTTCCCGGCCTCCGTCGCTGGCCGGCTAATTTTGTTGGCCGCCGCCGTGTGCGCGGTCGTTTTATTTATTCAGATCGACAGTCGGTCGCATTCCGTCAGCGACACGCTGATCAACTGGGTTTTTAACTTGCTGATCATTGGGGTTATCTATAGCCTGATTGGTTTTTTTACTTCGTCGCGGGAGGATTAAATGATTCAAGCACGACTGTTCTAACTGATCATAGGCCGTTCTCTTTTTTTATTTGAAGTACTTGGTCGATGGTTATTTCAAAAAGTTCGGCTATGTCTGCATCAGGCCATTTGCGCGCTTGCAGCGCTTTCAATATTCTCGCTTTGTTTTCTTCTGCCTTGCCTTCCGCTTTGCCCTTTGCCTCTCTGATCTCGGCTTCTCCAAATGCTGTATCCAGCACATTTTTTAGATCGCGGTAATTTTTAATACTGGTCTCGTAAACATCTTGCTCTTCCCGGGTAAATTTAGCAATTTCAGCCGCGCGAAATAAACGTTCAAATATCCTTTCTTTAAGCTTTTCCGGACGTTGATCCAGACGCGGCAAATTTTTCAATACATACAGCCATTTATCGAAAGGACTGATTAATTCTTCCTCTGTTTTCTTAAATTTGGGCAACTCCAAATAGATAAGCGTCAATTTTTCATAGAAAACGCGGCAATGCTGGTCTTTTAGCCGTACTACATGCCTTACCTCGCTGTTTTCTTTTCCCTCGCCTTTATAAGTAATCGTATCGCCGGTTTTTTTATCCTCGTTAAATACAAAATCTAGCAGGCCGACAGTATACACTTCCGCCAATTTAAAATCCCACTCCCCTTTAATACCCTGTTGTTGAATCGGAAATGAAGTATAAAACACACTCCGATCTTTAAAGTAATTTTGCTTGGCTTGCTGCATTTCAACAATGAAACGCTCATCGTTTGATCCAATACAATGTAAATCAAAAATAACGGAACGGTCGCTTTTAGTGGCTCCATAATGTTCCGTTTGTTTATAGGTAAGATCAATAATTTTACGTTCGTCCGGTAGAACGACTTCGTTCAGAAAATCTATTAATAAATCCTTATTTAATTCGGTCCCGAACAGTTTTTTAAAACCAAAATCCGTAAACGGATTAATATATCTATCTTTAAACGTCATAAAGCATTTTTTAAACGAACAAATTTACCGCTTTTTTAGATTTTTAGCTTTTTTAATCTTGTATTGTGCAACCTTCAATCCAGGGCCGCAGTCCTTATTTCCAGATCATACAAAACAAACGAACTTTTGGAAAATTCGCATCCGCACCGGGCCATTGTGGAGTTGTGCAAACAGGGAGACCGAAAGGCGCAATTTGAACTGTACCGGCTCTATTCGAGGGCCATGTACAATATTTGCCTTCGATTGCTCAACGACGCGCAATATGCGGAGGACGCCCTACAGCATGCTTTTGTAGACATTTTTTCAAAACTGGATACTTTCCGGCACGAATCATCGGTGGGCGCCTGGATCAAAAGGATCACGATCAACCATTGCATTAATTTTATCAAGAAAAAGCGGCTGACGTTCAGCGAGTTGCAGGAACACCATACGCCTGAAGACGGGGAATGCGGAGGCGGGGATTACGCGCTCAATGTGGACGCGATCCAGAAAGCGATCTTTATGCTGCCGGAGGGATACCGGGTAGTTTTTTCGCTCTACGCGATGGAAGGATACGACCACGAAGAGATCGGACAGATCCTGGGCGTCACGGAGGCAACGTCTAAATCGCAGTACAGCCGGGCGAAGGCGAAACTCCGGGAGATATTGCGATCGCCGCAGAACGTGTTTGTTTAAATATGAAATATGAGTTATGAAATTTAGAGGTAAATTATTGTTTTTCAGTTAATAAACGCTTTTAACTAATATTTCCCGCAGATTTTCACAGATTAAAAGTCCGCAGATTGACGCTGATTTTTATGTCTGCGAAAATCTGCGGTTGCAGGGATCTGCGGTTATCTGCGGGAAATAATAGACGATTGATTTATAAAAAGAGTTATTGTTTTAACCACTATAGTAGGAGTTATAGTTTTTTTAGTCAATTCATTTAGCAAAATAACAGCGCATGATAGAGGATCGGGAAGAATTATTTATCCGGCAAAACCGGGAGGCGTTTGATAACGAAAGTCCGCCGTTGGACTTGTGGGCAAAAATAGAGCGTTCGCTACCGGCGGATACTGCGGCGACGCATACGGCGGCGGTAAGGAAAATATTTTCGTTTAATGCCTGGCAGGGAATCGCGGCGGCCTTAGCGCTGCTCGTCACGGGAGCAGTCTTATTTATGGTCCTGCAAAGAGGGGTAAAAAAGACGGAGGTCAATCCCGAATCGCAACAACTAACCCTGGCGGAAGATTTTTACCAAAAACAGGTTAACGAAAAAACGGCGATACTGGCGGCGTATCACCCGGATCCGGCGGTCATGGAGGACCTCCAACAAATGGACGCGGTGGAAAGCGAATTGCGCGCCGAGCTGGCTAAAGCGCCCACCAGCAGCCGCGAAGAGATCATTGAAAACCTAATACAGACGTATAAGAACAAACTGGATATTTTAGAAAAAGTATTGGAAAAAGTGCAGGAAAACGATTTAAGCGCCAACAAAAATTTACAGAATGATACTATTTAATACACATAATACGCTCAAATATAAGATGATCGCTTCATTCAGTCTTTTTTCGACAGAACCGTCCGCCCGTTTTATGGCCCGCGCCGCCCGACGCTTTCTGATCTGCTGTTTCGCGCTGGCTTGCGCTGGGGTAAACGCTCATATCGTCGATAGTTGTATCGCCGGATCGCCGGACAGCTCCTGTCAGAAAAAGGAATTTTATAAAAACTATAATAAAACCTTTACTCTGAGCCAATCGACGGGCGTGGCGCTCGTCAACAAATTCGGCAAGGTGGAGGTCAAGATCTGGGATAAAAACAGCGCTCAGATCAACGTAAAGATCACCGCCCGGGCCGGTTCTGAGGCGGAGGCCAACAAAACGTTCGACCGGATCAGCATTACGTTCACGGAAGACGCCGGGGAGATAAAGGCGGAAACGGCCATTGGAGAAATGAAGTCCGGCGGCTGGTGGGGAAGCTCTAACAATTCTGATTTTTCTATTGATTATGAAGTCTTTATGCCTGCCGCTAATAGACTTTCTGTCAGCAACCGCTACGGCCATACTACGGTGGGCTGCCTGACGTCTGATCTGACGATGACGCAAAAATACGGCGATTGCAAAATAGACTGCGCAGCCGCGACCCGTCTGGAACTGGGTTATGGAAAAGGGAGCATAGGCTCCTGCGGTAAATTGTCGGGATCTGTCGGATATGGAAAACTGAACGTGGACGACAGTAAAGAGATACAACTTGCCACTAAATATTCGCAACTGGATATTGTGCGGACGGGCAACGTCGGACTGACCTCCGCATACGACGACTGCACCATTGTGCAGGCAAACAACCTGTCGATGAAAAGCAGGTACGGCAATTATATCATAGGGAAAATTAATTCGGTCTCGACCACGGCTGCCTATACGGATTTCAAAATCAACCAGTTAAAAGAAAGCGCAAATTTTGACACGAATTACGGATCCGTGAAGATCGAGACCCTTGCAAAAGGGTTCTCTTCCATTGTGGTCAATGGTAATTACACCGATTATGCGTTGAGCGTTGAACCGGGGGCCGCCTATCAACTGGATTTTCACGCTCAATATTCAGGGCTCGCGCGGCCGGCGGCGTTGAAGTCGAACATGGACGTCGAAAAAGGCGCTTCTAAAGAAATACAGGGATATATAGGAGATCCGAATACGAAAAGCGTCGTCCGCGTCCGGTTAAATTATGGCGAACTGACTTTGAAATAGAATGGGTACGCAAAAACAACGTTTTTGAAATCCATATTTTCATACTTATTTGATTTAAGCCGCAATTCCCAAAAGGATTGCGGCTTTTTTTATAACTTGCCTCGCGAACGACGCGGGCGAAAGCCCCATTAATCGTCGGCAATCATTTATAAATTAACCAGCTTAATATGAACGTCAAATTTTGCGGCGCGGCGCGCGAAGTCACCGGCAGTTGTCACTTAGTCACCTTAGAGAACGGCTTTAAAATATTGCTGGACTGCGGCCTTTACCAGGGGCGCGACAATACGATGCGCGATTTTAATTCGCACTGGCTGTTCAATCCCGCCGAAATCGACGCGTTCGTTCTTTCGCACGCTCATATTGACCATACGGGCAGAATCCCTAAACTGGTCAAAGACGGTTTCAAAGGAATGATTTACGCCACCCACGCCACGCGCGATCTCAGCGCCATTATGCTGCTGGATAGCGGGCGTATCCAGGAGAAAGACGCCGAATATCAGAACCAACTGGCCGACCGTCAGGGCAGGCAGGGAACGGCGGAACCCCTTTACTCCACGCAGGACGTCGGCGCCGCGCTGAAACTTTTTGTGGCCCAGCCTTACGACGTCTGGTTCAACATACATCCCGACGTGCAGGTCCGGTTCGCCGACGCGGGGCATATCCTGGGCAGCGCTTCAATCGCTTTATATATTAAGGAGGGAGGAAAAACCGTCCGGTTGGGTTTTTCAGGCGATATTGGCAGGCCGAACCGGCCCATTTTGCGCGACCCGGCCTCCATGCCCGACCTTGACTTCCTGCTTTGCGAATCCACGTACGGCGATCGCGAACATCCGTCGGCGCCCGAAGAAACGGATAAATTTTTACAGATCATTCAAAGAACCTGCGTAGAGCGGGGCGGCAAGCTCATGATCCCTGCGTTTAGCGTCGGCAGGACGCAGGAGATCGTTTATATGTTGGATAAAATCGTGGAAGCCAATCATTTCCCCTCCATTCCCGTCTTTGTGGATAGTCCGCTGGCGGTCGACGCCACCGAAGTTTTCATCAAACATCCCGAATGTTTTGACGACGAGATGAACCGGTTCATGCTCACCGACCCCAACCCGTTCGGATTTAAAAACCTGACCTATATCCGCAGCGTCGACGAATCCAAAAAATTGAACGACTTGCAGGGCCCGTGCGTCATTATCAGCGCGTCGGGGATGGCAAATGCGGGCAGGATACAACACCATTTGTACAATAATATTGAGAATCCAAAAAATACCGTCCTGATTGCCGGTTATTGCTCGCCGGAAACGCCGGGCGGACGTCTGCGGGCGGGCGCCGACCATATTATTCTGTTTGGAGAAAGCAAGGCCGTCCGCGCGGAAGTCGTAGTGATGGATTCTTTGTCCGCGCACGGCGACCGCAAGGAAATCGTCGGTTTTTTATCCAACGAAAAGAATGTGGTTAAAAAAATCTTCCTTGTTCACGGCGATTACGATACGCAGCAGGCTTTTGTGAAATACCTCGGCCAGAACGGGTTTCCGAATGTGGAAATTCCCGCTTTGGGCGATACGGCGGTCATTACCGTTGGCGCCGACGGCGCTTTAAAAGCCGAATTGCAACCGACGGGAGACCATTCAGAAAAGCCGCAATCCATTCAAAGAGAAGAAGGGTCGGGAGAATAAATGACGAATGATGAATGATGAATTATTATTACGCGCGGCGTCTATGGCTTATCGTTTTATTCCCACGATGCGCTGGTTCGGGCCTTCCGATCCGGTCTCGCTCAGCGATATCCGGCAAGCGGGTTGCGAAGGCGTCGTTACCGCGCTGCATCATATTCCGAACGGCGCCGTGTGGCCGGTTAGCGAGATTCTGAAAAGAAAATCGGAAATAGAAGCTGCTGGAATGGTCTGGAGCGTGGTGGAGAGCGTGCCGGTGCATGAATCTATTAAAACCCGGAGCGGCAATTTCAGAAGCCATATTGAAAATTACCGGCAGACGCTGCTTAATTTGGGCGACTGCGGCATCCGCATCGTGACCTATAATTTTATGCCTTTGCTGGACTGGACCCGCACCGACCTGGATTACGCGCTTCCCGACGGCTCCCGCGTTTTGCGGTTCGAACGAGCCGCCTTCATCGCGTTCGACGTTTTTTGGTTGAAAAGGCCCGACGCGCGGAGCGCCTACCGGCCCGAAGAGATCCACCGCGCGGAACAGCGATGGGCCGGCATGAGCGACGACGACAAGAAAACGCTGGAACGCAATATTGTCGCCGGATTGCCGGGCGCGGAAGAAAATTACAGCATCTACCAATTGCGCGAAGCCCTTCAGACTTATGAAGAGATCGACCGCGCGACTTTGCGCCGCCATTTGACCGGATTTTTGCAGGAAATATTGCCCGCCGCCGAGGAGGCGGGCGTCGTTCTGGCGCTGCATCCCGATGACCCGCCTTATTCGCTGCTGGGCTTGCCGCGCGTCGTCGGCAGCGCCGAAGACCTGTCGGCTATCTTCGCAGAGGCGCCGTCGCCCGCCAACGGGCTTTGTTTTTGCACGGGCTCTTTGGGCGCGGGCGTCCGAAACGACCTTCCGGCCATCGCCAAACAATTTGCAGACCGGATTCATTTTATACACCTCCGCAACATCCGGCGGGATAATTGGGGCGACTCCCTGGAAGGCGATTTCCTGGAAAGCCCCCATCTGGACGGCGACGTGGATATGTTTGAAGTCATGCGAACGCTGCTGACTTCGATACGCGAACGGCAAATATCTATCCCGATGCGCCCGGACCACGGCGCCCGGGCGCTGGACGACCTGCATAAAAAGACGAATCCGGGGTATTCGGCTATTGGGCGGTTGAAGGGGCTGGCTGAACTGCGGGGGTTGGAAATGGGGATTCTGCGGTCTTTGGCGGTAAGTTAAGAAGGGCGGTTGTATGATAATTTTAATGAAACCTTTCTACACATCCGCGCTACGCGCGGGAAGGAGTGGTTGGGATATTTTTAATTTTTGCAAAAATTAAAAATATCCCTTTTCCTGATTTTCTGTTGCGATGACTTTACCTTCTGGAGGTTATTTCAATTCTTATTTTCAACTGCCAAAATATGAAAAACTTCTTTCTGACCCGTCGTTTTTTCTTCGCTGGAGGCGGCGTTCTTCTTGTTTTCATCCTAAGTTTTTCGTTGCGTATTCTTTTTCCCATCGCGCAGATTCTGCTGGTCGCTTTTGTTTTGGCGACCATTATTGACGGTGTCCTTTTATATTCTTCTCTTATTCGGTTAACAGCGCGCCGGACGACGCCGAAAATATTGTCTCTGGGCGACGATCAGCCCGTTTCACTTGACGTGGAAAACCGCTCCGCTGTTCCCCTCGACGTTACGGTTTACGACGAACTTCCGCCACAATTGCAGCGCCGCGATTTGGTACTGCGTTTGCAGCTCAAACCGGTCGAGGCAAGGCGGATGGTCTATGAAATTCGCCCTACCGAGCGCGGCCAGCACCATTTTGGCGCTATTAATCTCTTTGTTTCCTCGCGGCTGGGCCTGGCGCAGCGGCGCATTGTGCAGCCGGCAGCAGCGATGGTTCCGGTCTACCCGTCGATCATTCAGATGAAGAAATACGAGTTCCTGGGTTCCAACCGGATCGCCCACGGGGCAGGGCTAAAGAAAATACGCCGGATCGGGCATAGCTACGAGTTTGAGCAGATCAAAAACTATGTTCCCGGCGACGACTACCGGAGCGTGAACTGGAAAGCCAGCGGCCGGCGCGGCGTCCTGATGGTCAACCAGTATGAAGACGAGCGCGCGCAGCAAATTTATTGCGTGATCGACAAAAGCCGCGTGATGCACTCGCCGTTCAACGGTTTGACGCTAATGGACTACGCGATTAACACCTGCCTGGTTGTTTCCAACGTGATCCTGCACAAAAAAGATAAGGTCGGTCTGCTGTCTTTTTCGGATAAGATCGGCGCGGCCATCCAGGCCGAACATGGCGTAAACCAGCTCAATCGGATATTGTACGAACTCTATAAAGAAAAAGAAGGCAAAGGAGAAGCCAGCTACGAACTGCTTTATTACGCCGTCCGCCGCCTGGTGCGCGGGCGTAGTTTATTGTTGTTGTTCACCAATTTTGAAAGTACCTACGCGCTGGAACGCGCCGCGCCAACGCTTCGGTTGTTGCAAAACATTCACTTGGTGGTGGTCGTGTTTTTTATCAATGCCGAAATGCAGGATTTTGCCATCCAGCCCGCCGCGGACGTCGAGGCGGTCTATCACCAGGCGGTCGCCCAAAAATACCTTGACGATCAGCGGCAAATGGCGCTCCGCCTCCGTCAATACGGCGTGCAATCTATTCTGACCACGCCGGAGGATCTGTCCGTTAATACCATTAATAAATATTTGGAGTTGAAATCGCGCGGACTTATTTAGCTGTTAGCTATTAGCTATCAGCTTCCGTATTTATTATAAAGAACTATATGACCCTTCGCCGCGCAAACCCCGACGACCTTGACGAAGCGATGGCGCTCGTTGTTCAGTTCTATAGGTATTTTGGTTATCCGTTTGATTCTGCCACGCACCCCGACATGGTTCGCCGGTTTTTATCGACCGAATATTTGGGGTCCATCTGGCTGCTCCTAGCGGAAGGGAAATCCGTTGGCTACCTTGCGCTGACATACGGGTTTACTTTTGAATTTGGCGGACGCGACGCTTTTGTGGACGAGTTTTTTGTGGCCGACGCTTACCGCAACCGGGGTTTTGGCCGGCTGGCGCTGCAACTCATACAGCAAAAAATGGAGGAACTGGGACTGGTCGCGTTGCATCTGCAAACGGAGCATTATAATGAACGCGCGAAAAGGTTGTACGAATCTATTGGTTTTCAGGATTTGAAGAGGAGCACGCTGACGTGGCGGCCAATATAATACGGTTAATTTTAACTGTACTAAACCGCCGTTTTTTCCTTACTTTTGTAGCTAAAAATAAGGTATGCGCTTCGCCGACGTCAAAAATGACATTGCTTTCCGGAAGATTTTCGGAGACGAAAAGAAAAAGATCATTTTGATATCTTTTCTCAATGCCATCCAGCAACGCGAAGGCGACGCGCGTATAAAAGATATTTCCATCGGTAATCCTTATCAGCCCCCTATTTTGCCGGATTTTAAGTCGACCATTCTCGACGTTCGCGCGCGCGATTATGCGGGCGTCACTTATATTGTAGAAATGCAAATCGCCAACAAGGGCAATATGGATAAGCGCGCGCTGTATTATACGAGCAAAGAATACAGCGGTCAAATCCTGGAAGGCGAACAATATTCAGAGCTCAACCCCGTGATTTTCATAGGCGTTTTTAATTACCCTTTTTCGCGCGGGAGCGACTATTTATCGCATCACGCTATTTGCAATGTAAAAACCGGAGAGCGGATAATTAAAGAAGTAGATTTTTATTTTATCGAGTTAACAAAATTTCAGACCCCTGAAGCTGCGTTAACGACCGTTACCGAGAAATGGATTTACTTCCTCAAAGAAGCCCGTAACCTGGCGGTCATTCCAGAAAATGTGGACGACGAAGGTTTGAAAGAAGCCTACAAATACGCTAACAGGGATACCTGGACTAAAACTGAACTCGACGCTTATGATAATGCCTCTATTCATAGGCGGGATCTGGAAAATGAATTGGAGTTCGCCGTGAAAAAAGCAACAGAAGAAGCAACAGAAAAAGCAAAAAAGGAAGGAAGAGAAGAAGAAAAAAAGGAGATCGCCAAAGCGCTGATAACTGCGGGCGCGGACGTGCAATTTATTATAAAAATAACCGGCTTATCGCAGCAAGAAATTGAGAACCTGTGAACCCGATCCATATCGACGCCCCGCGCGCCGTCCGTTCTGAAGAAACCCTCCGTCTTCCGGCTTTAGCGCCTTACCTCCAAACGGCGGTTCCCGGGTTCGGGAAGATCATTTCAGTCGCCCAGTTCCCGGGCGGGTTTTCAAACCTGACGTATTTATTGCAGACAGATTCCGGGACGGAATATGTGCTTCGCCGCCCGCCGGTCGGGGCCAATATAAAATCCGCGCATGATATGGGGCGCGAATACCGCGTATTGAAAGCGCTACAACCTTTTTACGCAAAAATTCCCGCGCCTTATTGCCTCGAAGAAACAGGCGAGATCATTGGCGCGCCGTTTTATGTGATGGAGCGCGTGAAAGGAATTATTTTAAGGGCTAAAGACGCCGCCCAGCCCGAACTAACGCCGTCGCTCCTGCGCGCGCTTTCTGAAAAACTGGTCGACAACCTTGCCGACCTGCACGCGCTTGATATTGAAAAAACGGGACTGATCCAACTCGGTAAACCGGACGGATACGTCGAGCGGCAGGTGGAAGGCTGGATCAAACGATACGCGGCGGCACAAACGGACGAAATAACCGACATGACCGATACTGCGGCCTGGATGCGCGCGCATCTGCCGCGCGCGCAGAAGCCGGCTTTTCTCCACAATGATTACAAATACGACAACGTCGTTTTGAATCCTGAAAACTGGACGGAGATCCTGGCGGTACTTGATTGGGAAATGTCAACCGTCGGCGACCCGCTAATGGATCTGGGCGCTATGCTGGCCTACTGGAGCGAACCGGGAGATGGCGACGCCATGCGCCAATTCAACCTGACCTGGCGCGAAGGCAACCTGACGCGGCGCGAGGTAATTGACCGCTACGCCTTGCGTACGGGTCGCGACATGACCGATATTTCTTTTTATTATGTTTTTGGATTATTCAAAAACGCCGTGATTGCCCAGCAGATCTACGCGCGCTGGAAACAGGGGCATAGCGAGGACGCCCGTTTTGGCGAATTGATCTATTGGGTCAAAGAATTGGCCGGGATGGCGGCGCGCAGCGCCCAATAACCTGCTTCAAAAAAATAATGTATCCTTTACCGTTAAAGTATAAGAACCGGACAACCTTTCCCGTTTGTTTTCATTTACAATGACTTGAACGTTCACTTTAAATTAAACAATTCATGAAAAAGCGTTTTATCCGTATTCTTACTCCCTCTATTCTGTTGAGCCTGCTATTTTTTTCCGCTTGTAGGAAAGATCCTTCCGTTTCCTTAGTAAAAACATGGACAATTCCGTTGTCTGCCAGAAATGAAGTCCCCGCTCCTGCCGGTCATAACGAGACCGGAGTTGCCGCCCTGCAACTGCTCTCCGATAATTCACTCAGTTATGTGATCACTGTTCAGGGTTTGTCGGAAGGCGACGTCTTGAATGCCGCTCATCTGCACGTTGGAAATGTAATTACCAGCGGACCGGTAATTTTGCCTTTTAACCCGGTTTTTGTTGGCGGCGTTGCAGCAGGCGTTATTCCTAATCTTCGCCAGACGTTGGTCGACAGTTTGAAAAACGACGCAAACGAGATTTATTTCAACGCCCATTCTACTAACGTGCCTTCCGGAATCGTGCGGGGACAACTAAACACGGGCGTGGCGCTGGCTGCCGACGTTACGATGATCGGCGCTAACGAAGTTCCGCCGGTCGCAACGACCGCTACCGGGCTCGCATTGGTTCGGATGACTACCGGCAAGCAGCTATATTCAAAAGTTACCGTTTCCAACCTGGAGCCGAATGACACCATGAAGTTGGCGCATTACCATGTAGGCGCGGTTGGGGTTAACGGTCCCGTATATGTTGGGTTTTATACAAGCGCCGCTGATTTTGGCACGGTTAAGGTGACAACGGTGGCCGATTCGGTTTACACTACTTTGCTGACTAAACCGATCTACGTCAACGCGCATTCTGTTAAACATCCGGGCGGTATTATTCGCGGTCAGATTCGCTAAAATTATTCGCCCTAACCGCGAAGGAGGCGAATGGCGTCTTTTTATTTTTTTGGAAAAATTAAAAAGACGCTCTAATCCCGGATTTTCTATGGCAGAAAATCCGGGATTTTTTTAACTGCCGTTTCCGAAAGTATATTTATGAAGATTAGCAGCGTGTAAAATTCATTGCGCAATCACAATAATTTCTGCCTGAACGTCAATCCGGACGCCATATGCTCTAAAAAATCGTAGGTTTAGTTCATTGTCGATTTCCTGGAAGTGTCGGCGGCGTTTGTTACAGACAAAAGCTTTTTTGTGTTTGTATTTCTTTATATCATGGTGAGCTATAAAAAACTGGATCGTGGATTCGAGTTGCTCTATTGCTTCAGAAATCCAGTTTTTCGATTGATCTTTTAACTCAATAAAATAAAGATGCTCGTTGGAATAAAGCATACCGTCGCATCGTCCTTTGCCGCGTAGCTCGTGGTCTTTGATGACGCATTTGTCGATAGCTGTAAAAGTTAGTTTAATCCGGGCCTCGTTTTTGACGGTTGCAATCCAAGCGGAAGAATTATTCACGTCGGTATACGCTTTTACGCCTTTTTGGCCGTCGCAAATACCAAATAAAATGTTTTCCAGAGGAGATTCCTGGCAGGCAACGTCAAAAAAATTCAGGGTCATAAAGCTTCTTCGAGTTCTAAAAGGGCGTCAAATAAACGGTTGCCTTCGGCCAGTTGCATATTGATGTAATTTTTGTCGGAAGGGACGCCTTCGTAATCGGCCAGTTTTTGGATGGTTCCGTTGGTTTCATTGAACTGATAAATAGCGACGTCTTCGGCGTCGATCAACGCATTTTCAGGGATAATGGCGCTTAATTTTTCAAGTCTGTTTCCGTTTATACCGAAACCGTTCATTTTAGTTTTCAGGTGGCCGCCTTGAATGGCAACGCTCAAAAAGTTAATCAGATAAGGACTATGCGTAGTCATCAATAATTTATTAGCCGGATTCATATTATTGAACTCCAGCAGACTTTTCAGCATCTGCCATTGAGAATTGGGAAACAGGTTTTGTTCCGGCTCTTCGACAATATTTATAAAAGCGGTTTTGTTGAACCTTGACGAGAGCGCTGAAAGCGCAATCCGTCGCTGCTCTTCTGTTAAAGACTCGTTTGCCCATATCTCGGCGACGCCTTTTTTAAACCTTTCCAACTCTTCACTACTCATGGGATCCCGGACAAATCCATTTTTATGTTGGACGATGTTGGATAAAAACCATGAAACTAAGAATAAGGGAACCGCCGACTGGAAACCGCTGGACGCTTCGGTTAGCCCGATTTTATAATCCGTCCCTTTAACGTGTATAAAATCGTTCAGCCGGTCATATTCAATCTCAACGTCATTAATGGGAAGTTTGAGCGATCCGTCAATGGCTTCTTTGGCGCGGTCAAATTCGGTAACAAATTCTATGAGCGCATATGACGTTAATCTCAGATTTTTGAGTGACTTTACGTTCGCGACGAAGTTTCTTTCCGCGGGAACGTACATGATTTGCGGAAGCGCGTACCGGTTTTTTTTGGCTTCTTCAACATGAAGCGCTCCATTTTTATAATCAATGCGGTAAGCGTCGCCCAAGTATTCAATTTCCGTAATTTCCACTCCGTTTGCCGAGCGGAAATAATTTTCCAACCGGTGATAAGCAAGGAGTTGATTTTTAAATTCTCCTTTCCCTTCCAGCGACCGGACATCGTAATTACCCCGCACGAGCGCTTTTTCCATCCATGTAAATGTAGAGATCAATTTAGCAGCCGTGCTCTTACCGGAGCCTTGGTTCCCAATGAAAACTGTGACCTTTTTTATGTCTATCCAACCGTCTGCTTCTACGCAGCCCGCTTTAATAGGTCCGAAGTTTTTTATTTTTATTTTGCTCATGCCGCCAGTTCAATAGAGCGCGAAGTTGAAAGATGCAACAAAAATAAGCATTTTTTTGCGGTTGCGGGGAGGCGGGTTTTGGGGAGGTTTTTAAAATTATGCTTCTCTTAAAATTTATAAAATAATTATTTGAAAATAACATCTATTTTTTTAATTTGCTAATTAAAACATTATATATTTGCTACAACATATTTTAAAATGAGGAAACAGTTTTTAAATTCCATATCCGCTTTGCTACATTGTTCCTTGACCTGCCGTTTTTCCACACCAGTAAAACTTTATTTCATAAGTTTTAGACGCCCCATTCTAAATACAATAGGCGGATTCAATCTTTTTTGTCAATGAATTGCATCGAAATCTTCTTCTTGTCTTTTAAAACTGAAAAGAGAATAAAGAAATGAAGTTTCAATGAGCGATTTTAATTGGGTTTTGTTGTCGAGCCCTCTCAGGTAGAGAGGGGACAACAACAGACGCCAGAACGGCGTTTCGACAGTATTCAGTTCGTAGTTGTCGAGACCTTTCAGGTAGAGAGGGGACAACAACTCTGATTGTAACGTCGTTTTTATATGCGTCGCTATGCTGTTGTCGAGACCTTTCAGGTAGAGAGGGGACAACAACGCATAAATAATAATAGAAAATATTTCATATCATGAATTGTTGTCGAGACCTTTCAGGTAGAGAGGGGATAACAACAAAATTCCAATAACAATGTGCTGGAATCGGGAATAGTGTTGTCGAGACCTTTCAGGTAGAGAGGGGACAACAACAGATCGTGAATCTTGGTGAAGATGTTCTCAAGAGTGTTGTCGAGACCTTTCAGGTAGAGAGGGGACAACAACCTGGGCTGCGCTACCCATGTAGCCGACCCACATGAAGGTTGTCGAGACCTTTCAGGTAGAGAGGGGACAACAACACTTTAACAACGCCGATTTTAACGGCTTTAGCAATAGGTGTTGTCGAGACCTTTCAGGTAGAGAGGGGACAACAACACTTTTTATCATGCCTTTCATTATCAATTATGTTCCGGCTCTTGTTGTCGAGACCTTTCAGGTAGAGAGGGGACAACAACTCTACTTATTACAAGGTTAAAGTCATTGCTTGCGAGTTGTCGAGACCTTTCAGGTAGAGAGGGGACAACAACGTATATACTGTACGGTAATAGTGGTCTGCGTATTCTAGTTGTCGAGACCTTTCAGGTAGAGAGGGGACAACAACTGAAATAAGCCGTTATTTGATTAACTATTATTATTGTTGTCGAGACCTTTCAGGTAGAGAGGGGACAACAACTTAACGGAATTATGATTTATTGCATTGTTTGAAAACGGTTGTCGAGACCTTTCAGGTAGAGAGGGGACAACAACTCAAGTGGGAGAAGAGATACCCACTGAAACATGCAAGTTAAGGTTGTCGAGACCTTTCAGGTAGAGAGGGGACAACAACATATAGAGAGGAACAATTAATAAAAAAATGAAAAAGATTGTTGTCGAGACCTTTCAGGTAGAGAGGGGACAACAACAAAAACCGAATTTTGGAACGGCTCAATCTGGGAAAGCAGGTTGTCGAGACCTTTCAGGTAGAGAGGGGACAACAACTGCGTAAGTTTGTTAATAGCTGCAAAAGCTATTTGGGTTGTCGAGACCTTTCAGGTAGAGAGGGGACAACAACGAATTCTTTGGATTCTCCCAGACCATTAGCAATAACAGCTGTTGTCGAGACCTTTCAGGTAGAGAGGGGACAACAACTCAAGCGTTTCAATTACCGCCGTCGGCAAAGGCTGTTGTCGAGACCTTTCAGGTAGAGAGGGGACAACAACAGGGTAAGATTGAGGGGGAGGGGTTAAAGCGGGTTGTTGTCGAGACCTTTCAGGTAGAGAGGGGACAACAACTAATACCATTTGAATTGTGGATTATAAGACATTGGTTGTCGAGACCTTTCAGGTAGAGAGGGGACAACAACGAACTTTGTTGTCAATCAGTTGGTCGCTCCAGGCTTGTTGTCGAGACCTTTCAGGTAGAGAGGGGACAACAACACATGGCAGACGACAAAACGCCGGAAGATATTGACGATATTGTTGTCGAGACCTTTCAGGTAGAGAGGGGACAACAACAAAGATTTATACATACCATGCAGTATGTATAGAAGAGTTGTCGAGACCTTTCAGGTAGAGAGGGGACAACAACAATTTTAACATCTTCATTTATTGTTTTTAATCTCAATGTGTTGTCGAGACCTTTCAGGTAGAGAGGGGACAACAACGCGGTTTGACATAGCGGGTTTCGACCTCTTTAGCGTTGTCGAGACCTTTCAGGTAGAGAGGGGACAACAACCGATTCTTAAATAATTGGAAGTTTGAATATTCCGGCGTTTGCGTTGTCGAGACCTTTCAGGTAGAGAGGGGACAACAACTTCGCTTTTTTCTTTTTTCGCGGAATTTTTTTCTTGTTGTCGAGACCTTTCAGGTAGAGAGGGGACAACAACAGCCTTTTTGGCCACAGTAGTCCCGAAAAGCGCGGGTTGTCGAGACCTTTCAGGTAGAGAGGGGACAACAACCATCTTCATCCTCATCTTCTGAATTCAATTTCTTGTCAGTTGTCGAGACCTTTCAGGTAGAGAGGGGACAACAACCAAAATTAACGGGAGTGATCGTTCAGCTTAAAGCGGGTTGTCGAGACCTTTCAGGTAGAGAGGGGACAACAACCTCTGGGGAAAGGATTGTATGTGCATGGTTCGGTAGTTGTCGAGACCTTTCAGGTAGAGAGGGGACAACAACCATTCTTAAAGCATGGAGATGGGTCAAATATGTTTTCTCGTTGTCGAGACCTTTCAGGTAGAGAGGGGACAACAACTTTTAACCAAACGGCGCGGGGTCTTTTATGTTCTTCGCGCGTTGTCGAGACCTTTCAGGTAGAGAGGGGACAACAACACACAACCTTTACTTATAGGAATCTGTAAAGGGAGTTGTCGAGACCTTTCAGGTAGAGAGGGGACAACAACTGTCCTTGAGGTAAGTGCGGATCCATCCAGGAATCCAAGTTGTCGAGACCTTTCAGGTAGAGAGGGGACAACAACCTTTGCCCTCGGTGAAGCAGTCCCGGAAAACTTTGGACGTGTTGTCGAGACCTTTCAGGTAGAGAGGGGACAACAACGCTCTGATTAACTCTTGTCCCGTTTCGCGCCGCCTGGTTGTCGAGACCTTTCAGGTAGAGAGGGGACAACAAC
>JBBRMZ010000005.1:0-52984 GCA_038230555.1 Chitinophagales bacterium
TTATTGACCGCTGTTTAAAATAAGATCACGATTAAGAACTACAATTCTTTTTTAATTTTAATGTGGGTGAACGTTTTTTGATCTACCTGATAGGTCCCACAAATATAACCCGCTACTTTTTCGTCGTAAGCCGGTTCGGCAGTTGCAGCTTCTGCGGTTAAAAAGTAAGGAATACAATAATTAATGGCCATAAGATCATGGGCGTTGGAATCGCAACTGGAATCATGCTCCCTAAGATAAATTGGGTTTTTGATATTCGTTTTTGCCCAAACCGACGCTAACTGTATTGCATGCGGTAAATATTCATTGAGCGCGCGTTGACTACCGGAGTTTACCGAAAATCGCGCAAGAATTTTAGCGTCGGCTAAATCTACGGCCCAGTCGTTTTCCAACGTTGTAATACAATTATCCCGTTTAGGGCCCGGCCATTCATGAATAAAGCGGTTTGGCAAAACTTCTTTAAAGTCTTTCCCAAAATAATCTTCTTCCATAAAACAAATCAAAATATTTGTCTGAGGGGTTAACGGCCACTCTTTAAACGCCCGCCGCATTATCGCGATCCATTTTTCTCTTCCGTCGGACGTTGGATTGGCGTAAAATAAAACGTCGGCGACGTACCCTTCCCGGGTTTGGGCGACCCCGACTGATATTTTTAGGACGCCTTCTTTTTTAAAAGCCGCCGACAAATGGCGCACGTTTTCAACGTCTTCTATAGCGTAGTTCAACGATTTTTTTACATCTTCGACTGAAGCGCCGCCGTCGGTCAGACCGGTATTCCAAAACAATAAAAACTGGACTTCGGAGTCCGCTTTGGACGCCAGGATGAGTTTATATTTGCTCCGGTCGGTTGACGTCCAAGTATTGACTGCATACTCATTTTTAATTATGTCAAACTGTGCCGGAAAGTTTTTCTCTAACCAAACGTCCGCCTCGTTTGCCACAGCTTTCTTTTTGCCGCATCCAAAAAAAGACCACATAACCATTAAATTAAAAAGGAAAAAATATGTCTTCACAGCTCTGACGGTTAAATTTCGGCTTATCGCCTGTTTATCTTTATCAGACAAGGTAAGTAACGGGTAAATAATAGCATGGCGTAACTGAATAATGCCATCCCTTTGGGGTTTGAAGCTATATTAATGGGTTTTCTATAATAATACCATCCTTTCAGGATTTTAAGGTGCGTTACGATATATTTTTCCTAATCGGCGATAACAATTTAGCCAACTTATTATTTACCTGTTACTAAGGTAATTAAAAAAGAATGCTCAAGCGATTTTTAATCGGCGTCAACCTGTTCGTTCTCATAAAACCGTTCGACGACGTCAAACGCCTCGTCCAGTTCGTCAAAAGATTTAAGGCCCGGCCGTTCTTCGGCCCCGCCTTTAAGCGTCAGTCCGTAAGGTTGAAGTTCGCGTAACATTTCTTCAAGTTCGGAAAGCGGGCAGGGAAGATTTAACAGGAGGGAACGCGCATGGCAAAGCGCTTTTAAAGAAACCGCGTCGATCGCCCCATTTCTGCCGTCGCGCGCCTTCAGATCGGACCAAGAAAGTCCGCTTTTCTCAAAGTTCAATTCTACAATGCCAACCAAAGGGTTAAAGAGCTCCAATTCGCGCACAAGGGCTTCCACAGAAACGGCGTGTTCGACGACGATTTCTTTATGTATGAGCAGGCCGGGCGGCAGCGAAAGAATCGCCTTCGGCGTAGTAAAGGTATCGACTCCCAGGATCGGAATTTGATAATGCAACGCTAACGCCGCCGTTTCTTCAAGGGAAAAGACCGAACTTTGGGCGATAAACTGAACGCCCGCCGTCCATTCCATCATAGCTGCCGCTTTTGCCGGGGCAATATAATCTTCCGTTCCTTGCGCAAACTGAAAACTCAGCCATTCGACTTCTTTAGCGGCAAAATAACGGGCGTCAGACAGGTTGGCGATAGGTCCGGCTTTAATCTTCATATATCAATAAGCGCGGACGTTTTTATTCTCCATGTAATTAATAAAGGCGCGGTTAACTACGCGGTTACCGCCGGGCGTCGGATAAATACCCGAGAAATACCAGTCTCCCTTGTTGTTGGGACAGGCTTTATGCAAACCTTCGATGGTTTGATAGATCACTTCGACCTCCGGAATAATATTATCCGGCGTAACCAATTGGGCTATTTTTTCAGTGACCTGGTCGTAAGTAAAGGTATCGTACAAAGCAATCAGGGCATTGGAAATTTGTTCTACCGGCAAACTTTCCTGCGCTTTGCAGTTTTCATACGCTTCGTCCAGTTTATACTCTAAATGATTTTCTCTAAGCAAGACAATAAGCGCCCGGAAAGCGACAAAATCGCTCAAGCGCGACATATCAATCCCGTAACAATCAGGATAACGGATTTGCGGAGCTGAAGAGATAATAATGATCTTTTTAGGTTTAAGGCGGGCGACAATTTTGACAATGCTGTTTTTCAAAGTTGTGCCGCGCACAATCGAGTCGTCCAGCAAAACCAGCGTATCGCGCAGGTCCTGGACAATACCATACGTAACATCGTATCCGTGCGAAACGATTTCGCCCCGCGAACTGTCGTCGGAGATAAAAGTTCTTAATTTTTCATCTTTAACGACTATTTTTTCGATACGGGGCGACACGTGAATGAGTTTATCAAGCGATTCTTTGGTCAGATCGGAACCTAAAGCCAAGATTTTATCCTTTTTAATATCGTTAAGCGTTTCGTTCAGTCCTTCTACCAATCCTAAAAAAGCAGTCTCGGCAGTATTGGGAATAAAAGAAAATACCGTATTTTCAAAATCTTCATGCACGCTCTTCATCACCGAAGCGGTTAATTGCCTGCCCAACTGTTTGCGTTCTAAATATATATCGCGATCGGTGCCCCGCGAAAAATAGATCCGCTCAAAACTACAGGAAAGACGCCGGCGGGGTTCGATGAACGGAACTTCAGCTATTTTGCCTTTCTTTTTGATAATGAGCGCGTGGCCGGGCTGCAATTCTTTGACGTGTTTGTAGTTAACGTTAAAAGTCGTTTGTATAGCCGGGCGCTCGGAAGCGGCCACCACTACCTCGTCGTCCTGATAATAATAGGCGGGACGAATTCCGTTGGGGTCGCGTAATACAAATACGTCGCCGTGGCCGATCATACCGACCATCGCATAGCCGCCGTCGAATTTTTTGGAAGCGCGTTTGAGCAGACGTTGCACATCCAGGTGTTCTATAATGAGGTCGTTGACTTCGCGGTTATCATAACCGTCGGGTTTGAAGAAATCAAACAGGCGCTGTACTTCGTCGTCCAGGAAATGACCTATTTTTTCCAGAACGGTGACAGTATCTGATTTTTCTTTAGGGTACTGTCCTAACTTGACCAGTTCGTCAAAAAGCTCGTCGACGTTGGTCATATTAAAGTTACCCGCTAAGGCAAGGTTGCGGCTGATCCAGTTGTTCTGTCGTAAAAACGG
This sequence comes from Chitinophagales bacterium, assembly GCA_038230555.1. Classification (GTDB taxonomy): domain Bacteria; phylum Bacteroidota; class Bacteroidia; order Chitinophagales; family Saprospiraceae; genus JAAFJT01. The sequence continues at coordinate 3,452 of JBBRMZ010000005.1, forward strand.
GTGTACATTGTCTATAGTATTGAGTCCGTGGGTGCCGTAACGCAAATGGCCCATGAGCAATTCGCCCATATACGGAAAATGGGCTTTCAGGTAAGCTGGATCATGAATTTCCTCGGAGCGGAGGTCTTTGAAATGGCTGAACACGCTATTAAAAATATCTTTGATCGGTTGCGGATCGTTAGAGCGTTTGCGGCTAATATAGCGCTCTCCCGGGATCGGGTCAAGTTTGATGGTGGCGATACCGGCGCCGTCCTGACCGCGATTTCGTTGTTTTTGCATCAACAGATGCAGTTTATTTAATCCGTAAAAAGCGGTTCCGTATTTTTCGTGATAATATTCTAAGGGTTTGAGTAAGCGGATCATCGCTATACCGCATTCGTGTTTGAGAGAATCGCTCATTATATCGTATTTTTATTGAAAATTGACGAGAGGGACGTCTGTAAGAAAAGCGTCCGGAAGAGTTGAAAACAGCGAACGTCACATGATAACGCAAAGTTAAGGTTAATTTTTTGTAAACTTCCGCAATAAAACGTTAACCAGCCATTGCTCGCTTTGCTTTTCTGAACAGAAAGAAAAACTACTTAATCATCAAAAAAGGGCGCCGGCTTTCGTCGGTGAAGGGCAACAATGAACGGGCGACAGCGTCGTAGCGTTTTTACCGTATCTTTGGGTTTTTTATCGGAAGACGCGCGTAAAAACGGGTAATTTACGTTAAGTTATATTATGCCAGACGTTATATATTTATTGCCGGACGCCGTTGCTAACCAGATTGCCGCAGGCGAAGTCGTTCAACGACCGTCGTCCGCAGTCAAAGAATTGATGGAAAACGCAGTCGACGCAGGCGCCGGAACTATCCGGCTCATTTTGAAAGAATCCGGAAAAGGATTGATCCAAGTGGTAGACGACGGATGCGGAATGTCGCCCACTGACGCACGCGCCGCTTTCGAGCGCCACGCCACTTCCAAGATCCGCGAAGCCAAAGATCTTTTCACCATCCATACGATGGGATTTCGCGGCGAAGCGCTGGCGTCCATTGCCAGTATTTCCCAGGTAGAAATGAAAACCCGGCGTTCTATCGACGAAGTGGGAACCCGTATTGTCATTGAAGGGTTCGAGGTCAAACTTCAGGAACCTTGTCAGACGCCCGTCGGGACAAATTTTCTAATGAAAAATTTGTTCTATAACATACCTGCGCGCCGCAATTTCCTAAAAAGCAACACAGTGGAAATGCGCCATAACCTCGACGAATTTGAGCGTATTGCGTTGGCCAATTCCGGTATTGCTTTTTCCCTGCACCACAACGACCAGGAAATTTTTCACCTTGAGCCGGGCAATTTGCGCCAGCGTATCGTAGGCGTTTTCGGTAAGGACGTCAATAAACACCTCGTGCCGGTGGAAGAAGAAACCGAAGCGCTCAAACTTTCCGGTTTTGTAGGCAAGCCGGAGATCGCTAAAAAAACCCGGGGACAGCAGTTTTTTTTCGTCAATAACCGGTTCATTAAAAGCTCGTACCTACATAATGCTGTTCAGACTGCATTTGAAGAATTACTTCCAAAAGAATCCTATCCTTTTTATATTATTTTCCTAGATCTTGATCCTGCGCGCATTGATATTAACGTGCATCCCACGAAACAGGAAATTAAATTTGAGGACGAGCGCCTTATTTATAATTACCTGAAAGTCGCCGTCCGCCATGCTTTAGGCCGCAACAGTATTACGCCTTCGCTCGACTTTGAGCAGCAAAATATTTTTTCCAGACAGTTTGTTCCGGTCAAAAAGGAGCCGCGTCCTGATGATGATACTGCTTCTGCTTTATTCAACCGGAAAACAACCGAGCCTTCGGCGCCGGGTCGCTCAGACTATCGCGTACCGCCCGCCGCCCGCAACTGGGAAGAACTCTATGCCGGCTTGGAAAAAAACGACTGGGCGCCCGTCGAGGAACGGTCGGCGCCTGCTGAAAACGATCTTTTTACCATAAAAAGCGGCTGGTCGGACGACGTTATGGACGAGTCACCCAGCCCGGCGTTTCCTGCGGCAAAAGCGCCGTACCAGGTGCATCAGTCTTTTATTGTCAGCCAGATTAAATCCGGCTTTATCCTGGTCGATCAGCAGGCGGCGCACGAGCGCGTACTCTATGAAAAATACCTTGAATCGCTGAACGATAATCAACAATTTACCCAACGCGAATTATTTCCTACCGCGCTCAATTTTACCCCAGCCCAAGCCGTTATTTTGCGCGATATTCTGCCTCAAATCAACCGTTTGGGCTTCGATCTCCAGGATTTTGGCTCCAACGCTTTTGTGGTGCACGGCGTTCCCGCAGACTGGCCGCCCGGGCAAAACGAGCAACAAATTATTGAACAATTGCTCGACCAGTTTCAAAATAACGTCGACCAGGCATCCGGCGTCCCGGATCGCGTCGCCCGCACGATGGCGCGCGGCAGCGCCGTTAAACGAGGGACGGCCCTGACGGAAGTCGAAATGACGGCGCTCATCGATCAATTATTCGCCTGCACCATGCCTTTCAAAAGTCCTTCCGGTAGAAATTGTTTTCTTACCTTTGATCTTGAAACGCTGGAAAAAGAGTTTTCCGGTTGATCCGGCGTTCAATTTTTGACTGTTCCTTTTTCTTCTTTTCAACTATTCACATCTCGCAAAACGTAACGCTACTAAATGGGTTTTCAATTAACTCCGGTCGTCCGGGATCTTCTCATTATCAACGTGATCGTTTTCTTCGGAACGATGGTTTTGCCCAATGAAGATACGCAAATGTTTCTGGTAAAACAATTAGCGGCTTTTTATCCGGAATCAGTTTTTTTTAGACCTTGGCAGATTATTACGCATATGTTCATGCATGGCGGCTTTAATCATATTTTATTTAATATGTTTGGTCTCGCCAGCATTGGTCCGCCGATCGAAGCATATTTTGGGGCGCGCAAATTTTTGTTTTATTATTTATTTTGCGGCGTTGGCGCTTTGGGTCTGCAATATGCGGTTCAATATTATGAATATCATCAACTGCAAAATATGGAGGTCTTAGGTAGTCCCATGTTGGGGGCGTCGGGCGCTATTTTTGGTATTTTAGCGGCTTATGGAACGCTGTTTCCTAACAATCGTCTGATTTTGATGTTTATTCCTTATCCGATACAGGCAAAATATTTTGTTTTGCTATATGCCGGCGTAGAATTATTTCTGGGCGTAGGCGGTTATCAAAGCGGCGTGGCGCATTTCGCTCATGTTGGGGGAGCTTTATTCGGTTTCCTGTTGATTATGTACTGGCGGCGCAATCCGTCTTAACCAGGTATTGAAAAAATAAAAATAACCATGTTTAATTCGCTTTGGGAGGACGTCAGACGGGGGTTTCAACAGGGAAATATGGTGACGCGGCTGATCATTGTCAACAGTTCTGTCTGGGTGCTGATGGGGCTGCTGAAAATCATTGCCGGCGCGGGCGGCGGAGCGACGATGTTTTATCTCGACGTTTTGCAATGGCTGGAAATGCCTTCTTCGTTTAGCGTTCTGCTGCGCCATCCGTGGTCGCCATTAACCGCAATTTTTTTACACGTGGAGTTTCAGCATATTTTCTGGAACATGCTCACCTTTTATTGGTTTGGCCGCATCGTTGGCGATTTACTGGGCAACCACCGGATCTTGCCGCTGTATATCCTGTGCGGCCTGGCCGGCGATCTGATCAGTCTGCTCGTTGCCCACCTTATGTATGGCGCGGGCGCGGACGCTTACGCTTTGGGCGCTTCCGCCGCCGTGATGGGCATGGTGGCATGCGCCGCTACCATCGCGCCGGATTATGAGTTTAATCTGATTTTCGTAGGTCCCGTTAAACTTAAGTACATCGCTTTGCTGCTGTTGTTCCTTGACGCGCTGGCTATTTCGGATAATTTTAATTCCGGCGGCCATTTTGCGCATCTCGGCGGAGCGGCTATGGGCTGGCTTTATGCCGTCAATCTCCGCGCTGGAAAAGATCTGGGGGCGCCGGTTGCCTGGGTTGTCAATTCGATAGGTTCTCTCTGGAATCAGTTATTTGTCAATGTTCCTCCGCCGCTTAGAAAAATTTACCAGCAGGAACCGAGCGCTACGGGACGAAAACCGCGCTATCGTTCTGAAAACCGACGTCCGGGCGCCGAACAGCCGCAGAATCGCGTGGACTCTATTCTGGAGAAAATAAAATTGTCCGGTTATGCCAGTTTGACCCAGGAAGAAAAAGATATTTTATTTAACGAGAGCAAAAATAAGTAGGGTGGAGCGTTTAGCGCGCATAACTCATTTATGATTAGTATCATTTTGCGTTTGAATCTTTTCTGGGCGGCCTGCTCGGTTCTCGCTTATTTTGCCCCTTATGTCCGGCCTGCCGACTTTTGGGTTCCGTTGTTCCTGGGTATGGCTTTTCCGTGGCTGGCGATCGGCAACTTAGTTTTTGCGTCTATTTGGGCGATCAGCCGCATGAAATACTGGTGGATCTCTTCGCTGTGCCTGTTATTGGGTTGGAATTACCTGACCGCTATTTACGGAATTCGCCGCTCCGCCGGGGCGGCAGCCGACTCGGAGTCCTTTAAAATCATGACTTATAATGTAAACGGTATGTCGCTTATAAGTTATAAAGCAAAAAATAATCTGCCGCAAGGGGAAATTGATTTTCAACAGTTTTTTACCGATCAAAAACCGGATATTCTCTGCTTACAGGAATTTACCGCTTTTCAATCCAGTTTCGATAATGAATTACGGCGTTTCCCGGCACTCGCCGCTTATCCTTTTCATACTCGTAGTAATTTTAATTCTATTTCCATTTTCTCCAATTTCCCCATCCGCGCTAATGGTTATCTGCCCATTAATAAGAACGGCTCGAATGGTTGTTTGTATGCGGACGTCGATCTGCGCGGAACAATGACCCGCATTTACAGCGTCCACCTTCAATCCAACGAAATCAGCAGCCGAGCAGACTGGGTCGCCGAAAAAGGAAAACTGGAGCAGAAACATACCTGGGGGGAGATTGCGCGCATTTTTAGCTCTGTTCGCCGGTGCGCGAGAATACGGTCAAAAGAGGCGGAAATAGTAGCGCAGCACATCGAACGCTGCCCTTATCCCGTCATTCTTTGCGGCGATTTTAACGACGTGCCTTTATCCTATACTTATTATCATTTGTCCAAAAATTTGAAGGACGCTTTTCGGGAACGGGGAAGCGGATTTGGCGTCACCTACGCCGGCAACATTCCAGCGTTGAAGATCGATTATATTTTAACGGATCAAAAAATCGGCGTTTTATCCAACAAAATCTTTAAAGTTCCGTATTCCGATCATTATCCGACAGTTGCCGTTTTGAAAAGCGCGCCACAAACAGTCCCGTCCGCTTCTTTTTTTAAGCTTCGTTAGCCTCGAAACACAAGACCCGGACGGATGGAATATAGTTAGTCCTTCTTAAATTTAAGTAGTTTTGCGCCATGATACCTGAACTCAAAATTTATAACAGCCTTACCAGGGAAAAAGAAGTTTTTACGCCGCTGTTCGAAGGCCGCGCGGGTATGTATGTCTGCGGGCCTACCGTCTACAACGACGTCCATCTCGGCAATTGCCGGACTTTCGTAGGGTTCGATATTATTTACCGCTATTTGCTACATTTAGGTTACGCCGTCCGCTATGTGCGCAACATTACGGACGTAGGACATCTTACAGATGGCGGCGACGATAAAATGGAAACCCGAGCGCGGCTCGAACAACTTGAACCCATGGAAGTCGCCCAAAAATATACCAACGGCTTTCACGACGTCATGCGCGCGTTCAATGCCCTGCCGCCCAGTATTGAGCCTTCCGCTTCCGGACATATCATCGAACAAATAGAAACCGTACAGGCCATCCTCGAACACGGTTACGCATATATCGAAAACGGATCGGTCTATTTCGATACCATTAAATACGACCGCGAAAACCCACACCATTACGGGGCTCTGTCCGGCAGAACCATCGACGAACTCCTTGCGGAATCGCGCGACCTGAAAAATCAGGAGGAGAAACATCACCCGTCCGATTTCGCCCTCTGGATGAAAGCCTCGCCCGAGCACCTGATGCGGTGGAAATCGCCTTGGTCAACCGGGTTTCCCGGCTGGCATATCGAATGTTCTGCTATGAGCGCCAAATACCTCGGAGAGCAGTTTGATCTTCACGGCGGCGGCAATGACCTGAAGTTCCCGCACCACGAAAACGAGATCGCTCAACACTATGCCGCCTGCGGGCAGCTTGCGGCGCGCTACTGGCTGCATACCAATATGTTGTTGCTGAACGGAAAAAAAATGAGTAAAAGCGACGGCAATACCATCTCGCCTGCGCAATTATTTACCGGAGACAACCCGATCCTGACCAAAGGCTACTCACCGATGACAGTCCGCTTTTTTATGTTGCAGGCGCATTACCGCAGCCCGCTGGATATAACGGACGACGCCCTACAGGCTGCTGAAAAAGGCTACAAAAGATTGATGGAAGGGTGGACTCTCCTGCAAAATTTTCCCGTAGAAACCGCCGCTTCCGACCGTTCGCCTACTGCCTTGGAAACGCAAATCAGCGAATTGTGCGACCTTGCCAACGCGGATATGAACGACGATTTTAACTGCCCCAGAGCTCTTTCGCGACTCTTTGAGTTGGTCTCCATCATTAATGCCCTTAAAGGTGGTCAATCCTCCTTAAACGACGTCGGCGACGTGGTCCGCGCCCGATTAAAAACGCTGTTTAGCGACTTCATTTTTAAGATATTTGGCCTGACAGACGAGAAAGCGCAATCTAACGGTCAAGGCGCCGTTGACGGTTTAATGAATATTATCATTGATATGCGCAAAAAGGCCCGCGACGCTAAAGACTGGGGCGCTTCCGACCAGATCCGCGACGCGCTGCTGGAAGCGGGCGTCCAGATCAAAGACGGGAAAGAAGGCGCTACATGGTCGAAAATTTAAGCCAGAGTTTAAATAATTGTTAGAGAGAACTTGATAATTCATATTAGCGGTTTTCTTTTTAATTTTAAAAAATTAAAGTTGTCGGAAAAAGAAGGACTTAGTTTTATCGTTGATAAGTTAACGAATTCTATTGAGAATGTTCGATCTGGCGATAGTTTTCAGACTGAGATTTCTATACTAATAAGGTTAGAGTCAAAAAACACTACGAAAAAAAATGGTTGGAAATTTAACTGGGGCGCTGAAACCAAATACCCGGAAAGGGACGTTTACAAATTGACAATTGCAAATAATCCTACAATAATTCAGGGATTAATAAGTCTAGAGGTAAAATCTGATCATGTTTTTATGCATTTAATTGAAAGCGCGCCTTTCAATACCGGCAAACGGAAAACTTATTTTGGCGTGCCAGGAAATTTAGTTTCTTTTGCATGTAAACTTTCTTTTCAGCGAGGAAATGAAGGATATGTTTCTTTTATAGCAAAAACGGCACTTATCGATCATTATATTGAAAGTTTAGGAGCTATTCATTTTGGCGGACATTTAATGATAATCAACACTTCGGCAGCTTTAAAACTCATTGATAAATATTTTTAAAACATTAAATCATGGGATTGATTAAAGAATCGCTTAATATAGATTTTGTGGTCGAATCAAGGCTTTTAACTCAAGAAGAAGCGCGTGCAATCAGCGAATTTATTAGAGCCGATAAGGAAAGCAGTGCTCTTTTATTGCAAAAACAATCTCAAGTTTCTACTATAAACCAAGGGTTTCATTCAATAAACGAAAAAAAGCTTTTTTTAAGAAATCTTAAAAAAAATAAAGTTACAGGTAAACCTGGAACTCCCAAATTGGGAAAACAATTAAAAAAGAAAACGCCGCTTCAATAAATTGGTTTTTGAAACGGATTTCAAATTCAATTGTCTGCTATATTAATTAAAAAACGCGGTGATCCGAAAATATTCTAAATTGTTCGTCGGCCTAATCATACTGGCTTTTGTTTTACCTTTTTTTATGCGCCTCTACCCTTTCGGAGGCTATGCGCCCGCGCGGAAAACGCAGACGGTCGAACCTGTAGCGCGACCGCTGCCGTCCGTTGAATTTAACAGCGACACGGCCTACGCGCTGACTGAAAAGATCGTTTCCTTTGGCCCGCGCGTTTCCACGGGCAGCAAAGGATATATCCCCGCGCGCAACTGGATCATCGCCCAATTCAAACGGCTGGGCGCGGACGTAATTGAGCAAAAATTCAAAGCTCAGTCCTATAAAGGCAAGCCGATCGACGGGACCAATATCATTGCCCGATACAATCCCTCGAATCCTGACCGCGTGGTTCTGGCCGTCCACTGGGATTCCCGCGACGTGGCCGACCAGGATAAAGAGCGAAAAAATGAGCCCATCGTCGGAGCCGACGACAGTGGCAGCGGTATGGGCATATTACTTGAAATTGCCCGGCAGTTGCAATTAAAATCACCGGCTGTAGGCGTTGATATTGTTTTTTTTGACGCCGAAGACCTCGGCGAAGAAAAGTCAGAAGAAAACGGCTGGTGTATTGGTTCTAAATATTGGGCGTCTCATCCGCAGGTTCCAGGCTATAAAGCAAAATACGGAATTTTACTGGATATGGCAGGCGCGGTCAACGCGCGATTTGCCAAAGATCAGATTTCGCTGCAATTTGCTCCACAGGTAGCCGAAAACGTCTGGAAAACTGGACGGCGATTGGGCTATGTCAATTTTTTCGTAGAAGACCAAATCGGCATGATGACCGACGACCATAAATACGTGAACGAAATCGCGCACATCCCGATGGTTGACATTATCAACACTCAGCCCGACGGTCATTTTGGCGCTTACTGGCATACGCATCTGGATGATAATATGAATGTGATCGATCGCGAAACGATGCGCGCTGTTGGCAAAACGCTGTTAACCGTTGTCTTTGCAGAGCAGCCCGCGCTTTAATTCTCTTAAAGCTTAAATAAATCCATTACCTCCGCTCCTGCCGGATGCAAATGAGCGCGGATACCGGCTCTTTGCGCCGCCTCCACATTGGCGGGGTTATCATCTATGAACAGGGTTTCTTCGGGTTTAAGTCCCGCGTCTTTCAGAACATATTCATAAATATCAATATTGGGTTTCCGCAGGTTGATCTCATGGGAATAATAGGCTTTATGCGCAAAGCGGCCTTCAAGGTCACGAATTTGATACTGGTAATCAACAAAACCGCGCATCCAGTCCACATGGCTGGCGTTCGTATTGCTGAGTAAATAAACGCGGTAATTTTTTTTCAGGCGTTCCAGTAATTCCAGGCGCGCCAGCGGAAGCGTCAGTAACATACTGTTCCAGGCGTCTTTTAATTGAAGGACGCTGACAGGTCCTTTTGCCGCAGACCGTAAAGCGTCAAAAAAAGCGGCTTCCGTAATCTTTCCCGTTTCATAGTCCAGAAATAAATCTTTTGGAAGGCGGTCGCGGTAACCTTCGCCCAGATAATGTTCCAGTTGTTGAAACGTCCGGTCGAAATCAAGGTCCAGCAGGACGTTGCCCAGGTCAAAAACGACGTTTTTAATCCCGCATAGTAAATCTTTATTTTCCATAGCGCAAAGAAAAGGGCTATTAGCCGTGTTTCAAAGGAGCAGGATAAAAATCATCCTATAATAATGCGGCGCCAAATACTCCGGCGCTATCGCCTAGTTTGGGTCGCAAAAATAATGTTTCCAACTTGCCGTTGTTGAAAACGTGTTTTTTGGCTTCCTCTACTCCCTCAGTGTACAGCCAGGGAATATTCCCTACGCCGCCGCCCAACACAATTACTTCCGGATCCAGGATATTGACGATAACCGAAATCGCTTTACCAAAAAAATAAATCAGTCTTTGTTTAACGGCCATCGCTTCAGGTTCAACGTCTATCTGCGCAACGATCTCTTTTAACGGTAGTTTCCGCCCTGAAATCGACGTATAAAATTTTTCTAACGCCGGTCCGGCAATCACTTTTTCCACGCAGCCAACGCTGCCGCAGTAGCAGGGGCCGCCTGATTCGTCCAGAAAATTATGTCCCCATTCGCCGCCGATCCCGTGCATGCCGTTGATAACTTTGCCGTCCACAACTACTCCGCCGCCGACGCCCGTCCCCATAATAACGCCAAAAACGACCCGCGCGTCCGGGGCCGCTTCTTTAGCCGCTCCCAGGTTCGCTTCGGCCACGGCAAAACAATTAGCGTCGTTTGCCATCCGGACGCTTTTGCCCAGCGCCGTTTCAAGGTCGCGTTTCAACGGCCGGCCGTTCAGGCAAAGCGTATTGCTGTTTTTCAACAATTGCGTAGTCGGATCCAGGGTCCCAGGCGTGGCGACGCCTATATATTCAGGGCTTGCGCCCGTGCGGTCAGACAATTCTTTGACCAAACCGGCAATTTGGGCGACGATATGGTCGTAGCCCTTTTCGCTTTCCGTAGGCCGGCGCAGCCGTTCCAGAGCAACCGGCTGAGCGGCGCTTTCCATGACAATTCCTTCTATTTTAGTGCCGCCCAGATCAATTCCGATGAGCGGCCGGTTATGCAGGTTTTCCCGAGACATATTGGTTGTATTTAAATAACTTTCAATTAAAAGATCGCCTGATTAAGCGGTTTAGAGAGCAAATGGAAAGGTAAAAAGAATATCCGATACCTGAGCGAAGAAGCAAATTTCCCTTCAAATATTAAATCTATCTTATTATTCTCTGTGCAAGAAGCGGTTTTTACAGTAGAATGCCGATATTCGCCCTTCTTTTTAAAACGGCGAACATTTTATATCCGGTTAACTGGCGTCCCTTTTGCCGTAGACGTCTTTATTTAAGCAAAACATTTCCACTTAAGCTAACTACATGTTTGAATTTCATCATCCATATTCCTTTGATCCGCGCTTTGCAAAGAGCGCCGCTTACTTCTCTATGGAGTTTGGAATTGACGCGTCGCTTCAAATTTATTCCGGCGGATTGGGATATTTGGCAGGCTCGCACATGCGCAGCGCCTATCAGCTACGCCAAAATCTGATTGGCGTAGGCGTCCTTTGGAAATATGGTTACTATGATCAAATTCGCAACGCCGACCAAACCATGGGCGTCAAATTTGAAGAAAAACAATACGACTTTCTCCAGCCGACCGATATCAGGTTTGAAATACGGATTAATGGAGCGCCCGTACAAGTTACGGCTTACTATTTGCCGCCGGACCTTTTTCATACGGTTCCTATTTTTTTACTTTCCACCATTCTTCCTGAAAACGATTATTTAGCGCGCACCATCTGTCACCGCCTTTACGACGACAATATTGAAACTAAAACTGCCGCCAGCATGCTCCTCGGCCTCGGCGGATGTAAGTTACTTGAAATTTTAGGCGTAGAACCGGAAATTTACCACCTGAACGAATCGCACGGATTACCCGCCGCTGCCTGGTTGTATAATAAATACAGAAACAAAGAAGAGGTCAAAAAAAGGCTTGTTTTTACCAATCACACACCCGAAGCTGCCGGCAACCAACGAACGAACGTCCGGCTGCTTGATAAAATGGGTTTTTTCGGCGAAGTTTCGCTAGCTGAAATCCAATCTGTCACGGGAATTTATGATGAAGTTTTTGATCATACGCTGGCCTGCCTCCGCATGGCAAAGATTTCAAACGGCGTTTCTCAAATGCACGGCGAAGTGTTGCGCCAGATGTATGCTTACGCTTCAGACCTCAGCCCCATCACTGCGGTCACTAACGCGCAGGATGAAGTTTACTGGGAAGATCACGACCTGTACGCAAATCTGCAAAAGGGCGACGACGCGGCATTAACAGAAAGAAAAAAAGTCTGTAAGCGCGGACTTTTTGAAGAAGTTGAACGCCAGACAGGCAAAAAAATGAACGCGGACACGCTCACTATCGTATGGGCGCGAAGATTCGCGGGATATAAAAGAGCTGATCTTCTGCTTATTGATCTGGAGCGTTTCAAACAATGGGCGACCAATGCGGAGCGTCCGGTGCAAATTATCTGGGCAGGCAAACCTTACCCGACCGATTATAAATCAGTCGAAATGTTCAACAGGATCAACGACTATATACAGTCGTTTCCCAATTGCGCGGTATTGGTCGGTTATGATCTGAATTTATCGCGCTTGTTAAAAGAAGGCGCCGACGTCTGGTTGAATAACCCGCGTATTTCCCGCGAAGCGTCCGGCACCAGCGGTATGACTGCCGCTATGAACGGCTCGGTAAATCTTTCCGTTCTGGACGGATGGATACCCGAATTTGCCCGCGACGGCGTCAACGCGTTTGTTATTCCGGCCCTGGATTACAATATGCCTACTCATGAAATGGACGAAACCGACGCCATTCATCTTTATGAAGCCCTGCAAAACCGAATTCAGCCTCTATATTACGACCATCCCATGCAGTGGATTGAGATAGTCAAAAACAGTATGAAGGACATAATCCCCGCTTTTGATTCCAAACGCATGGCTGTAGAATACTACGAAAAATTATATTTATTCAATACATAGACAACAGGGAGTCCGACAAAAAAAGCCTTCCGGTTATCTAACCCGGAAGGCTTTTTTATTAATAATTCAACCCTAATTGCAGTAAAATAAAGAAAGGTTAAAAGTCAATAATTATTCTTTTACAACTTTGCCCAATGAAACCTGTTGACCTGCGACGGTTGCATGAACCAAGTAAATTCCTTTATTCCAATCGGAAGTAGCTATTTCTACATTGTCCGCAGACAATTTCTGACGATATATTTCCTGACCAAGCGTATTGTAGACTTTCAATTCGTCGCCCGCGCTAAACGCTTCGTGGTCGGCGTTTAATTGAACGTTCAGCGTATTTTGGAATGGGTTTGGAAAAGTCGCCTGAGCGGACGAGCCGCTCAAACCCGCGCCTCCGCCTCCGCAGGGAGGGGCTACGTTGATCGTCACAGAGCCAAATATATCGGAACCTACAGTCGAACAACCCTGGGCAGAAACTACTTTTGCGACTTTATACGTAGTCGTGCCTAGCGGCGGATAGAATCTATACTCAATTGGAAGCGTACAGCAATAAGAGCGGAAAGTTTGGCCCGTATTCAGAGTAATATCAAAGAAATCTAAAGAAGATCCGTTTCTGGTAATGTTCAACAAAACCGCCTGTCCTAAACAAACATTCGTAGAAGACGCGGCGGATAACCATACTGACGGACGTTGAAGAACGTAAATTATTGCGGCATTGGAAGTATAATAATAAAATCCGTCAAAAATTCTTACGTAGACCTGATCGTTGCGGTTGCCAAAAGTAAGCGGCATGGTAGTAAATGAAGTTCCGGTGGCGCCAATCACGGGAAAACCGTTAACATACCATTGATACCTCAAAGCGCCAAACCCGCCGGTCGTTGTCACGGAATAGGTCAGCGTGCCGCCTTCGCAAGCTACCTGTTGAGCAGGTTGAGTCAGGAACCTGACAAAACTCTGCGTAGGGGGGGCAGTAGGGATAGAAATAAAAATAACATTGGATGTTATCGGAAAACCAACGGGCGGAGAAAGCGTTGCAAAAATAGCATCGCCATTCTTTAAGCCGGTTAACGAAAGCGTGTTACCTAATCCAGCAAATGCGCCGTTTTTCATCCAAGTTACAAGCGATCCAGCCGGGGCGCCGTACGGGTAAGCGGTAAAAGTGGCGGAGGGAGATATGACTGAAGTTGCGGTAATGGAGATTCCGGCGGAATAACCATACAGAAAAAAGTCGAATAAAGCGCCATAGTTAAAAGCGCTCTGCGCAGAACTTGCCAAGGGTAAGAAGCAAGCCGCTAAGATGAATAGTTTGATTTCCTTCATGATTTGAATTTTGATTTTTTAAGAAATTTTAAAAGTGTAAGAGCGGTTGAGGACAATTCAGGGAATATAAGATATTGACCTAATTGACCTATATACTATTAAAAATATGGGTTGAATGTATGTGTTTATTTTATAGAATACAAAAGAGCGCTGTTATTTTGAATAATGCAAGTTTTATGAAATCTATTTTAAGATAGTATATTTAAAAAATAAATTTCATAAAACAATGTTAATTAACATATTAATTGATTGCTGCATTTCATGTTGATACATATATAATTGCTGTCTTTCCATTTTTTGGCATATATATCGATCCGTTTTTTCTTTCAAAAACCCGTTTGAACCGTTTATAAAAAGTAAAATAAAACAATCTCCGCTTCGTTAAAAAAGCCTATATTTGTATGCTTTAAAAAGGCTTATGGCTCTTCGTTCAGCGATATTTTTCCTTAATATCAGGGATTAATGTGAATAATGAGTTAAAAACCATCAATAGGGGGTTAAACACCAGGCTAAATTTTTGGCGTCTAACGATGGAGCCATGATGAAAACGACGTTCAAGTGTTACCTTTTAGTTTGATATTTTCCCAAACCGGGTATAATCACAGTGTGCAGCAGACATGACTCATACCTGACTTATATACGGCTTACATGCGACTTATATGCGACTCAAGGGGGGTTGACGAAAACGGAGGGTTATTAAGGATAAACGGACGTCCGGGTTGGGATTAATGGGATAAAAGTAGCTATGCTCCAGATGTATTCATTTCCGATTTTCGGGTCTATCGTCCCGGCGCTCTTATTGAACTTTTTCAACCCATTATTCGCATGATTAAAATAATCCTTAAAAAAGCAAGGACGGAAAAAAATTTTCGCAGTATTGTAATGTTAATATTTTCTTATGCCAGATTTCAAAGCCCAGCCAGAAAATTCTCCATTCGTAGATAGAACAGCCGCTTATCAAAACGCCGTTCGCTGGATGTGGCGCATTTTTTATGGAATAGGGATATTCCTTGCCGTCTCCATTCTTGTTTTTTCCTTTACTACCCCTTCTTTCAAGCGGTTGGAGGATCCTTCTTTTAACGTAGCGTCGGAAGTAATCGCAAACGATATGAAGACGGTGCTCGGCAGGTATTATTACGAGAACCGGTCGCCGGTCAGTTATACCGAATTATCGCCCTGGCTCGTTAAAGCGTTGGTAGCAACGGAAGATTCCCGTTTTTACAGCCATTCGGGCGTAGACGGCGAAGCGCTGGGCAGGGTAGCGTTGCGGTCGTTCCTGTTGAGGCAGCACGGTTCCGGCGGAGGCAGTACAATTTCCATGCAGTTGGCAAAATTGCTTTATTCCGACCGGAATCTGACCAATATGAACCTGCTGGAACGCGTACTGGGTCTTTACTATCGAAAGTTAAGCGAAATGATTACTGCCGTTAAACTCGAACGAAGTTATACGAAGGAAGAGATCATGGCCATGTATCTTAACAAGTATGATTTTAATTACGGTGGTCACGGTATTCGTTCAGCTTCAGAAGTATATTTTGGCAAATCGCCGGATTCGTTAAAGATTGAAGAATCTGCCACCCTGATTGGCATGCTTCAGAACTCCTCTTATTTTAACCCTTTGCGTCGTCCGCAAAAATGTCTGAACCGTCGCAACGAGGTATTTTTGAAAATGCAGCGCAACGGCTATCTTTCTCAAAGCCAATACGAGGCCCTGAAACTGAAGCCGCTGGATATGTCGCATTTCAAAACTAAAACCCATACCGACGGCCTGGCCACTTATTTCAGGACAGAGCTTGAAAAAGACGTGCGCCAGATCCTAAACAATACTACGGTTAGAAAATCGGACGGAACCAAATACGATATTTATCGCGACGGCCTGAAAATTTATACGACCATAGACCCGGAAACCCAGAAACTCGCGGAAGAAGCCATGCGCGAACACATGGCGCAACTACAGGCAAAATACTGGCGCGTTTGGGCGGGCAAGGACCCGTGGACCTATAAAACGGCGGATACGGACCCCGACGAAATCAAGCAGCGGCTGGCGCAACTTGAAACGGATATTAGAAGTTCCGACCGGTTCCAAAATATGCGCGCCAAATTTCTGGACGACGCTCTTGGCGCCGTGCAAGAAAATTTTGAAGGCCTGAAGTTAGAGGATTCGGATATTATCCGTATGCTTCGCCAGGAAACGCAACCGGGGCTATTTGAAACGCTGCTTTCTACCGGCAGCCTGACGCGCGCTCAAATAGATATATTGAGAAAAATAATGGCGACCGACGAATGGCTGAAACTAAAAGCGCAATGGTCAAGGCTTCAGACCGCCGTCAAAACTGATTTTTACCGTCCCGTTCAAATGAAAGTTTTCGCTTATAACGAACGAGGCGAAAAAGATACGACTATGACTCCGCTTGACTCTATCCGGTATCACCGGATGCACATGCAGCTTGGGTCGCTGGCCGTCGACCCAACCGACGGAACCGTTAAAGCATGGGTGGGCGGTATTGGTTATAAATATTTTCAATACGACCACGTGCGGTCCGACCGGCAGGTAGGTTCGACGATCAAACCTTTCGTCTATTCGACGGCTATTAACCAATTAGGAATTTCTCCGTGTATGTCCATTGACGACGTGCCGCAAACCATTAGCGTTGGCGAAGGCAATTTTCAACTATCGTCTTCCTGGACGCCGCATAACTCGGACGGTTACAGCGGCCAGTATTTGCAGTTGTGGGACGCGCTTAAAAAATCTAAAAATACCGCTTCCGTCTATTTAATGAAACAAATTGGCACTACCCAGCCTGTTCGCGAATTAATGAACAGCATGGGGATCGACAGCGCGGCGAAATATAGAAACGGACAATACCGGGTTCCTAAACAGCCTTCTATTTGCCTGGGCGCCGTCGATCTAAAAGTGATCGAAATGGCGGGCGCCTATACTACGTTTGCCGATAACGGCGTCTATCATAAACCGGTTTATTTAAACCGGATCGTAGACAAGGCGGGCCATGTTATTTTCCAGGCCATACCTGAGTACCGGCGCGCGCTGCCCGAGGGCGCTAATTATGTGATGCTCGCCATGTTGGAGTACGTAGCTAAAGGAATGCCGGGTCTGACGACCCTGAAAAGCCAGGTGGCCGGCAAAACCGGCACCACCAATAATTTCAAGGACGGCTGGTTCATGGGCGTTACTCCGCGTCTGATCGTCGCGACCTGGGTCGGCGGCGATGATAACTGGATACGATTTACCAACATCAACGACGGTCAGGGATCCGCTATGGCGCGGCCTTTTTATGCTCGTTTTATGCAAAAACTGGAAAATGATCCGCGCGCTTCTTATGATTATGCCGCTAAATTTAAAGTGCCCGATAATATCGGTATTGAACTGGACTGCTCCAAATATCACGGCGTTGGCGAAGGCGGCGTTCCTCAACCCAATACTCCTAATGAATTTGATTCCAACCGCTTCCAGGATGAAACACCGCCCGCAACAAATAACCCGCCCGCTTCATCGGGAGGGCCAAATTTAATACCTGCGCCCGGCGCCGGCGCCCGGCCTGCCAATGGAGCGATTAAAACGCCAACGCCCTTTTCAACAGGCTCCTCTAAACCGGCAGGCGTTAAACCGAAACCTGCGGTTAAGCCAAAAGCGGTAGACGACGGGTTTAGCGGTTGATTTTTCTTAAATGGAAGTATATGGTTTTATGAGACGCGTCACCCAGATCAATGTTTACCCCGTCAAATCTTTAGACGGTTTTTCTCCGGCCTCGGCTAAAGTAACTCTCCGCGGCTTTGAGCACGACCGGCGCTGGATGCTGATCGACGAAAATGGGGTCTTTATGACGCAACGTCAGTTTGGGAAAATGGCGTTATTACGGGCTACTATGAACGGCGACCGCCTGCGAATAGAAGAAAAACAAGCGACGGAAAATTTTATTGAAGTTCCCATCCTTGTCGACCCAAACGCCGGGACGGCGACTGTGCAGATATGGGACGATCATTGCAGCGCGCAATTTATTTCTGCCGAAGCAGACAGGCGACTGTCGGACTTTTTAGGGAAACCCTGCCGCCTGGTCTATATGCCGGACGCCGTCGAACGCGCCGTCGATCCCGACTATAATACCGGCGCCGATATAGTGAGCTTTGCCGACGCTTATCCTTTTTTGATCATTGGCGAAGCGTCGCTTGCCGATCTCAATACCAGACTGCCGGAACCGGTTGAAATGCGTCGCTTTCGCCCAAACATTGTTTTTACCGGCGGTAACCCTTACGAAGAGGACCCGGTCCGGGGGCTGCGCATCGGCGATCTTGAATTTAAAGCGGTCAAACCATGCGGTCGCTGCGTTTTAATCACACGCGATCCCGATACTGGTCTGAAAGGAAAAGAACCGCTGGAAACCCTGTCCGGCTACCGGAAAAAAGGAGTAAAAATATTGTTTGGTCAAAACCTGGTCTGGGATAGCAGCGCCTGGACAAATAGCCTACTACCGCCCGCCCTCAAAGTTGGAGACCCGCTCGCATGGAATATTCAGTAAGCGCGGGACGTTCCTGTATTGTGGAAATAAATCGTAGTTCTCTCCCATTTATTTCCGTTTCTGCTATGAATTTTCTAACTTTGTTCTTGCGAACCCGCTTTATTTAATCAGGGTCGTAAGCTAAATCATGCCGTACAACGAACCTGAATCGTCCCTGGAAATGGACGAACGGATAGCGCTTCTGAAAATGCGGTTGAAACGCCCATTGCCAGGCAAAGCGTTTCAATACCAGATGGCCAATGCCGCGCGTCAGCCGGTTTCCCAACAACCCATTCCGGAAAGCGCCTCTTCGTCGGCGGTAATGATATTGCTGTATCCTAAAAATGGCGAACATCACCTGCTCCTCATTGAAAGAGCGGAAAGAAGCGTCGACCGGCACAGCGGTCAGATTAGTTTTCCGGGCGGTAAATTAGAGGCATCCGACGTCGACCTTGCGCATTGCGCAACGCGGGAAACGCGAGAGGAGACAGGCGTAGCGGTCAAAACGACGCAAATAATTGGTCAGTTGACGGATATGTATATCCCTGTCAGTAATTTTAAAGTAACGCCTTTTTTAGCTTATTCCACACAACCACTCCTTTTTCAGATCGCTCAGAATGAAGTGCGGGCGATTATTGAAGCGCCGTTGCGGCTTTTGCAGGATCCTGAAACCATTAAAATCAAAGATATTTGGGTCAATGAAAAACTCACTTTACGCTACGTGCCTTATTACGACGTGTTTGGCAAGACCGTTTGGGGCGCTACGGCTATGATAATCAGCGAATTTTTAGAACTACTTCGCACTTAGTTATAAGTCGTTTTTTTGCATTTCCATAAAACGTTTTAACGCTTTTCGCCATGCAATATTTTTACGCTATTTTATTGACGATTTGTTTTAACGCCGACGTATTGTTTGCACAAACGCCCGATCTAAAAGACGCGCTTGCCAAAGCCGGACTGGCGTTTAAAAACGAGCGCTACCAGGAAAGCGAAACCCTGGCGGAAAATGCCTACGCGCTGGCAAAAAAATCTGCCGTCTTGGAAGATTTGTCGGAAGCAGAATTTGCAGTTGCCAAAGCTGCTACCATGCTAAGAAAGTACGATCTGTCGAAAGAGTTTTATGAGAAGGCAATTGAAGGATTTGAAAAAACGGGACGCCCGGTTCGTCTGGCTTACACGCTGGTAGAATATACGCGCGATATGTACCGGCAGGAAAATTACCTGGCCGCTTCCCGACTCGTATTAAAAGCACAGACCGTTTACAACGAGCAGATATCGCCGGCTGACGCGGCGCAAAATATAGAACTTAAAATCATTATTTTAGACAGGATGGCGATTGTGCTGGACGGCCAGAAACAATTCGACGAAGGGGAGCGATATGCGCTGGAAGCTTACGAATTAGCCGAACGAAATAATGGCGAGTCCTTGCTTGACGCCTGCAACGTGCTCGGCAACATTTATGCCAGCGCGTATAATCCGAAAAAAGATTTCGATAAAGCGGGCTTTTATTTTGAAGCCGGATTGCAGATTTGCCGCCGCAACAATCGCAATGCGGCAAAATTGCTTAATAACCTGGGTATCAGTTATGCACGAAGAAAAATACCCAACTATGATAAAGCGATCGAATGTTATCAGGCTGCTATTGAAGAAAATAAGAAGATAGGCGCCCAAGAGTCTATTGCGCGTAATTACGTCAATATGGCTTACACCTATAATTATAAAAAGGATTTTATAAACAGCGTTGAATACTCCCAAAAAGCAATCGCCATACTTTCAAAAACGTCCGCCAACGGGCTTTTGGAAGCTTACGGAGAACTTGTCAAAGGACAGGAAGGTCTGAAAGATTATTTAAAAGCCCTGGAAGCTCAAAAAGCATACGCCATAGTCCAGGATAGTATGTTTTATAAAAACCGTCAAAAAGATCTTGCCGAATTTCAAACTAAATTTGCCGTCGCTAAGAAAGATTACGACATAACAAATCTTCAAAATGATCGAAGGCTGGGCGATATTCAATTACAGCAACAAACCTTAGCCTTAGCCAACCAACAGCTAATCCAGGAAAAAAATCAGCAGAAAATTGTCGATCTTCAACGAGATAAGCTCTTACAAGATCTCGAAATTGAGCGCGGGCAGGCTGATCTCGCTCAACAAACGCAACTTAGTGAAAAGAGCGCTTCTCAATTAGCGCTGGCAGATCAGGCGCGTCAACTTCAAATTCAGGAAACGGCCACCCAAAAACAAAAAGCGCTATTTTTTAAGTGGATGGTATTAGGGTTGCTCGTGATCGGCGGTTTATTGCTGGCGCTTTTGCGCTACCGGGGGAAAATAGAAAAAGAACGTACGGAATTGGAAAGAAAGCGCCTGGAAGAAGAAAAAGAGTTTACGCTTAGGCAAAGCGAGCTCAAAGCGCTACGCTCGCAGATGAACCCTCATTTTATATTCAACGTGCTTAATTCGATTAATAATTTTATGCTGGATAACGACGCCGAGAACGCGTCGTTTTACCTCACTAAATTCGCGCGGTTAATGCGTCAGGTACTCGAAAATTCCCGCACCGAAAGGGTTACGCTCGAAAATGAACTTAAAGCGCTGGAATTATATATCCAGCTCGAAGCTCTCCGATTTAAGGACAAAATCAAATATCTACTTTGCGTCGACCCGTCCATCGACAAAAAGTATATAAAGATACCGCCGCTACTGGTGCAGCCTTATGTGGAGAATGCTATTTGGCATGGGCTAATGCATCGCTTAGAAGGCGGCACGATTTCTATCCATGCAAGCGAACCGCAGGAAAATTTGCTTCGCATAGAAATCAGCGACGACGGCGTGGGTCGCGCGGCGGCGGCGGCCTTCAAAAGCAAGTCGGCAGCTCAAAACAAATCTTTCGGGATGGATATCACGTCCGAACGTCTGAAACTGGCGAATGAAAGTTTTCAGCGGGAATCGCAAATTACAGTCCATGATCTGCTTTATGCCGACGGATCACCCGCCGGGACGCAGGTTATTTTAGAAATTCCGTATTAAAACCAACTTTTTAAAACACTTAAAGTAGCGCACATGAAAGCGGCAATTATTGACGACGAGCCAGACTGCGTATCGGCACTTGAAAAACTTCTCAAAAAATGGCGTCCAAGCGTAGAAGTGGTAGTCGCTACCACCAATCCGCTGGAAGGGGCGGAACTGGCGCGGAAATGCAGACCCGACTTAATATTTCTGGATATAGAAATGCCCGTGATGAACGGCTTCCAGTTGCTCGATAAAATAGGGGTTGACGGATGGCATATTATTTTTACGACCGCTTACGACCAGTATGCGGTGAAAGCCATTAAATATAGCGCGCTGGATTATTTACTCAAACCAATCGACGCAACCGATTTGATCACGGCGCTGGATAAAGTGCATGAAAAGCGCGCGGTAGATTCGCAACAAATCGAAATTCTGCGCAAACAACTCCAAACGCCGCATTTCCTGAGCGATAAAATAGCCCTTCCCAATGCGCACGGGTATAATTTTATAGATATTAATCAAATCATTATGTGCGAATCTGACGAATCCTATACAAAAGTATATTTGTTGGATAAGCAGGTTCCTCTAATTACTAAACAGTTGGGAGAAGTAGAAGAAATTATGGATGGTCAAAGTTTTTTTCGCGTTCACCGGAAATACCTCGTCAACTTAAAGCATATTGTTCGTTTTATCAATACGGAAGGCGCGCAACTGATTATGAAAAACGACCTGCTCGTTCCTATTGCCCGTAACCGGAGAACAGAATTTACACAACTATTTCTAAAGTTTTAAATGCCGGACATGAACAGGGTCCTGCGCTCATTCATATATCTTGACGGTTGATATAAAACAATATTTTTTTACGACTACCCTGATGCAATGGGAAGGCGGGCGCCTTCGCCCGACACCCTGGAAAGGGGAAAAGAACCCTTACCTGGTCTGGTTGTCCGAAGTTATCCTGCAACAAACGCGCGTCGCCCAGGGCATGCCCTATTTTGAGCGTTTTGCCGCGAGGTTTCCGACAGTTCAGGAACTGGCCGCCGCTCCCGAAGACGAGGTTATGAAGTTGTGGGAAGGGCTGGGTTATTATTCCCGCGCCCGCAGTCTTCATGCCGCAGCTAAATATATTTCCGGCCCGCTCCAGGGCGTTTTTCCCGATTCTTATAATACCTTGCTGGCCTTGCCCGGCGTCGGACCTTATACGGCCGCAGCAATTGCATCTTTTGCTTTTGGGCTTCCATACGCTGTGGTGGACGGCAACGTGCTGCGCGTTCTGGCGCGTTTCTTTGGCGTCGATTTGCCGGTCGATGAAACGGCGGGCAAACAGGCGCTAACCATTCTGGCAGACGCGGCGTTGGATCGGCTGCGTCCGGCGGAATACAACCAGGCTATTATGGATTTTGGGGCTACGGTTTGCACCCCTGCCCTACCGAAATGTCCGTCCTGCCCTTTACGCGGCCAATGTTCAGCCCTGCTGGAAGGGCGGGTAGCCGAATTACCGGTAAAAGCGAAAAGAACGGAGAAAACAGCACGCTATTTTACTTACCTCGTCGTGAACGACGGAGATTTTGTCTGGATCCGGAAAAGAACCGAACGGGATATCTGGCAGGGTTTGTATGAATTTCCGCTCGTTGAAACCAACGAGCTACCCGAAGGCGACGCTCCTTTAGAACGATCCGTCCTGACCGGCGCTTTTCGTCTGTTACAAATTTCTAAGCCATACCGGCAAACCTTAACGCACCGGTATGTGATCGCTTTTTTCCGCAAGATCGAAGCGGGCGAGGGATTTAGCTGGTCCGTTGAAGGGTTAATGAAGGTTGAGAAAAATAAATTAACTAATTTTGCTTTTCCAAAAATAATCGACGCGTATTTACAGGAAAAAGCGCTATCTTTATTCTAATATTTTTAGCGTTCGGGGGATTAAAGTCGCTATAATCGCTAACAGCCGGTTTATTATAAAACGAGAAAACTTATTATTTATCCTTAAATTTTTTAATTATGAATCGAGTAACCCTCATCGGTAATCTGGGACGCGACCCGGAAATGCGTAGGTTAGAAAATGGAACGCCAGTTGGCAGATTTTCTGTAGCCACTAACGACTCTTATAAAGACAAAAATGGAGAATTTCAGGAACAAACTGAGTGGCATGAAATAATTGTTTGGAGAAATCAGGCAGAGCTTGCTGAAAAATACTTGAAAAAAGGTAGTACTGTCTTTGTTGATGGCAAATTAACGCACCGCAAATGGACCGATACTAATGGCATTGAACGCAATATTACTGAAGTAGTCGCTTTTGTAGTTCGTCCTTTTGAAAAAAGAGAATCTAATAATGCGTCCTTCCCGACGCAGGAGCCGCCGATGCGCGCAAAAGAACCCGCTCCGGCAATGCAAATTGCCGACGAACACAGGGGAAATACATCGCTTTCAGAGGCAGAAGACGATCTGCCATTTTAGTGAATTAACCGTATTGCCGACGGAGGGTAAAAAAGCATAGAGCCTGCGGGCGCTATTTTTGTACTTATTATACCCTCCGTCCGCTATTCGGGCGCTTATTATTTAACTAATTATTTGATGATTGAAAACTGAACCCGACCCCATACTGCCGTTGTTTTTACCCGTCCGTTTTTTGTTTCTTTTAATCAATAACTGGGACGTTGCGTTTGCTTTAGCATTTATTGTCTTGCTGCTCGCTTTGTCCGCGTTAGCTTCTTCTTCAGAGGTCGCTTTTTTTTCTTTGTCATATAACGACCTGCGCGATTTTGAGACCGAAAATACGCCTTCCGGCAGACGCATCCTGCGGCTGGTCAACGCGCCCCGCAAACTACTTGCCACCATTCTGATCGCTAATAATTTTATTAATATCGGTATTGTCGTTCTGTCCGATTATTTACTGCGGCTGTTGTTACCGGATACCGCTTATACCGGAGTCGCTTATTTCCTGGAACGCATTTTCCCGTTTTTGTCTTTTTCACCGGGTTCGCTCGAACACGTCCTTAGTTTTACGGTCAACGTGGTAGGCGTTTCATTCCTGATCGTTCTGTTTGCCGAAGTAGCGCCTAAAATGTACGCTCAGGCCAATAAGATCGCGCTGGTACGGTTTATGACCGCTCCCTTAGCGGCGCTGGCGGTTGCGTTTACCCCGTTAAGTTATATTTTGGTGAACGGCGTCAAATATATGGAGCGGCGGCTGGCGAGCAGCGGCGGCGGCGGAGAAATGACCGGCAAAGACCTTGATAAAGCCATCGACCTGACCGTCGTGAACGACGACGAGGGGAGCGGCAAGGAAGTCGATTTGCTGAAACGCATCGTTAAGTTCGGCGACGTGGCGGTGAAGCAAATTATGTGTCCGCGCACCGACGTGGTGGCGGTTGATTTTCGTACCGCTTTCAAAAAATTGCTCCAGATCGTAAAAGATTCCGGCTTTTCACGGTTGCCTGTATATGACGAAGATTTTGATAATATTACGGGTATTCTATATGTCAAGGACCTGATCCCTTATTTTAATGAAAACGAAGACTTTGAATGGCAATCCCTGATACGCGCCAGCGTCATTTACGCGCCTGAATCCAAAAAGATTGCAGACCTGTTACGAGAGTTTCAAAAAGAACGGCTCCACATGGCGATTGTCGTCAATGAATATGGCGGCAGCGCGGGCATTGTTACGCTCGAAGACGTCATGGAGGAAGTCATTGGCGAGATCCGCGACGAGTTTGACGATGAAATGGAAGTAGATTATAAAAAAATAGACGACCGTCATTATATTTTTGAGGGTAAAACCCTGCTCAACGACGTTTGCCGCGTATTAAAGATCGATACAGAAACCTTTGCAAACGCAAAAGGAGACGCCAGTTCCCTGGCCGGGCTGATGCTGGAAATTACAGGCGATTTTCCGAAACAGGACGCGGAGGTTTCCCATGACGGCTACGTTTTTAAAGCGATAAAAGTCAATAAGCGCAGGGTGGAAAAAGTGCAGGTGGCTACTCCGCTTTGACGCTTTCGTTGGACGCGTCGATAAAATATTGCAGGGCCAACCGGTATCCGGTTAAGCCGAAACCCACAATAAGTCCCGCGCAATTTGCAGAAAAATAAGAATGTTGGCGAAAGCGCTCCCGCTTATGGACGTTGGAAATATGCACTTCCACCACAGGCGTCGTAACAGCCGCTATGGCGTCGGCGATCGCGATCGAAGTATGGGTCAGCGCTCCGCCGTTTAGAACTATCCCGTTATAAGAAAATCCTACTTCATGCAGCTTATCGAGCAGCGCGCCTTCGTGGTTGCTTTGAAAATATTCGAGCGACATACGCTCCTTAAATTCCGTTTTTAATTGTTCAAAATAAACTTCAAAGGATTGGGCGCCGTAGATTTCTGGTTCGCGTTTGCCTAAAAGGTTAAGGTTGGGGCCGTTAAGGATGATAATTTTCATAAGCTACAGAAAACTTGGTTTCAATTGGCGTAAGGCGCTTTTCTGAGCGTGGTCAGAAATTCCCGTACGCCGTTGAAAGAAACGAGTTTATCCTGAAAATGAGCGCGCGCACTGCGGTCTTCTGTTTCAGACGCTTCAAAATGGTTTAGCATATTTCCCAGATGCATTTTCATGTGTCCCTGCTGAATGCCTGAAGTGACCAGCGACCGGACGGCGGCAAAGTTCTGAGCCAGGCCGGCGGCGGCAACGATCATCATTAGTTCTTTTGCCGACGGAGAACCCAGTAATTGCAAAGAAAATTTTGCCAGCGGATGTAATTGCGTCAGGCCGCCCACCGCGCCCAGCGCCAGTGGAATTTCCATGCTAAAGCGGAAAACGCCGTCGACAATCTCGCAATGGCTGAGACTACGATATTGACCGTCCCGAGCCGCATAAGCATGCCCGCAGGCTTCTACCGCGCGGAAATCATTACCGGTGGCTATAACGACCGCGTCGATACCATTAAAAATTCCTTTATTATGCGTGACGGCGCGGTATGGGTCAAGACTCGCTATCCGAACCGCTAACCTGAATTTTTCCGCGAGGTCGGCGCCGCTGACGCCGTTATGCTCTCCAAACGTAGCGACCGGACATTCCACGTACGCGCGCGCAAGACAGTCGGGCGTATAATTGGAAAGAATGGCCATCAGTATTTCCGGCGCAGTCTGCGTGTACGCTACAAGGCTTTTTTTCAGCGTTTTTGCAAAGGATTCGAGGACCGTATTAATAAAATTAGCACCCATCGAATCGCAGGTATCGAAACTTACGCGTAATTGGTAATATTCTTTTTCTATGTGGTTCAGGTCAAGCAATTCTACGTCCAGCACGCCGCCACCCCGCTTCTTCATATTAGCGGTGACAGGTTCGGCCTCGGCAAGCGCCGCCGCCTGAATACGGGGAAATAAAGCCTGGAGTTGGAGCGGGGCGCCCTGCCAGGTAAAATGCACCTGGCCAATTTTTTTTACGCCGGCCACTTCGGCATGAAACCCGCCGCGGGTCGACCAAAATTTTGCGGCGCTGGAAGCTGCGGCAACTACTGAACTTTCTTCAGTCGCCATAGGGAGCGCAAAAGTTCTATCGTTGACGATCAGGTTGGGCGCGACGCCGTAAGGCAGCATAAAATTGCTGACGGTATTTTCGCTAAAGGCGTCGAAACGGGTTTGCAGCGAGGCGTCGGAGAGCAAAAACTGGCAGAGCGCATCTTTAACCCCGGTAGCGCCCTCAAAATATTGGTCGGCGATCCATTGGATCTTTTCTTGTTTAGAACATTTTGAAAAGCCGGAAATAATAGCACTCATGCGAACTTAAAATTTTTTATCGGCGCAAAATAACCGGTCTCCGGCCAGGTTAACCTTTGATTTGTTCGATCAATTGTTCAATTTCCGGAACCTGTTGCGGTTGGCCGTCCTTAGCGATCTGCAACGATTTTTGAGCGTTCTCCAGCGCGTCTTTCTTTTTACCATTTTTATAGAGGATCGACGCGTAGGTATAGTAATAATTAGCCAGACCGCCGTTTTCTGCCGCTTTCCGGGCGTATTTTTCGGCGTCCTGCATCGCGTTTTTATCGTCCGGAAAGGCTGTAGAGATTTGTTTGGCTAATCCGTACAGTTGATTCGCATTATTACCGGCTTGCTTTTTAGCGTAAGTTTCGCAGGCCGCGCAGAAATTTTTAGGGTCGCGGGCGGCTTCGTAATATTTCATGTCGGCATGCAGCGCGAAAGCGTCGGCTTTATCAGGGCAATACATTTTCATTTTATCGATCGCCTCTTTGCGCAGCGCGTCATTTTTATAGGTCGTAGCGTTTTGGAGCGTTTTCTGGCAGGCGGCTTCAATCCTGTCTTTCACTTGTTGAGGCATATAGAGGGCAGCCACTTTATCCCTGTTTTTGACGAGCAGATCGAATACTTTGGAGTCCGCCTGGGTAGTACCTTCAAAAATGATCCGCAGGTTATCGGGTTGGGTCAGGTCAGGTTGTTTAGCAAGATAATCATTGACGATTTTGAGCGACGGTTTTCCGGCGCGGTTAAGCGCGCGGACATATTTCAGGATCAGATCCGGATCGCGCTTGCCTTCGCTATAAGCTTTCTCAAATTCTTTGCTGTTATCCATTTTACCCATCGCCGTTTTGGCGACTTCCAAAAAAGCGTCGGCTTGCATGGCGCCGAGACTTTGATGCACCACTTCGCCTTTTTGATTTACGAATAAATAGGTGGGATAAGCGGTTACGTTGTATTTGATCGCCAGGTCGGGGCCCTCGCCTTTCTCCATGTCAATTTTCATATTGACGAAAGCGCCGTTGAAAAAGTCGCCGATCTTTTCATCCTTAAAAGTAGTGGCCGCCATGCGTTTACAGGGACCGCACCATTCGGTGAAACAGTCGATGAAAATTATCTTATCTTCTTTCTGCGCTTTTTGCAAGGCTTCCGCCATAGGTCCGTGAAAAAAATCAATGCCCTGAGCGGAAGAGCGGCTTACGAGCGCCGTAAGCGTTAATAAAAATAGTAATTGCTTCATAAGGAAAATATAATAGATATAATTTTTATTCAAAAACCAGTTTTGCCTACTGTCAAAAACTACCCTTTTTAAAAGCTGATAGCTGATAGCTGATAGCTGACGGCTGATAGCTTGCTAAATCGCTTTCGGCATCGTGATTTTAATAGAAGTTCCGACGCCCGGTTCGCTGTCAAAAACAATGTTCCAATTATGCGCTTTACAGATATTTTTCACATAATATAACCCCAGCCCGAATCCTTTTACATTGTGAACGTCGCCGGTAGGGACGCGGTAGAAACGCTCGAACACCTGTTTATGATATTCTTTTTCGACGCCAATTCCCTTATCCGCTACTGTTAAAGACACAAAATTACCGGTTTCTTCAGTAATAACAGTAATTTCGGGGGCTTGTTTACAATATTTCATGGCGTTATCCAGCAGGTTGTGCAAAATATTGGTCAGGTGGAGCGTGTCGGCTTTGACGATCGGCCGGCGCGCATGTTCTTGGATATCAAGCACGCCATCCATACCCTCAATTTTAACCAGGACCGTAGAAAGAACGCTGTTTAGTAATTCATGGAGATCGATCGTTTCTAAATGCAATTTAAGCATTTTATTGTCGATCTTCGTGATCTGCAATACTTTTTCGACCTGCGTATTCAGCCGGTTGTTTTGTTCTTTAATAATATTGGCGTATTTAACAAGCCGGACGTCGCTTTGTATAAACGGATGGTTGGCAAATACGTCCGCCGAGAGTTTAATCGTCGAAATGGGCGTCTTGAACTCATGCGTCATATTATTGATAAAATCTTTCTGCAATTCGGATAGCCGCTTTTGACGCAGGATGATGAGGAGCGAATAAATGAAGAAAAAGATGGTAACTAACAGAATAACCGAAAATATGATGGAGAAACGCATACTACTGAGCAAATAGTTAGTCCGCTTGGGAAAACTGACTCCGAAATAGTAGGTGAATTTATCATATTTGGGTAGCTCTTTAGCGATGGCGCTGGTATCTTTTTCTCCGTTAAAACTGATATAGTTGCCGTAGACCATCTGGTCGTTGTGGCAGTCATAAATGCCGTAATAAAAATCCTCATTGAGGTGGACGGATTCAATATTTTTGCGGAGATAGAAATCAAGGTTTGTGGCGTCGATTTGCGTGTTGACGTTGACGACGTAGTAATTGGAAGACAATCGATTAATCAGGTTTTGAGCCGGCAAGGCGCTGCGGCTGACGACGGAAACGTCTTTGGCTACGTTAAACAGCGCCAGATTGACGGCGCGGTCGAAATCGCGCTCGTTTACGTCCCATAATTGACGGATCCAATAGGTCTGCACTATTATAACGAGCAAAATAGCAAAGGCCCCTAAAATAATAACCCGGCGAATGAGGCGGTTGGTCATGAGATAATAAATAAAGCGTTTGCGCGGAGGACGCTCATGCTGAAAAACAATACCGGTTAGCCGCGACTAACCAATTATCTACAAAGATAATAATTTTTTTATACAGAATAGGGTAATATCAACCTGTATTTTAGACAGTTCCATCGGATTTGTAAGGATCACCTTCCGAACCCGCGCTATAAATAATTTAATTAAATACAAAAAAACTAAACTTTATCCTGTTATAAAGCCGTCTTCCGTCAATTCGAGTTGGCGCAATTTGGCGGCGGAAGCGTCAAAATCGCCGGAATGGGTCTCCGAACCCTGCGCTATGAAAATCAGCCCGTCGGCGGTAAGGGTAGCTACGGTAATAATGAGGGCGTCGTTTTTTACGACGGAGCCGGCGATTGACCGTTTATCGATCAGCGCGCCGATCTTATTGTAGGTGGCGACAAAATAATCGTATTGCAGCAGCGTAGCTTTCCAATATACGACGGCATAGTAATTTTTACCGTCTTTCAGTTTAAAACACGGCACGTATTCGGTAAGGTCGCCGTCGTTCTCCAGTTCGCCGTTGGTTTCGTAGCGGCGAATGTATTCCTCGATCATCGCGTCAGATAGCGGGTCGTTTTCGCGGGAGAAATCAAAATGAATATCTTCCGATAAGGTGACGGGGAGATCTACTTCTGGAAATTTAGAGAGAAAATATTCAAATTTTATAAGCGCCATACCGGAATTTTAAAATATGGCCGCAAAGGTCGGATTTTTTTGTTTACAAATCCGGCGTATTTTTGCAAGCAATAGCTTTATTTATAAACGGAGCTTAAATCGTCAGACGCGCCGGTAAGGATTTAATGATTTGCTTCCATCAATACCGGCGCTTCTTCTTTTTTAATTTCGACGCCTTTTTTCTTATCCTTAATCCAAAGTCTTAACAAAATAGGATTAATAAAAAGGTCGCTCATTAGGGCTGTAACGAGCGTGACGGCAATCAATTTGCCGACCGTCCGGCTAGGCGGATGAATGGAAAAAATCATTACCAGGAAACCAAAAAACAGGATAATGGTCGAGATCACGACCGGTTTGCCGGTTTCGATGAGCGTGGAGTGAAGCGCTTTATCCACGTGTTCGCCTTTGCGTTGATGGAGTTTGAAACTGCTCAAAAAATGGATCGTATCGTCGATCGCGATGCCGAAAACTACCGTAAAGATCAGGGCGATCCCCGCGTCGAGCTGGACGCCCATAAAACCGATTAAGGCTCCGGCAAAGGCCAGCGGGAATAAATTGGGGATCAGGAAAATGATCACCATACGGAAATTCTGCAGCATAACGCCCATCAGCAAGGCAATGATCCCTACTTCCCAGAAAAGGCCCTGCAACAGGTCGCCACGCAAGTAAACAACATTTTTATCGATGATAAACCCGGTCCCCGTGCGGCGAAAGGTAGCGACTGTAGTGTCTGTATTCCCTAAAATCCATTGGTCGATCCGGTCGCCGGCAGCGCGGACGCTGTCGGCGCCGAGGTCGAGAATGCGGGTGGCGATGCGGGCTTTTTCTTTGTCCTTGCTTAGCAAAACCTGTAAGGATTGCTTCGGCGCCTTGCGCATTAGCAGGCTGTCGGCTTCAAAACTTTCGCGGTCGCCGGCCATTTTGTAGGCTTCGCTGCCGTTGCCGTTGTTCAGTTGGTGGGCGCTTTTATAGAGCAAAGTAATAGAATTGACGGAGCGGATGGACGGCAGCGAATGAAGATGCGTTTCTACTTTATCAATCTGTTTCAGCACGTCGTAATCGTTGGCTTTGCGTCCGCCTTTGGCAAAAACGGCAAAATCAAGCGGGCGAAATCCGGAGAAGACCTTTTCAAAAAACTTGAAATCCTCGGAAACTTTTACGCCGTCCGGCATATTATTGGCAATATTGTAATTGGTGCCGATCCTGCGGATTCCGACTGCGCTGATCAGCAAAATAACGCAGGCAACCGCGCCGATCAGCCGCGCGCGGCGTTTCGTGACCGAATAGATCCATTCCATGAACCGGTCGAAAACAGTGGTTCCTTTGCGCAGCCGGATCAGTTGGTCGACTTCAAAAAACGGCAGCAGCGCGGCGGTTAGCGCCAGCACCGAAACGTATGCGACCATGACGCCGACGGCGGCATTAAGACCAAAATCAGTGATGGGCGCAATCCGGCTGGTCATGGTGGCAAAGCCGATGGCCGTCGTGATGGCGGTCATGAACGTCGCCAGACCGATCTCTTTGACGGTCAGGATCATGGCTTTCCTCCGGTCGCCGACGTGTTTGAGTTCGTCGATATATTTGGAGAGCATGTGAATGACGTCCGAGGTTCCAATTATCACGATCAGTACGGGATACAATGCGGCCATAGCGCTCAATTCCCTCCCCACAGCGCCCAGCAGCCCAAAAAAGAAAAGCATAGATATTCCTATAGAGGTCAGCGCAATGAAAACGCTCCAAAACCGCCGGAAAATTAGCCAGATGATGAGGGCCACCAAGATAGCGGCAGCGCCCGTAGAAACGGCGACCTCCCGCTTTTCCATCGCAATTAGTTCTTTCTGAAAATTGGCGCGACCCAGGAAATGATATTCCTGAAAACCGTAGCTGCGGGTTAGCGAATCCAGCGAGGACATCAGCGTTTCGGATTCCGGCAGGTTAAGTTTTTCCTTGGTTTTCAAAAATATAACCAGCGAGGAGGCGTCTTCAGAGATCAGATTTCGGACAAAGCGCTCGTCGTGCAGGATTTTGTCCTTATCGGCGGCGTAGGTTTCCGGATCGTCTATATGAAGCGCCGGGACCCCGACAAGTCCAAACGGCGTCTTGAGCGGCAGCGTGAGATTCGTTAGCGACTGCGCGTCAACGACAAAAGGCGTCGACGAAGCTTTTGCCGTCAGCGCGTTGAATTTCTTCAGGAAAGCGGAATCAAAAACAGTGGGCGCATTTTTGACCGCAAGGAGCATAAAATTGTCGTCGCTCTCAAAATCTTTGCTGAACGACCGGAAAAACTCCAGGTCGTCGTCGCCCTGCGGGAAAAACTGCTCAAAATCAAAGCTGAACTTCAAATGGATGACAGAAATCACGCTGCCGACGAATAGCAGGGAAAGCGCTACAATTAATATTTTTTGCAGGGATAGGTATTTCATCTCAATCATTAAACGGGTAAGTAAGATCGTTAAGCGCCGTATGTGCAAACTCTCAATTTACATTGAAAGATTTGAAATAAAATAATTTGGCCGGAAGAAAAGTTTGTGTAGGAAAGTTAAAATAAGAGTAGTTGGGATTATTTATATCATGTCTTAACAAAGAAAATTGCAAAGTTAGTATAAAAATTATTTTATATTTATTTGATTTAAATAATATATCTTTGTAGCGATGATTTATAAGTAATCTTCAATTATCCTCATAAGTGACTTCAATAAAAACTCTATATTAATTCATATATAAATAACTTTACAAAAATAAAAGATCACAATTTGGTTAATAAACGCTCCTAAAAAAAACGACTATAACGAAGAAGATTATCAGAAGGTAATTAATTTTTTAACTAATTCTATAAATAGTGGCGTTTCAAGGTTTGGTTGGAGCGAATTTGATCTACTTTCTCCAAAATCATGGTCTGTAATGACTATAAATGAAAAACAATGCTGGAAAAGAGGTAAATTTCTTTTAGACGTGGCTATTGGTGATTGGATTATACATATTAATTTGCCTAAATGGGGAAGCTGTATTGTAGGGCGAGTTTTAGAAACTTATTCATTCGAACAAGAAGGCAACGAGGTTGGTGATTTTAGACATATGATCAAACTTGATTTAAGTACAATTACAGCATTTGAACGTAACGATCCTAAAGTATTGCCCATTATTCAAAGTAGACTTAAATTACAAGGGAGCCATTGGCGTATTTTCCCAGAATATGAAAAGGATTTTTTAGAAACCATAGATAATTTAAAAACAGAAAATTTTGGTAAGGAAACCTCCGAAAATGTAGGATTATTTTATTTTAAGAAGGATTTACAGCCTCTTTTAAAAAGTATTACACAAAAAATTCAACATACACATCCTGCTAGTAAACTTGAAGACTTAATTGCCATGGTTTTTAGAAAAATACCAGGAATTATTGAAGTAAAAGAGAATGGAAAAACTAAAGGATGGAGAACTGACAATGGAGCAGATTTAATTATCAAATATAAATCTGGTCTTTCGATTAGCAGCCTAGAAAAAGAAGAAACACTTGTTGTTCAAATAAAATCCTATACAGGGCATCATTGGGAAACAACTGCGGTTGCTCAAATTGAAACTGCCATTAATATCTATGGAGCAAACGCGGGGCTTATAATAACGACTGCGGAAACTACGAAAGGATTAGAAGATGCTATTGAAGAATTAAGTAACAAATTAGAAAAACCTATTGGATTAATTGCAGGCGAAGATGTTGCCAGATTTGTACTTAAATATGGAAGTGATTTTATTCTCTAAATTTACTTAGAATTTGTACTATGAATGGGAGCATATCAAATGTCTCCCTTAATCATATTAAATCGTGCCGGGTTTTTTGACCCTCCGAGAATTCATCGAGCGGATTTAATTTCCCATTTTATTCCGACGCCATAAGGGTAAGCGCGTAGCTTTCTTGAAGAAAAAGGCGCGTCGTTCTGGTATAAAAGACCGTAAAAACCAAGCCGGTAATTAAATCGGGCTGAGGCAAGCTCCGCGCCTACAGAAAAATCTATGCTCTGCACCTGCGCGCCAGTTAAAAACGACGGTATTCCAAGAGTAACCCGCCGATACATATTCTTTTATTTTGCCTTTTCCGACCCGATAATCGGCCCCCAGGCGGGCGGCCAGCAGCCAGAATATATTTAATTGATCTTCAAATTGTTCTCTCCCGCCAAAGGAATGCAAGAGTATTTGATTTGATTTGGCAGAATCCGCATAAATTTGGCTGGCATAAGAGTAGTCGATATAACTAAAAAATAAAGATTTGGTAAAGACTTCCGTTCGGAACCCCGCGACAATTGAAAACTGATCGTTTATTTGTTTCCGAAGTCCGGTTCCCAGTTCAACGCCTAATCTTCCTAAAACAGAGGGGTTGTCGATTTTTATATTATAAATATAATACGAATCGGCAAGATTGGGCGTGTAAGAATAGCCGTGTTCTGTCCCGGTATAAGTAAAATAAAAGGTCAAAGGGCTTCTGGCCGGAACAGGCGATTGAATTATTCCTTTTACTGTTCCCTCAGTCGGAGCCTGCGCGACGCCAAGAATCGAGCAACCGCTTCCCGCAAGTAAAAAAAGCCATATTCTCATGGAATTATAAGTTTAAAAGGTTGATTAAATCTAATTGTTTTTCGCTAATATACGTAATCCAATTGTTTATTGCACAATTATTTTTACGCCGGTCTGATATGCCTGGTTATTGGCGTCTTTGATGCCGTATAAAAAAGTATCCACGCCTGAAAAGCCGGCATTGGGCGTATAAGCGATTTTCCCGTTTTCAATGGCGGCGACGCCATTTTTAGGCGGCTGAACAATAGCGAGCGTCGCGCGGTTCTGGGC
The DNA here is from genome assembly GCA_038230555.1 of Chitinophagales bacterium. Classification (GTDB taxonomy): domain Bacteria; phylum Bacteroidota; class Bacteroidia; order Chitinophagales; family Saprospiraceae; genus JAAFJT01. Next base: position 38,646 of record JBBRMZ010000005.1, read on the forward strand.
GCTGCACACATTATCGTTGGCAAAGACGTCGACAAGGGTTTTTGACCCGGCTGCGGCAGTAGTAAAATCGTTGAGCAAAATGACCGGGCAGCTCGGCCCGACGGTATCCGTCGCTATAGCGATTTTAAAATGAGCTTCGTAAGCGACAAAATCATAATCGGCTGAATAATGGCGATCGTAGATTTGATAAGTGATATAACCTGTCTGGTTTTGCAGGACGTCCGGCGTATATTGAATAAGCTGTTTCGTATAAAGCAGGATTTTGCCATTCAGAGGTCCGGCGGTCAGTTCAAGTGTTGTCGTATCGATCTGGACGTTGCACAAGCCTTTTTGCAAAGGGACAGGAATAAGAACGCTGCGTTCGCCGGGCGCGGGTTTCCAAAGGACGCCCGCGTCGTTGAGCGTTACGGCGCAATTTTTATTATCGGTGACAGTTATTCTTGCTTCCGCGTAAGCGCGCCCTTCGGCGGGGTCTTTGGCGGCAAATGAATAAATTAACTGGTCTAAGCCCTGGAATGTAGACGCCGGAGTATAATAAATCATAGCATTATTATTTTCTGTATGTCCGAATCCGTTTCTGCCGGTCTGATCTATCCGAAGCGAGGCGTCGTCGCCGCCTTTACAAAATTTTTCATAAGCATAAGCTTTGAGCGTAACCGCCACGCCGACGCGGGTAACGGCGCTAATGGGCAAAAGCCCGATTTTGCAGTCAGCCGAAGCAGAATCGGTAACGATTGCCTGTATCAGCATATTCGCCCCGTTGACTGAAATTGTAAAAGAATCCAGGCCTTTCTGAAAATACCAGTCCGGTTCGTAGCGGAGCCATTGATCTTTAATAGTGACAACCCCATTGGAAGCGTTTTTTACCAAACTGATGAACGTATTGCCCGTATCCTTGACGACCAGACCGAGGTTTATAATTCCGGTCGAATTATTTATTACATACAGTGTCGTCGGCAACTCGCTCGCGGGCGGCAAGGTATCTTTTCCAATCTTGTCGCAGGCGCTCCATCCGATTCCGGCAATCAAACTCAGCATAATAAATTTAGGAATAGAAGTCATGTTCTAATGGTTAGTTTTCAATAAAATAAACGTCCCCTTTAATCAGGTGACAATGCGACCAGTTTTTGGTTGGGACGTCATGGTCGGTGATCTGGAACAGGTTGCCGCCCAGATTCCGGGTTTCTTTTACTGCCTCCTGAACCGCTTCTTCATAAATGCAATACTGATTAAAATTATTCGTCTCGCCGATAATAATCTGCCCCAACAAAAGCGCTTTATCCGGTACAGTTTGTCCAATTCCTACAATACGAACCATCGCGTCAGGCGGCAAAGCGGTGCGGCGGGACAATACGGACACATATTTTGACGGATAGCAGGCAGAAAAGAAAACAATTGAACCAATAAAAATGAATAACTTTTTCATGTTAAAAAGACCGAAGTACAACGGTGAAAGTTAAGCGGCCAAATTATTTATGAGGTTTAAATTAATTATGCGAATAATGGGTTGAAAAAGTTCAAAAAGGGCTCCGGGACGACAGACTCGAAAACCGAAAGTAAATACCACAAGCGTATAGTTCCTTTTATCCTGAAAATCCCCGCCCCCGACGTCCGATTATCCTTATATCCCTCAACGCCTAAGTCACCTATAAGCCGTATATAAGCCGTACACAAGCCGTGTATGCTGCACGTCTGAGTCAGGTCTCAGTCAGGTCTAACTGTTTCCTCGGACAGCAGTCAGTTTGAGGAGAGGTCAAACTAAAAGGGTACTCAAAAACACCTTATTCAAAATGGCTTATAGCTGGATATCCAAAAAGGCGGCCCGGTGTTTATCCCCTTTTGCTGGTTTTAACCAATTATTCGCATTAATTACTTAAAAACAACTATTTTTTATTGATGCATCCGATTATAGGTTTCTAGAAAATACACGTCTCCTTTAAGTGTATGGCATTGCGTAGCGGTTTGCCCCGGCGATCCGTGTTCTGTGATCTGAAAAACATTACCGCCCATGTTCAATGTTTCCTGAAGCGCTTCATGTACCACTTCGTCGTAAGTACAATATTTAGGATCGACGCCCGGAGCCCCAATATATAGCTGCCCGACCAATTGTGCGTCGGCAGGCAAAGTTTGCCCGACTCCAAGTATGTGGACAATGGTATTATTGGGTAAAGGCGCGCGTTTGGATAAAACGTTCACGTATTTCGACGGGTAGCAGCCGGAGAGCGCGACGCTTAAAAAAATCAGGAAGGCGATTGTTTTCATTTTTGAGTGCTTTAAATTCATTAAAACGCGCTTTAGGCTCTGTTAGCTAAAATAATAAGAAATATAATAGCGCCTATGATTCCAACAATACCGCAAATGATTCCTGCGGTTGCCATATTTCTACCGCCGTACATATCCGGGTCTCTTTTAATTCGACGGAGCGCCGTAATTCCAAATATAATGGCCAGGGTTCCTAAAATAATTCCGGCGAAAAAGATACTGACGATACCCAAAATGAGCGCGGTAATGGCTTTGCTGTCATTTTTATTGACGGTTTGCGGATGGGCGCCCTGGCGTTTTTCTTCCTGCCGCAAATGGTGTTTTAATAAAAATACGCCCAGCCGCTCGTGCCAGGTCAGCGAAGCGCTCCATTTACTTGACGAAACGGCAAGAGCGGAGGCGACAGCCGAATTAGCAGGCCGGGAAAGATGAGCAGGCGAGGTAATTAAAGTAACGGCCTCCATAGAGGAGGCGAACGCAATAAAAAAAAGGATGGCCAACACTTTCATAGAAGGATATTTTTAAAGGATGAAAGGAAACATATAGACGCTAACCCCGCCTGTTTGCTGCAAGACAGGTCTAACGGAAAAAGGGTTGCATCAAAATAAAAAATTTGCCCGGGTTAAAACGCAAGATTTGGCGTCGCCCAACCTTCTAAAACGCCAAACCTAAAACCATTCATCCGATCTGGTCATTTAAATTAATGCGCCGAAAAAGCAGCTATAAGAAGCAAAATAAAACCGCCTACTCCTGCCAATACAGCGCCCAGCACTAACCCGATTATGGCCATGCCCGTGCCGCCGTACTTTTCACGATCCTGTGAGATTTGAACAAGCGCCAGGATTCCAAGAACGATCGCCGCGACTCCACAAATGAAGCTAATAATTAAAGTTCCGAGACTTGCGGCGGCGGCGGCTATAATAAGAACGGGATAAGTAGCGACGCCGGAGATGAGAGAAATAATCGCCAAAGTATTATCTTTCCCTACAGTCTGCGCAGCGCCATGACGTTTTTCTTCCCGTCGCAATTGACGCTTTAGAAAAAATACGCCCAATCGCTCGCGCCAGGTTAAAGAAGTAGACCATTTAATCGCCGGTGCGCTTACAGACATAGCGGGAGTTCCCGCGCCTATCCTGGAGGTGGAGTGGGAAATGTGACCCGGAGAATTTATGGAAGCGACGGCATATAAGGAGTTAGCGGCGAATAGGGAGAAAGCGCAGAATAGCAGAAAGTTGGTTTTCATTGAATTCAGATGTTTAATAAATGAAGAGAATAAAGGTAAAAAGCGCGCAGGCTGAATATTGATATTCTGCGTTTAATTTCCTGCAAGATAACTCAATTCATTACTACATTTAAGAAATAAAATATATTTTATTCGATTTTTTATTACGCTAAAAAGCCGGATGGTTTTAGCGCAGCCGTTGAACCATCGCCACCATCCCCCGCAATTCCTCTTCCATCAGCGTATAAGAAAGGCGGTACCGGGAAAAAGTTGCAAAGCCCATTTTTTCGTAGAATCCGAGCGCGTCGCTCGTGTCCATGGCTTTCAGAAAAACGCCATTCTTGCCGAGTTCGCGCGCATAATCCAGCGTAAAATGGACGAGCGCTTTTCCAACGCCCCTTCCAGTAGCGCGCTTCATCAAGTAAATGCGCTCCAACTCTAAAAAATCGCCTTCTAAACTTTCGATCGTCGCGTCGCGGTTAAGTTTTAAGAAACCAACAGGGCGACCGTCGAGTAGGGCCATGTAAAATAGCGCGTTCGGGTCTGATAATTCCTCGCGCAATCGCCGGGCATTAAATTGTTCGCGCATATACCAGGCGCCGCCGTCGGTCCATAAATGCCGGTAATGGGGTTGGTAGGCCTGGCGGGCGACGCGGGCGAGTTTTGCGGCGTCGGCGGGTTGAAGAGATTGAATATCAATGGTATTCAAAGGCGGAAGCTGGCTCATGTTTTTGTTTTGAATAGTTCGCGGTTCAAATTAACGGCCAAAACTAGCCAGGTTTTTCTTATATTTGTCGTTAAATATACCGTTATGGTTTTTGTTGACGTCAAAAATGATATTGCTTTTCGTAAAATATTCGGCGACGTAAAGAAAAAGCAGATCCTGCTTTCTTTTTTAAACGCTATCCTGCAACGCGAAGGCGACGCGCGGCTAAAAGATATTGCTATTTTAGATCCGTATCAGCCGCCAATTTTGCCGGATTTTAAATCAACCATCGTCGATCTTCGCGCGCAGGACTTCGCGGGAAATACTTATATCGTGGAAATGCAGGTCGCTAATAAAGGCGATATGGACAAGCGCGTATTATATTACACAAGCAAAGAATACAGCGCGCAAATTGTGAGTGGCGAAGAATATATGGAATTGAAACCCGTGATATTCATAGGCGTCTTTAATTATTTATTTACGGGCGAGGAAGAGTATCTTTCCCATCATACGATCAATAACGTGAAATCCGGCAGGCAGGTCATTAAAGATCTGGAGTTTTATTTTATAGAACTACCTAATTTTAAAATTCCGTCGGAACATTTGCAAAACATCACCGAAAAATGGGTTTTCTTTCTGAAAGAAGCGTCTAATTTGGCTTTCATACCCGAAAATGTGGACGACGAGGGATTAAAAGAAGCCTATACTTATGCCAATAAATTTAACTGGACGAAAAACGAACTGCACGAATATGAAAAGGCTGCTATTTATAAAGGAGACTTAAAAAACGTCGCGCTGACCGCCGAGCGAAAAGGTAAAGAAGAAGGCAGGCAGGAAGGCAAAAAAGAAAGAGAAATTGAAATGGCAAAAGCCCTGAAAATAAAAGGATCAGCTATTGACTTCATCGCAGAGATAACCGGATTATCAGTTGAAGAGATCGAAAATTTATAGAATAAATTTTTGAACGGTTAAATGACTTCCTGATTCAGATGTCTGCTTCGTCGATTCAATATTCAATACCAACTATGAAGTTTTATTTATCTTTTATGATTTGCGCTTTTCTAAGTATTTGCGGCTGCGCTCAATCGCCCGGCGCTTTTAATTTTGCCGCATCGGCGGACGCATATTTTGGCTCCTTTTTTAAAGCCAACGAACCGGGCGCCGCAATTTTAGTCATGAAAAACGGACAGGTCGTATTTTCAAAAGGCTATGGGATTGCGGATATAAAAACCAAAGAAAAGATAACGCCCCAAACAGTCTTCAACACTGGTTCTGTAAGCAAAACTTTTGTAGCGAATGCAATCCTGATTTTGCAGGAGCGGGGCAAACTTTCTATAGAAGACCCGGTCGGTAAATATTTTACTTTCAAAAATCCGGCTATTGGCCGGCGGATCAGGATCAAACACTTCCTTTCGCATACGTCCGGTATTCCCGACCTGCGGCCCGTCGACCGCGACCGCGTTTTTTACCTGACGGCCAAAGACGCCGAGAATTTCGCCCCCCTGCTGCAAGCCGATACGCTGCTGTTTGAACCCGGTTCCCGTTTTGAATACTCCAATCCTGCCTATAACGGCTTGGCGCTGATCGTGGAAAAAGTGAGCGGTATGAAATGGCAGGCTTTTGTCAAACAAGAAATTTTCGACAAGGCGGGTATGTCCAAAAGTTGTATTACTGACGGCCCTTTTCCCGACCGCGGCGTTAGTCATGCCTACCGGAAGATCGGCGGGCAATTTGAAGAATACGATTACGGCGAATATCCTACTTTTTGCGCGGCGGGCAACGGCGGGGTCTGGAGTAGCGTGGACGAATTAGCGAGATATGAACAGGCGCTGCGGGATAACCTCTTTTTAACATCTTCTTCGATCAGCCGTTCCCGGACCATATTAAATTTCCCTAATTGGAAGGGCGCCATTCCTCCGGCTATCGGTTACGCCTGGTTTATCGGGAAAACCGCCGGCGGGTTGAAAACTGTTTCCCACACGGGCCATCAGGCGGGTTTTGTAGCGGATTATTTTACCGTCCCGGAAAAAGACCTGATTTATGTTTTCTTAACCAACCAGGAAGACACGGACGAAAATCTGCCAAAATATCGCCAGAAAATGATTGAGCTGATGCAAGCGGCGGGGTGGCTGAATAAAGAGATAAAAAAATAGGACGAAATCAATTTAAACTGTTTAAGAGGGCAGACACAAAATACTGTGTCTCTACCTTTGAATAATGGAATGCAAATGAATGAAAAAAGCTAATACTATTTATTATAAATAACACAAATTATTTTAAATAATAGTAATCAGAGTATATTTGGACATAAATAAACAAAATGTTCTATTATGTCTGCCATTATTCCCGCCGCAAATACATTTCGCCTTTCTCAAAAACAACTGGAGCTTCTCCATGCTCAACTAGAGCAGATCGAAGAAGATCTGGCCCGCATAAGCCGCCGTTTTGACAAACATGATCCTAAAGAATGGCTTGACCTCCAGGAATTTGCCGGCCTAATGGGGGTTTCGCTGCGCACGGCTTTTAAATGGAAAGCCACCGGGGTCATTCCCTTTGAACAACGTCTGCGCAAATCGAGCTGCCGCCGCGCCGACGTCTTAAAAATCTTCAGGACCGAATCTGACTTTGAAGAATATCCCCGCATAGAAGTTCAAATCACCAAATCCAAATAACGAGGCGTCCCAAATAGAGACGGCGATTTATCGCGTCTCCACAAATATTGGGCGGTTACGGCGCTTTTTCGTATCTTTGCGCCCACAATTCAATAAGGTGTTTCCAACATATAATGTTATTGTCGTCGGCGCCGGTCATGCCGGTTGCGAAGCGGCAGTCGCTGCCGCCAACATGGGGTCGAAAGTTTTACTCGTCACCATGAATATGCAGACCATCGCCCAAATGTCCTGCAATCCCGCTATGGGCGGGGTGGCTAAGGGGCAGATCGTCCGCGAGGTGGACGCCCTCGGCGGCTATTCAGGCGTAGCGACCGACTACACAATGATCCAGTTCAGAATGTTGAACCGCTCGAAGGGGCCCGCCATGTGGTCGCCGCGCGCGCAAAGCGACCGGATGGCGTTTGCCATGAAATGGCGCCTGATGCTGGAAAGCCATCCTAATATTGATTTTTGGCAGGATATGGTTCGCGGGCTACTTGTCAAAGACGGGTGGGTTTGCGGTGTCCGGACGGGTATGGGTATGGAGATCGAAGGCGACTCGGTAGTGTTGACCAACGGAACTTTCCTGAACGGGATCATACATATTGGCGAAAAACAACTGGGCGGCGGACGCTCCGGCGAAAGCGCGTCTAAAGGAATCACCGAGCAACTCATTGAACTCGGTTTTGAATCGGGCCGGATGAAAACCGGAACCCCCCCGCGCCTCGACGGCAGGACCATCGATTACGACCGGTTGGAAATACAGGACGGCGACCTGGATCCGGGTAAATTCTCTTATACCGATACGCCAAAACTCGTCAAACAGCTCCCCTGCCATATTGCTTATACTTCCCAGGAAGTACACGATATGTTGAAAACAGGTTTTGATCGTTCTCCAATGTTTAATGGCCGAATCCAGGGCGTCGGGCCGCGATATTGTCCGTCCATCGAAGACAAGATTAACCGTTTCGCCGATAAAGACCGCCATCAATTGTTTGTAGAACCGGAAGGATGGGACACCGTCGAAGTATATGTTAACGGTTTTTCATCGTCGCTGCCGGAAGACGTGCAGTTTAAAGCGCTTCGCAAGATCGAAGGATTTGAAAATGTGCGGATGTTCCGTCCGGGTTATGCCATAGAATACGATTATTTCCCGCCTACCCAGTTAAAGACCACGCTGGAAACGCGCCTGATTAAAAATCTGTTTTTTGCCGGGCAAATCAACGGCACCACGGGTTACGAGGAGGCCGCCTGTCAGGGTTTAATGGCGGGCGTCAACGCGCACCTGGCCGTTAATGAACGAGACCCTTTTATCCTCCAACGCTCGGACGCATACATTGGGGTTCTGATTGACGACCTGGTCAATAAAGGAACCGAAGAACCTTACCGGATGTTCACCTCGCGCGCCGAATTCCGCATTCTACTGCGGCAGGACAATGCCGATCTTCGCCTTACCCCGCTCGCAGCTCAGCTCGGTATGGAAAATATGGAAGGACGCCTGCAACGCGCTACTGAAAAAAAAGACGCCGCTTTTGCCATCGAACGGCATTTCAAGGAAGAAAACGCGGGACCGGACGAAGCCAACGGTTATCTGGAAAGTCTGGGGTCGGCGCCCATCCGTCAAAAAGTAAAACTCTCGCAATTGTTGTCGCGCCCGCAGATCGAAGTTCCGGGATTGCGCGCCGCCCTGCCGCGCCTTAATCAATACCTACAACGGTTTGAAACGGAATTCATAGAACTGGCGGAGATCAATATGAAATACGAAGGCTATATCGAAAGAGAACGCGAACTGGCGGATAAAATGAGTCGACTGGAAGACCTCCGGCTATACGATAGTTTCGATTACAACGCCCTAACCGCCTTGTCCATCGAAGCCCGCCAAAAACTAACAAAGATCAAGCCCCGCACCATCGGGCAGGCCAGCCGCATCAGCGGCGTCTCTCCGAGCGATATTTCTATTTTACTGGTGCATGTAGGCAGGTAAGAATTTTCACCTTTCGAGCGCTTTCGCCACCGCCGCGCTCGCGCTTTTCGGCTCCGCCTTTCCTTGCGCCGCTTTCATCACCTCGCCCATAAAAAATCCCAGTAACCCTTTTTTGCCTTTTTTATATTCAGCGACTTTTTGAGGGTATTGAGTCAACACCTGAGCAATGACGCCGTCCAAGAATCCGACGTCGGCGTCGTGTAATAAATGGAGTTCGTCGGCCAGATATTGCGGTTCTACAGAGGGGCGCTCCAGCATAGCCGGGAATAATTGACTATACGCGGCGGACGCACTAATCTTTCCCTGATCGATCAACGTTAAAAAATCGCCAATAGCGGACGCGAGTATGGGGAAACGGTCAAATCCGGTTTTCTGCTCGTGAAGATAGGGTAGAATCTTATTGATCAAAACATTAGCGAGCGGTTTATACAATCGCGGATCAACAAGACCGGCATGGCGTAAAAAATAATGTGCCGTTTCCTTTTCCTGCGTCAGCATGTCGGCGTCGTAAAGCGGCAATCCATATTCCGCGACGAGGCGGTCGCGGAGCGCACGGGGCAGTTCGCCGATTTGTTCCCGGACGGCGCCCACGTATTCCGTAGTCAAAACGATGGGCGGAAGATCGGGATCGGGGAAATAACGGTAATCGTGCGCGTTCTCTTTATCGCGCAGGGGCGTCGTGACGCCCGTAGCAGGTTCAAAATGCAAAGTCTGTTGAGTTACCTGTCTGCCGCTTTCTACAAGGGCAATCTGCCGCAGCGTCTCCACTTCCACCGCGCGGCGGGCAAACCGCATGGAGTTTACATTTTTGACCTCGCAGCGGGTATTCAGGACGTCTTCGCCTTTTTTTCGAATGGAAATATTGCAATCGCAGCGCATGGACCCTTCTTCCATATTCCCGTCGGAAATATCAAGCCAGCGAACCAGCCGCCGCATTTCGTTCATCAGGGCGACCGCTTCTTCACCGGACCGGAGATCGGGTTCCGTCACAATTTCTACCAGGGGAGCCCCGGCACGGTTAAGGTCGATAAAAGTGTGGGCGTCGTCGAGGTCGTGTATAGATTTCCCGGCATCCTCTTCCATGTGAATATGATGAAGCCGGATATATTTTTCGCCTGTGGCAGTCTGGATCGTTACGCCGCCGCCGCGACAGACCGGACGCTTGTCCTGCGTGATCTGATATCCTTTCGGCAGATCGGCATAGAAATAATTCTTGCGGTCGAAGGCATTATATAAATTGATCTCGCAGCCCAGCGCCAGGCCCAGCCGGACGGCATATTCGATCTGTTTCTTATTAGCGCGCGGCAAAGTCCCCGGGTGCGCCAAAGAAACGACGCCAATATGCGTATTCGGCGCGCCGCCAAACCGCGCGTCGTCTCCGCAGAAAGCTTTACTCTGCGTGGATAACTGAACGTGAATTTCCAGGCCGACGACGGTTTCGTAAGTTGCATTTTCAGTTTGCAAGTAAAATCATTTATCCGCGCGGACGCAGAGGTGCATAAAAAATCCGGCGATGGGAAGAGACCGGCCCGGAACAGAACAAAAGTACAAAACTAACCGTACAGAATGGATAAAGCCGATAAAAATCGCGCCTGCGGCTGTCAACAGCCAAAATAATATTATACTTTTGACGTCGTTCCGGTTACCGTGTTTAAAGTCCTTTTATGAAAAGCCCTCTCATCTTCTATTGCTTATTGTTTCTTTACAGCGCGTCTTCGACCGCTCAAAGAGTACGCCTGACCAACGATACCCTGCATAAAAGAGTGGACGTGGTAATCGACGGCATCCCTTTTACCAGTTATATTTATACGGGCGGGGATTCCCTGAAAAAACCCGTACTTTTTCCTATTCGCAGCGCGCGGGGAACCATCGTTACGCGCGGCTGGCCCCTCGAACCGCGTCCCGGCGAACGAACCGACCATCCGCACCACGTCGGCATGTGGCTCAACTACGAAAACGTCGACGGGTTCGATTACTGGAATAATTCCGCCGCTATCCCGCCCCAGGACCGCGTGAAAAAATACGGCCTGATTCAACATACCGGAATAACCCTCTGCAAATCCGGGGAAGCGCAGGGAATCCTTACAGTTACCGCCGACTGGATTAGCGCCGACGGACAAGGCGCGCCGACGCTCCACGAGACCACGACCTATCATTTTTCAGGCAAAGGCGAAAAGCGTTTTATCGAACGCGCCACTACTTTGGAGGCGGTTGCCGACGTTTTATTTAAAGACGCCAAGGACGGACTTTTTGCTATCCGCGTCGCCCGCGAACTCGAACAGCCTTCCGATAAGCCGGAACTTTTTACGGACGCCAACGGTCGCGCCACGACTGTCCCGCGCATGGATACCGCCGGCGTTACCGGTTTATATAAAAGCTCCGAAGGCCTTCAGGGAGATTCGGTCTGGAGCAGCCGCGGCCGTTGGGTCAACCTGCACGGGCGCATCAAAGGCGAAGAAATCTCTATCGCTATCGTCGACCATCCCGAAAATTTGGGTTATCCTACCTATTGGCACGCGCGCGGCTATGGTCTTTTTGCCGCTAACCCACTGGGCGCGGCAGTTTTTTCGCAAGGTAAAGAAACGCGGAATTTCCAGTTAAAAGCGGGTCAAAAAATTACTTTCCGTTACCGCGTAGCGATTATATCCAGGAAAACGACCGACAAAGAAATCAATAAACTGGCCGATCAGTTTTACCAGACGGATTGATCAGTTATATGGAAATTCATAGCATACGCGTAAAATGGTGGCTGCTAATTTGAAATCCCTTATTCAAATACAACCTATGCGCGTCGGAACGTTGATGGCCTGAGTCCAACGTCACGCGGTCTAAGCCTTCCGATTGAGCGATCGCGATCACGCGATCCAATAAAGCCCCTGCATGCCCTTTGCCGCGCGCTTCGGGTAAAGTGATTAAATCGTCTATATAAATGTGCTTCCCTGCAAAAAGGGAATATTGACGTCTATAGACGGCAGCGGATACCGCTTTACCGTTTTCCTCTATAAAAACTAAGTAGGCGCCCGCCTGCTGCATTTCGCGGATTAAGGGCACAAATTCTTCAAAAATCAGATGCGGGCGAAGCACGCGTAATGCGTCCCAGCATTTCAAAATATCTTCGTCGGAGTTAGCTGTTTGTATAACCATGCGCAAAAATAATAAAAAAGCAAAGCGGACATATTAAATTTGTACCTCCGCGTCTTTAAACCCCACCCGCACATGCGATCCGTCGCAATAAGGTTTGTTGGCCGAAGCGCCGCAACGGCAAAACGCCGTCGTTTTATTTTTTATCTCTTCATGACCGGTTTTATCTTTTACTTTAATGGTTCCATACACTAAAAGCGGACCATTAGGAAGCGCCTCCACGACCGTTTCCACCTGTTCCACTGCCGATTGATCCTGTTTCCCATTCCTGTAATAAGAAAGCGCCGACGATGGACATTTGTCCACCTGCGCTATAATACGCTCGGTCGTAGCGCCCTGAATTTCTACCCAGGGACGTTTTTTCGGATCAAACACTTCAGGCAGGTTGCGAAAGCAGACGGCGGAATGGATACATATCTCGGGTTTCCAGACTACCGTGACTTCTCCGTTACTATATTCTTTGGTCATTTTTTATAAAGTATGATCGTATTCTGTAGTGATAATTTCTACTTTTCCGGTCAGCAATTTGTGTATCGGGCAAAGTTCGGCTATCTGAAGCAGCCGAGCTTTTTGTTCTACAGGGGGAGTGCCTTTAAACCGGATCGAGGTTTCGATCCGGCTTGATTTATCTTCCAGCGAATACAAAATCAATTCAATCTCGATACCCCCTACTTTCCATTGTTTCCGGTCGGCGTACATTCTGAGCGTGATCGCCGTGCAGGCGCCCAGGCCGGCCAGCAATAATTGTCCGGGGTTCAGCCCCTCGCCGCCGCCGCCGCGGTCGAGCGGTTCGTCAGCGGTAATGGTTTTCCCATCGGCCTCAATGATGGTCAGGTATTTAATACAGTCGAGGGTCGCTTTGGCGGCGGTTATTTTCTTCATTTTTTGTTTTGAATTATTTAACCTCCATCGGCACGTCCAGTAGTAATATTTCGGCGTCCTCGTCGGCTTTTAGGGCCACGTGGTCGACGTCCCAGACGCCAAGCGCGTCGCGCTTGTTCAGCAATTTGCCGTTGACGGTCGCGACGCCTTTGATCATAAAAATATACGCGCCGTTCCCTTTTTTTTGTAACTGGTAGGTCGCTTCCGCGCCTCTGGCAAAGTCCCCTAACTGAAACCAAGCGTCCTGATTAATCTGCACGCCGCTATGAATGTCGCCGATGGGCGACACGATTTGCTGGAATTTATTAATCCGGTCCTTAGGGTCAAATATTTGCTGATCGTAGCGCGGCTTTATATTACGAATTTTCGGGAATATCCATATTTGGAGCAGGTTGACGCGCTCGTCTGCATTGGGATTGCGTTCGGAATGAGTTATGCCGGTTCCCGCCGACATGGCCTGCACTTCGTTGTGTCGAATGACGGCGCCGTTGCCCATACTGTCTTTATGCGCCAGCTCGCCTTCCAACGGGATGGTCACAATTTCCATATTGTCGTGCGGATGGGTTCCAAAACCCATACCACCGGCAACAACGTCGTCGTTGAGTACGCGTAAAACGCCAAAATGCACTTTTTCGGGATTATGATAATTGGCAAAACTAAAACTATGATGCGCGTCCAGCCAGCCGTGATTGGCATGCCCCCTCTCGCCGGCTTTATGCAAAACGGAATTTGACATGATAGATAATGATGAATGATAAATAATGAATTTTAGAAAATACTCTCAAATTACAAATATAAAAAACGCTATTCGACAAGAGGTTCAAACAATCTCTACTCTGGAGATAAAAATACAATTATTTAAAAAGCGAAAAGCGGAGTCTTCCAAAGCCCCGCTCCGCCTTCTTTACATCTTAAACAAAAAGAACAAAAACAAGCGTTAAGTCAAAGCAACTAATTAATTATGCGAATAATGGGTTAAAACTAGGAAAAGTGGATAAACACCGGTCTACTTTTTGTTTATCCAACTATAAACCATTTTGAAAAAGGCGTTTTTGAGGGCTCTTTTAGTTTGACCTTTCCTCTAATTGACTCTATCCGAGGAAACGGTCAGACCTGACTCATACGTGCATCATACACGGCTTATACACGGCTTATATACGGCTTATATATGACTCAAGGGGTTGACGGATAACAAATGGTTGTTAAGGATAAACGGACGTCGGGGCCGGGATTTTCGGGATAAGAGGAACTGCGCGCCTGTTACATTCACTTCCGGTTTTCGAGACTATCTTCCTGAAACCCTTTTGGACTTTTTCAACCCATTATTCGCATTAATGATGAATGAATATCATCATTCATCATTCATTTAGAGTATGTTTTAAAATTTCGGTTCAGAATTTTGCCAATATGATATTAATAAAAGCGATTTGAATAAATGCGACGGAAGATTGTGTTGTTTTTTCAAAATCTTTGGCTAATCGGCGGTAAAAA